>JARLGE010000294.1 GCA_031296215.1 Occallatibacter sp.
GGCATTCGGGTGCGGTCCGTTCGGCGTGAGAGTGCTCTTGCCCGCGCCGGAACCGCTCGCCTGCGAGCCGATATTGCGCGCCTCAGGCATGGGATGGGTGGGCGAAAACGGCTTGGCTACCGCCAGCGTGGTGGGGTGGCCGCCATTGTTCTTGGCCCACGAACTGGGGCTATGCTGGGCCGCCTGGAGATGCTGCTGCTGGACGGACGATGGCGGCTGGTGCTGCTCGTGCTCGGCTACCCGCTCCTCGGGGGTGGCTGGATGATTGATGCCGCCGGGACCGCCGCTGTAAGCGGTGTGGCTGTTGTTGACGATGGTGGTGTTGTGGACGATGGTGGTGTTCACGTAGGTGTTGTGAATCACTGTTGTATTCACATTCACCACTGCGGTGTTATAGGCAAAACGGCCACCGCGCCACTCGCCGCCGGCGAAGCCCACGCCCATGTAGCCGAAGCCGTAGTTGACGCCGCCGTAGTAGCCCACGTGGCGGCCCCAGTAGCCTTCATGGAAGATATACAGGCCGTTGCCCCAGCCCCAGTAGCCGGGCGTCCAGAGAAATCCGGGCTCCGGCGCGGGAACCCAGGCGCCGGGGACCCAGTAGTAGCCCATTTCGCCGTAGTGCCAGTAGCCGGGGATCCACATCAGCCCGTCCTCGGGGCACGGTGGCTGCACATAGACTGGCATCGCCGGCGGCGCGAAACCGACGCTGATGAAGATGCCAGCCTGGGAAGACGCGGGGATGAGCGAGACAAGCAGAGCCAGCAGAGACAATCGGGCAAGGCGGAACAAGCGCATGAGAATCCTCCTGATCTTTTTTGCAGAGCGACGACTGAAACGCGATGGCGCGCCCAGTCTACGTCAATGGGAACCCTTCCCACCCGGATTAGTTGCCCGAAAGGGGCTCCTATTCAGCCAAAAACTTCCACCTCATGGCCGGATGCTGATGCCCATGCCCACCACGTGGCGGGCCTGGAGGTTCACGGGCACGTCGACGACGGCCGGGTAGGGCGGCGGCAAGCCGGTTGCGACCGGGATCGCTCCGATATTCCCTGCCACCTGGCCGACGCCGATATCGAAGGCGAAGTGGGGATGCTCGCGCTGGGTGAAGCGCACGGCGTAGTCCATCGTAGTGGGCAGGTCGGCCTTGCCGGCCACCAGCGGGATGCCGTTGGGGGGAGCGGGGCCCAGACCCTTGACCGTCGGCGGCTCCTGCGTGAATCCCGCCGAAGGCACGGCCACCAAGCCGTGGCCGATGGGCAGCGGAATGCCCAGCCCGCCGTAGAGGCGTCCGCCGAAGCGGGTGGCCTGACCGCCGATGCCGAAGATCGCTGCGTTGGTGGCCTTCCAGCCCACGTTCAACAGAAAGGGAACGGGCGGCTTGGCCCAGGTCTTGGTGAAGGAGATGTAAATGTCTCCGTTGGTGTAGGCCTTGGCGGCCGGGACAGCCACCGGCGCACATTCTTCGGTCGCGATGCAGAACTGATCGTAGAGCTCGACGGCGAGAGGGCCAGCCGCGCCGGAGACGAATTTGTCGCCGGTGCGCACCACGCCGCCGACGGCAATCCCCGGCGTCCAGGGGCCGAACTGCCCGTCCTTGATGCCCACGACTTTGCCGTGGAAGACGTTCATGCCGTCGAAGTCCCAGAGGTTGCTGGTGGCCGCGTTGGTGGCGGTGGCCGTCGGCGTGCCGCCGAGCTGGTGCACGCTGCGCGTATAGCCGGCCTCGGCCCGGTTGGCGAACCCTTCGGTGATGCTGAAAGTTTCGATCTTGCCAATCACCGTAGAGGCGTCGATGAAGTGGAAGCCGACGGCAGGATGAGAAAAGAAGTGCCCCTTGCCCGACTCGACGACATACGCCGTGGGCGTAAGGAAGCCGCCGGTCTGGCCTTCCAGGGTGAGGTTTTGAGCGTTGAGACGACCTGCTGCGAGCACGGCCACAAGAAGAAAAGCAGACGATGCGAGTTTGTTCATTTTCAGAAAATTCACACTCGACTCCTGGCGGAGCCCGGACCGCAGCTTCCGCGGCGATTAAAAACCATCCTTTTGTAACACAAACGCAATAGAGTCGTCTCTCCCTCTTCTTTTTGTTGGCCGGCCCGGACGGCGGTTGAACGGCTTGCGCGGTGCTAGACTCAGCGCATGGCGCGCGGCTTGTTTATCACCTTGGAAGGCCTGGATGGATCGGGCAAAACGACGCAGATCCGGCGGCTTGCCGGCTGGCTGAAGAAGCGCTTTCCCGGCGAAGATCCCGTTCTCACCCGCCAGCCGGGCGGAACCGAGACCGGCGACCTCATCCGCACTCTGGTGCTGGACTCCCGCTCCAGCCAACTGGCCCCCATGACGGAGATGGCGCTGATGTTTGCCGACCGCGCCCAAGCGATCGCGGAAGTGATCGGGCCGGCTCTGGAACAGGGCAGAATCGTGGTCTGCGACCGCTTTACCGACTCCACCGAGGCCTACCAGGGCGGCGGACGACAGCTTGGCTCCGAACCCGTCCTCGCGCTGCACCGGCTGCTGTGCGGCAACCTGCAGCCGGACCTGACGCTGCTGCTGCTGCCCTCGCTGGAGGTGTCGCTGGAGCGCGCGCGCCGCCGCAACCAGCGCGCCGCCGAACAGGAGGGCGCCGACGAGGTCCGCTTCGAGCAGGAGCAGGACGGCTTCCACCACCGTGTGTGGGATAAGTACCGCGAGATCGCCGCGCGCGAACCGGGCCGGGTGGTGCTGATCGAAGGCGACCTCAGCCTCGACGAGGTCCACGACAGGATTGTGGAAGCGGTGGCGGCGCGGCTGGTTTCGGCGGCCAGTTGAGGCCGGCAGCACCCCATCACCGCGTTTTTTAAGGTTACGGTGGGACGGCCGGACACTCGCTCTACTTGAACTCGCCGAATTGCACGTTCTCGGCTGCGGCGGGCTGATCGAGGAACTGGAAGGTCGTCGCCGGTCCCAGCCTGGCGGGGTCGGTCCACGAGGCCAGCGCCCACACCACCTGCTTCGACGGTGTCACTTCAATGGCCTGCAGCGTCCCCACCAGCGCCTCGGCGGGAGCGTTCCACTCGTTGACCCAGTTGTTGATCACGGTGTTTCCGTTGGGCAGCCGCCAAGCCTGCTGCAGGCTGGCGAAGGTGTAGCCGGGCGCATCGGCCGGGGTCCAGTTCCACACCGAGTCGCCGCGCCGCGTAATCTCGCGCACGCCCTTGCTGTCGGTGATGAGCACGTTGCCGTTCGCCAGCGGAGTGACGCCCCAGGGCCGGTCGGCGGGAAACGACCACAGTTCGTTGCCGCTCGCGTCGTACTCGACCACCTTGTTCAGGTCCATGTGCGCCACCAGCAGCGTGCCCTGCGTAGTGAGGCGCGCGTGGCGGAACTGCCCGTGCGTGCTGGGCGGCTGTTTGGTTTTGAGCGGAAACTCCTTCTCCGTAGCGCCGGTGACGATGTTCACCACGCGCACCACGGCCGGGTCGCCGTTCTGGATGTAGAGTACCCGGTCGGTTCCGATGGGCACGGCCGTATGCACCTCGTGGCCGGCCGGCGCGTCGTAGTTCCAGAGGACTTTCTTGTCGGGCGCGATCTCGGTGACGGCGACCTGGTGGGTGAACAGGACGTTTCCGTTCGAGAGCAGCACGGCGTCGCTGATCTCGCCCTTGCCGGCCGGGTCCGAGTAGCTCCACGCAATCTTGCCGCCGCGCACGATGAAGATGTTGCGCTGGTGCGACTCGCCGGCGTAGAGGAAGTCGTGCTGCGCCAAGCCGTTGCCGGGCAGCTTGGCCGGAGCCGCCTGCGCCCCCGCGACGCCCGCGACGCATAAACCAAGAACCAATGGGACGATTACCGATTGGACTTTCATTCGAGCTCTCTTCCGGCACTTCCGTGCTTGCATTCCACCCCAGATCCATCCGCTGCACCACCGCAAATGGTCGGAATGAGCATACAACTTCCCACGGCTGAGGCTCCCGATTGTGCGGCCGGTCTGGCGTCCAGGCGCCCCTTTATCGGCGCGTCGCTTGCGCCCGGAGTGGGAGCGCCGAACCCCAACAAGGCCCTACTTCCACACTCCCAGCAACCGCCGCAGAAGCACCAGTTCCCCCAGGTGGTAGGCATTGTGATCGGCCACCACCAGCGCCTCACGAAGGATTGTCTGCCCTTCCCCATGCGGAATCCTGGCGAACAGATCGGTCTTGTCGTCCGCCACCAGGGCGCAGATCGCCTTCAGATCTTCGCCATACGCCTTCACGCTTCGATCCCAGGCCTTTGCGTCCGGCGGCGCAGCCGCCTCCGGCCAATACTCCCTGGGCCACTCCCGCGACTTGTACTTGGGATTTGTCGAGAAATCAAGAATGTCCCACTGCGCAATTCGCAGGTGCTCCAGCACCTCCCATGCCGAGTGTTCCGCCCCCTTCGGCGTCTTGCCGTGCGCTTCGGCGGGAAAATCCGCTACCGCGTCTTCAAAAATAGCGTGAGCGTCCCCGCCCTTGAGCAACTTGACCACATGTTCGCGCAGAGCTTTGTCGTTGAACATGGTTTTGATTTCCTCTCCCGGTCACCGGCCCTGAATCTCGATGGACTCGGCTCAATGGAGAGATTCGCCCGCGGAGCGAAAGGATGCAGCCAGAAATGAAACATAGCCAGGCGCCGGGGGCTCCAGGTCTTCCGCCGCGACGGAAAACCCGGGATTCAGATTGGCCCGCTGACTCGTCGACCCGCTGTTTCACTTCCCGCCCAGAAACGCCAGCACCGCCACATGAAACGCCGCCGGCTGGTCGAGCATGATGAAGTGCTTGGAATCGTCGATCCGGGTGAAGTGCACATTGGGCATCCCCGCGTAGGCCCCGGCGTACAGAGCATCCACCGTCTCCTTCGTCCCCTGCGCCGCCATATACGGATAGAGCACCGCGATCGTGGTCTTGATCGACGAGATCTTTGCACGCATGTCCGTGCCCATGTCTTCCATCATGGCGTTGGCAAAGACTCTGCGGTCCGACGCAACCGACCCCGCGGCCACCAGCTTCTGTCCTTCGGGCGAGGCCACCATCTGCGCTGCAAACTGCGGCGCAGTGGCTGCAAATTGCTCGGCTGTCTGCCCCAGCAGAGAGTCGTGAATGGCCTGCGCCTGCGACCGCAGCGATTCCACCGTCGCGGCCGGCCCGAAGACAATGCCATAGAACGGAAATGTGTCCACGATCAGCAGCTTGCCCACGTCCTGCGGATGCGCGTCGACCAGCATCAATGCGATCAGCCCGCCCATCGAATGTGCAATCACCGCGGGATGATCCAGCTTGTTGTCCACAATGTACCGGTGCAGTTGTTCCACTACAGGCCCCAGGATCGGCCCGCTCGCGTTCGGCCCCGCCGGTTCCCCGGCAAACCCCGCAACCTGCAACCGGTGCAAGCGATAGTTCGGCGATAGCAGCTTCGCCTCCGCTGCATAGACATCGCGCGAGCTCGCCAGCCCAGGGATGAGAATCACATCGGGGGCCTTCCCAGCCGCCGGCCCGTCCACCACCACAGAAAACCGCGTAGGACCGGCCGCCGGCCCTGGCTGTCCCCCCACGGGAACGTTGAGAACCACCAGGCCCAACGCCATTGCCGCCACCCGGACGGCCGCAAGAGAAATTGAAGTTACTCCACGGATCATTCCGCAGCACAGTTTCATATTCAGTCTCCTTCTCAATTCTTGAAGATTGGAGAATCGTTGAACTTTGAGCGCATCACGGACTTCGGCCTGATCTCCACTCACCCAGGCGCCGCCTGCGCGCCCATCCTCAGGCGATTAGCTCCTCGCTACTGTTCGTCCTGGAAGATATCCTCGATGGCGATCCCAAACAGTTTTCCCAGCCTGAAAGCCAGCGGAAGGCTGGGATCGTACTTGCCCGTCTCGATCGCATTCACCGACTGGCGCGAGACCTCCAGCCTCTCCGCCAGGTCGGCCTGCGACCACTCCCGTTCCGCGCGCAGCACACGCAGGCGATTCTTCATCTGTACCTCGCCTTCAGCACCCCGGAGGCGAAGCCGGTCAGCACGCAGAACAGCGGAAAGACAAGGTAAAGCTCAATGTGGGGGACCAGTTGGAAGACCTCAAGGAATCCCCACGCGGTGGTGAGCGACAGGGTGGCTCCAATGCCCCAGATCATGGCCTGAACCAGCAGCGCTCGTTGGAATTCGTCCTTCTCTTCGGCCAGGTAGAGCCCAACCACGACGATGCCCCCGATGATGGGCAGCGCGGGCAGAATAGCCAGCAGGTAGGCCAGCGCTCCAGTTGGATGGTAGCGTGGAAACGCCCAGACCGCTCCAACAAGAAACACGACGTAAAACATCATCGTGGTGAGGAACCGGTAGAGGTAGCGGCGCGTTGCTGGATTCTTCGGTAAACAGAACATGTCTTGCCTCCTTTACTTAGTGACAACTTACCTTTACATATTCGTCGACATTATGTCAAGTGTCCTTGTCAATTATTCTCCTATACCCAAACCGTGCTTCTTGCCTGCTCACGCGCTGGGCGCCTGAGCCCCCTCGCCGCGTCTTTGTTTTTGTGCAATGTTGGGAGACCATGCCCCCTATTGCTCGACCCCCTTCGCCGCCCTGCAAATGCACTAAACTCAATTCGTGGGCTTCCAGGAGTTTCTCGGCAACGCGCAAACCGTCACGCACCTCCGCGAGGGAATGCGCGCGGGGCGGTTTCCCCACTCGCTCATCCTTGCCGGCCCCAAAGGCGCGGGCAAGTACACGCTAGCGCTGATGCTGGCGAAGGCCTTCAACTGCCTGAATCCGACCGAATCGCCCTCCGAATCCGGCCCCCTGCCGGATTTTTGCGGCGTCTGCTCCAATTGTTCCCGCATCGGCGACGCGAGCGACCTGGAGGCGCGCGTGGCCGAGGCCGTGGAAGCGCGCGAAGGGCTGCGCGAGACCGACAAGCGCGAGACGCGCATCCTCATACAGACGCACCCCGACGTGCTGATTGTCCCGCCCGACCCACCGCAACTGCTGATCAAGCTGGGCCAGGTGCGGCAGGTGATCCACGTGGCCTACTACCGCCCGCCAGTCGAAGCGCGGCGCACCTTCACCATCTTTACTTCGTCGGCGTTCATGAAGGAAGCGGCCAATTCGCTGCTCAAGGTGCTGGAGGAGCCGCCCGAGCACACCTCGCTGATCCTGCTTACTGAGAATCCCCAGGAGATGCTGCCCACCATGCGCTCCCGCGCCGTGATTCACCGGCTGGGCGCCATCCCGGCGTCCGATCTTGAGCTGCTGCTGGCCGAGCGGCGGCCGGAGCTGAAGCCCGCCGACCGCGCCCTGGCCGCGCGCCTGGCCGAGGGAGCCGTGGGACGGGCTCTGACTATCGACCTGGGCGTCTATCTGGCCAGCCGCCAGGATGCGCTGGTGATTCTTCGCACGGCGCTCGGGGAGCCCGACTACTCGCAACTGTTTCACGCGACGGAGAGCTACCGCGCCGGGGCCGACGGGCAGGAGAAGAGCATCAACCTGCTGCGCGCGCTGGGCAGCCTCGTCGAGGATCTGCTGCTGGTGGTTGCCGGCACGCCCCGGCTGGTGCGCAACCTGGACCTGGCCGCGGAGCTGGAGCGGCTGGCCCAGGGGCTCACGGTGGACTGGATCGACGGCGCGGCCCGGGCGCTCGTGCAGGTGGAGCAGGGCATGCGGCGCAACCTGCTGCGCTCGCTCTCGCTGGACGCGATGGCGGTGGGCCTGGAGCGCAACCAGGCGGGGTTCTAGTCCGCCCCCTCACTCGTCCCCTCCAAAAAATATCCGGCAACCTCCCTTTGTCTGGTGGCATCCTTACAAGTACCAAGCAATCCCACACTGTCCGGAGTCCGGTATTCAATGGGCGCACGATCTCATTGCGCACACGCTTTTCCCTCCCTGCAGCGTGGAGACGCTTCTGTTTTTTGTACCAGGCCTCCGCAGCCGCGGCGCGCGACGCCAGGCAGTCATCGGAGCTTTTCTTGCGGAGTTTCATTTGGCCGATAGGACGCCGGCAGCTTTTTGAGTTTGAGTTTCTTCCCGGGGGAGTTTGACCCTTTCCCCAAGAGAGGTCGTAGCCCATGAGCGTTCAAGCCATCATTCCCGCTGTCCCGAGTCCCGGCCTAGGGGAGGCGTCCCCGACCCAGGACCGCGGCCGGCAATCCCGCGTAAAAAGAAATTCCGCTGCACCCCCTCCCTTTCGCTTCGCGGCCCAGATGCACCACGAGGAAAGCCCGTATCGCCAAGCGGAACTGTTCTACCTGCAGAAGCAGATCCAGGCGCAGACGCCGATGGTGATTGTGCTGGAGGACGGCGAGAAGGTGGAAGGCTGCATCGAGTGGTTCGACCGCAACTGCCTCAAGGTGCGCGGCAGGGTGAAGACGCTGGTCTATAAATCCGCCATCAAGTATATGTACAAGGTGGGAGAGCAAGGGCAGTAGCGGGCCAGCCGAACAGCCCGGCCTGCTTTGGGGGTTGTCTTTCCCTCTTCCCGTTTCCCTCCTCCCTACTGCCCCAGGTCCTCGCGCGCGGCCTTGCGCAGGCGGTCGCGGATGGCGGCGCCGATGCCGGCCTCGGGCGGCAGGGGGCAGAGGATCACCGTGCAGCCCTGGGCATCGAGCGCGCGCAGAGCGGCATAGAGCCCGTGCGCCAGCGACTCCGGAGCCGACCATCGCCCCCAGGGGCAAACCAGGACGCCGGGAATCTGGCCGGGCGCATCGGCAGGCAGCATCACGCCGACGCGCTCTCCCGGCCAGGCGAGCGCGGCTTCGGCCAGCCGGAGCGCCAAATCCGCAGGCGTGCAGTCCACCAGCACCAGCCGCGCCCTGGGCGCATAGTGGCGCAGGCCCACGCCGGGCGACGGCTGCGCGGACTGGGCTGTCTCGGCCAGCGGCTGGGGGTTCAGGAAGACCTCCACATCCCCGGCAGTGTCTCGAATCTGGACAGTTGTCACCGCGCCGGGCCGGTAGATGACCATGGGGCACTGGCAGGGGTCGAGCACGGTGGATTCAACGCCGTGGTCGGTAGGGCCGGCGTCGACGACGGCATCGATGCGGCCGTCGAGGTCGTCGAGCACGTGGTCCGCGGTGGTGGGGCTGATGTGGCCAAAGCGGTTGGCGCTGGGCGCGGCCACCGGAACTCCGGCGCGGCGGATCAGCTCCAGGGCCACCGGATGAGCTGGCATGCGCACGCCCACCAGCGGACGGCCGGCGGTGACGGCGTCGGGAACGGCGCTAGTGCGCGGCAAAAGCAGGGTTAAGGGTCCCGGCCAAAAGGCGGCCATCAGCTTATGCGCGCTCTCGGGAATGCCGGTAACTAGTTCCTCCAGCATGGCCAAGGCGGCGATGTGCACAATCACCGGGTCCCAGGCGGGACGCTGCTTGGCCGCGAAGATGCGGCTCACGGCTTGTGCGTCCAAGGCGTTGGCGCCCAACCCGTAGACGGTCTCGGTGGGCAGCGCCACCAGGCCCCCCGCGCGCAGAATCTGGGCCGCGCGCTCGAGCGTTTCCTGAGCGCCGGCGGCTTCCAGGTGCGCCGGGTCCACAACCAGTCGCAGGGTCTTCACGCTCCTATTGTCGCCTTTCGCGCCGGTTCCTGTCCCCTGCCGTATACTCACTCCAACCCATGCCTGTCGAGACCGAAATCAAATTCCGCGTGGACGATCTGCAAGAGCTGAGCCGCCGCCTGAAGGACGCGGGGTTCCGGCTGCAGACGCCGCGCAGCTTTGAGTCGAATGTCCTCTACGACACGCCCGACCGGCAGATGCGGGCGCGCACCGAGATTCTGCGCATCCGCAACTACGCCGGCCGTTGCCTGCTCACCCACAAGCGCCTGCCCGACGCGGGGCCCGGCGAAGACACCCACAAGCACCGCATCGAGACCGAGACCGAGGTCGCGGACGGCGAGGCGCTGGCCCAGGTCTTTCTCTCGCTGGGGCTGGTGGCCGCCTTCTGCTATGAGAAGTGGCGCACCGAGTGGGCTGACGGCGAGGGCCACTGCGTGGTGGACGAGACGCCCATCGGGGACTTTGCCGAACTCGAAGGCGAGCCGGATTGGATCGACCGCACGGCCCGGCGCCTGGGCATTCGGCAGGGGGAGTACATCACGCTCAGCTACGGGCGGCTCTTCGACCAGTGGCGGGAAGAGCGCGGCTCGCCGGCGCAGGACCTGACCTTTGCGGCCGTCGCCGAGAGCAACGTGCACAGGTAGACACACTCTGAGGCGCATCCAAGAAGCTGGGCTCAAAGTAATTCCCCGCCTCCGGATTCGATTTCGCACATGCCTTCGGTAACCAAATCGCGAAGTTTCCCTGACGAGCATTTCCACTGCCGCCGATAACCGCAAAAGAGCAGGTCATTTGCGGAGGTGGTTACTTTGAAGAATCGATGTGCACACAAGGGGCGCGGATCGCAGCTCTCAGGAAGACATTGGTTTCAGGCAGCCGGACTTGTGCTGGCTGTAGCGATGGCTCTTCCGGCCAAAGCGGCCGACGAGCGCGCCATCAAGTCCAAAGTGGCGCCAGCCTACCCTGAGATCGCCAAACGCATGCGCATCACCGGGATAGTGAAGGTGGAGGCCACGGTCGACGCGGAAGGCAAGGTCACTGCAGTCAAGACATTGAGCGGCAATCGCACGCTGGCAAGCGCCGCCGAGGAAGCGGTGAGCAAGTGGAGGTTCGCGCCTGGCGACGGAAACTCCACGGTAGATGTGGACCTCAACTTCAACCTCGGGCAGTGAGGAAACACGCGGAAGAGGATCGAAGAGTCTCCTTCGGTGCAGGACCCACGCGCATGAGGAACCTCCAACTCTCTTCCCAGACCGCGGCTTCCCCACCAGGGTAATCAACTGTCCTATTGCCAGTCTGCAAGGAGGCACCCCTCGACGCCGTTGATCTTGAAAGCGCGTGCGCCGGACGCAGGCATGCCACCCGCCCCAGCCGCGAGGGAAAGTGGACGATTCACTTGTCCCGAATTAGACTTAACCAGGACGATCAATGGCGCCAAATTCGCAAATCCCGGATTCCCCCGGTTCGGGCGCACTGTCTGTTGTGCTCATCGGTACGGATGAGCAGCGCCGCAAGGCCGTGGTTGACGCTCTGTCCGGATACTCGATTGGGACAATCCGGGAGTTTTCCTCCTATCCTGCCAACCTGGACGAGCTGCCCCGCATGATGGAGAATCAGTGCGACGTGGTGATCGTCGACCTGGACGGCGATCCGGAGTATGCCCTGGAGTTGGTGGAAAGGATTTACGCCATCGGGTCGACGACCGTGATCGTCTGTTCGGCCAAGGCCAATCTGGAACTGGCGGTGCGCTGCATGCGCGCCGGGGCCCGCGAATTTCTCACCCTGCCGCTGAATCAGGCCACCATTGCCGACGCGCTGGCGCGCATCTCCGTGCGCAGTTCCTCCTTTCACCCGGTGCGAAGAAGCGCGAGGAAACTGTTCGTGTTCCTGGGCGCCAAAGGCGGGTGCGGCGTCACCACCATCGCCTCCAATTTTGCCGTGTCGCTGGCGCAGGAGTCCCAGCAGAGCACCTTGCTGATCGACCTTTCCCTGCCGCTGGGAGACGCTGCCCTGAACCTCGGCATGGTCACCGAGTATTCGACCTTCAACGCCCTCGAGAACTCCAGCCGGCTGGATGGAAAGTTTCTTTCCAAGCTCCTGGCCCGTCACACTTCGGGGCTGGCGGTGCTGGCCGCGCCAAGTGAATTCTCCTCCCACGAACCCCCTTTGGAATCCATCGACCGGCTGCTGGGCGTGGCGCGCCAGAGCTTCGACTTTGTAGTGGTCGACGCCGGATCGAGGATGGACCTGAAGGATGCGGCCTTCTTCGATGAGTCCGCCATCCTCTACCTGGTCACGCAGATCGGCGTCACCGAGCTGCGCAACTCCAACCGCATGATCGGCCAGTTCTTCGCCTCCCGCGGCCCCAGGCTGCAGGTGGTGGTCAACCGCTATACGCCGCAGGCGCTGCTGCTGGACGACAAGCAGGTGGAAAAAGCGCTGACCCGGCAGATCGACTGGAGGATACCCGACGATTTTGCCACTGCACGCCGCACCCAGAACACGGCCACGCCGATCGCCATGGAAGACTCATCCATCTCCCGCGCCATCCGCCGCATGGCGCGCAAAGCCTGCGGGCTGCCCGAAGTGGACGACAAGGCGCACCGCCCCGGCCTGTTTGGATGGGCGCATCGCTCCAAGAAAAAACCGCATCTGGAGCGCGAGCCCGGCGGGTTAGAGGACGATGGTTCGCTGTCCACTCTCTCCTCGCCCACCCTGGGCGCCGGCCATGCCAAGCCATAAGGCTGGCAGCCATTCGCGATATCCTGTTCCCACGCCATGAATCAACCCTGTATCTTCCTCATCCTGGCCGCCCTTGCCGGTGTCGCGCTCGGCACCCCCAACAGCGCCGCGCAGGAGGGCACGAAGAACGTGCTTCCCTATCTGGACGAGCAGCCGGTCCGCGCCGCTCATGGCATGGTCGTCGCCGTGCACCACCTGGCCGCCGACGCCGGCGTTGAGGTCCTTCGCTCCGGCGGCAACGCCGTGGACGCGGCCGTGGCCACCGGCTTTGCTCTGGCCGTCGTCCACCCCGCCGCCGGCAACCTGGGCGGAGGCGGCTTCCTGCTGCTGCGGACCCACGACGGCCGCTCCACCTTCATCGACTACCGCGAGAAGGCGCCCCTGGCCGCCACCGAAACCATGTACCAGGACGCCAAAGGCAACGTTCTCCCCGAAACCAGCCTCGACTCCAGCGTCATCGGCTACCGCTCCATTGCTGCCCCCGGCTCCGTCGCCGGCATGGTTTACGCCGAGCGCAAATACGGCAAGCTGGGCCTGGACAGGGTGATGGCCCCGGCCATCAAGTTGGCCGGCAAAGGCTTCGTCCTCACCGCGGAAGAGGCCAAGGAGCTGACCGACCCCGACCTGGCCAAGTTCCCGGACTCGAAGCGCATCTTCCAGCGCGGCGGCCAGCTTTACAAAGAAGGCGAAACCTTCCGCCAGCCCGAGCTCGCCCGCACCCTCCAACGCATCGCCGACGACCCCGAGAGCTTCTACCGCGGCAAGATGGCCCAGGAGCTGATCGCCGAGCTTCACAAAGGCGGCGCGCTGCTCACCCTCCAGGACCTGGCCCAGTACAACGTCGTCGAGCGCCAGCCCATCGTCGGCGCCTTCCACAACTAC
>JARLGE010000295.1 GCA_031296215.1 Occallatibacter sp.
CCGATCATCCAGTCGACGTGGATGAGGCTGTCGTTCGCGCCTTTGGCGGCTAGCTCGTCGGGGGTCAGCTTGTCTCCTTCGCGCAGGCAGGAGGAGTAGGACTGGCCGAGGGCGATGTGGGAGGCGGCGTTCTCGTCGAAGAGCGTGTTGAAGAAGAGCATGCCGCTGGCGGCGATGGGCGAGGAGTGGGGGACGAGGGCGACTTCGCCGAGGCGGCGCGCGCCCGAGTCGGTGTCGATAAGCTTCTGGAGGACTTCCTGGCCGCGGGTGGCGCGGGCTTCGACGATGCGGCCCGCTTCAAAGCGGACCTGGATGCCTTCAATCATGGTTCCCTGGTGGGAGAGCGGCTTGGTGGCGGTGACGGTGCCGTCGGCCCGGTCTTTGTGGGGGGTGGTGAAGACCTCTTCGGTGGGCATGTTGGGGATGCAGTAGAGACCGTTGCCGGCGGTGGTGCCTCCGCCGAGCCAGAGGTGATCGTCGGCGAGGCCGAGGCGGAAATCGGTGCCGGGGCCGCGATACTGGAGCGCCGCGTAGCGCTTCTGGTTCAGCAGGGCGGCGCGGCGTTGCAGGCCGGCGTCGTGGGTCTTCCAGGCGGCTACCGGGTCGCCGGTGTTGATGCGCGTGGTTTGAAAGATGGCCTCCCAGAGTTTGGCCAGGGCGACGTCCGGAGCGTCCGAATTTTCGGAGGGGAACATGGACGCGGCCCAGGCGGGAGTGGCGCTGGCGACGATGGTCCAGTTGATGGCGTGGCGGGTGATGAGCTCGAGGGCGGGGCGGTAGGCCTGGGAGACGGCGCGGTTGGCGCGGCCGACCTTGTCCGGGTCCTCGTTGGAGAGCAGGGCGGGATTGCCGCCGGCGATGGCCAGGCGCGCCGCGCCGCTCTTGAAGGCCGCACCCATGCCGTCGTAGAGCCAGTTGGCGGCGTGGTCGAAGCTCGCGTCGGGAGCGAGGCGGTAGCGCAGGAGCGCGGCCTCATCGTCGCTGTAAAGCGTGGTGACCAGCGAGGCGCCGGCGCGGTAGGCCTGCTCGGTGATGCGGCGCGCCAGGGGCAGGGCATCGAGCGAGGCGGTCATGAGCAGCTCCTGGCCCTGGCACAGGCCCAGGCCGACGCGGATGGCCACTTCGGCCAGCAGGTCGAGTTTCTGTTCGTGGGTGCGTTCGGCGGGGTGGACGTCGGCGGTGGTCATGGGGTTGGGGTTCCTCGGTGGCTTCCTGAAGAGTTGGGATGGGGCGGTTCGG
Source organism: Occallatibacter sp. (assembly GCA_031296215.1). Taxonomy (GTDB): domain Bacteria; phylum Acidobacteriota; class Terriglobia; order Terriglobales; family Acidobacteriaceae; genus Telmatobacter. Next base: position 1,240 of record JARLGE010000295.1, read on the forward strand.
GCATGACGGACCGCATTGTTCCAATTCTAGTCTGGCCACCTTCGATTCAGCAGTCGTTTTGCTTCGCGCTTTCCCACCCTTTCCGCACAGGACGCGGAAAGGATGGGGCACCCTGGATTCGTGGATTCCCAGGTCTTCCGCGGTGGCGGACGAGACCTGGAGCACCCGCCGCCTGCTTGCGGTAGACGGCGCCGGCGCGGCCACTGGAGCCGAATGCGAGGGATGGATGAGAATTATGCAAGGGGTTGTAAACTCGGACTCGGTGCGGGCGTCTACATGGGTGATGGCAGCCGGCACCGCAGTGGAAGCGATCACCATGGCCACGGCACACGATGCCGCCGCGGAGGATTTCTCTCGCGTGGTGGAGCGGCACCGGCCGCAGATCTTTCGATTTCTGCTTTCGTCGACGCGCGACGTGGACCTGGCGGAGACGCTGACGCAGGAGTGTTTTCTGAAGGCGCACCGGAATTGGGGCAGCTTTCGCGGCGAGTCGAGCGCGATGACCTGGCTGATGCGGATCGCGATCAACCTGCAGAAGGACCACTGGCGCAACCGGCGGATGCAGTTCTGGCGGAAGACTCAGAGCAACTCCGTGGACCTGGACGAGGCCAGCGAGTGGCTGCCCTCGGGCGAGAGCTCGGTGGAGCAGCAGTTGCTGGCCAAGGAGCGGGTGAAGCAGGTGGGGAAGGCAGTGGAGCGATTGAGCGAGCGGCAGCGGACAGTGTTTCTGCTGCGCTATGTGGAAGAGCAGGAGCTGAACGAGATTGCAGCGGCGACGGGTTTAAGCGAGGGGACAGTGAAGGCGCACCTTTCCCGCGCGGTGGCCAAGGTGCGGCTGGAGCTGGGGGGAAAGCGATGAGCGGGATGGAAGCGCACGAGAAGATGGACAAGCACGAGAACGGGACGGACGGATTGAAGGAGCAGGCCGGGTTGCAGGCTTTGGACGCCGGGGAATTGGAACTGGAGCAGGCGCTCAGGGACTTCAAGCTCAGCGTGCACGCCTGGAGCGATGCGGCGTTGAGCCGGCCGCGGAGGGTTGCGGGCGAGGTGCGGCGGCGAAGCTGGCGGCTGGCCGCGGGTTGGGCTCTGGGGTGCGTGCTGGTGGCCGGCAGCGTGAGCGGGGGATTGCTGGAGCGGGGGCATCAACTGGAACGGGCGCGGATGGCGGCCCAGCAGCGCGCGGTGCTCGAGCAGAAGCAGCTTGAGGAGCAACAGGGGCGGGCCAAGATATCGGATGAGGCGTTGCTGGCCGATGTGGACAGCGATGTGTCGCGGCAGGTTCCGAGCGCCATGGAGCCGCTGGCTCAGATGATGGCCGGCGACGAGAGCAAATAGCAAAGCAAGACCCGGCAAATCGAATGGGAAACAACAAATCTGAAAATGTGGACTCTCCGAAAAAGGAGAGAAGGAGAACAGGATGAAGGCATTGTTTACGGCAAAGCTGGGAATGGCGATTGCGGGCGTTTTGCTCGCTGGGGCAGCTGTGGCGCAGGAGCCAGGCGGGGGTGGGCCGGGAGCGGGATTCGGGGATCATCGGCCGCCCATGGAGCGGTCCTTCGGGGCGCAGGGCGGGGCGCAAGGCGAGCATGGCCACTGGTGGAACAACCCCAAGACGGTGGAGCGGCTGAAGCTGACCGACGCACAGCGCAAGGCGATGGACGCTACGCTGCAACAGCACCGGGAGACGCTGGTGGATTTGCGCGGCAGCCTGGAAAAAGCAGAGCTTGAGTTGGAGCCGATGATGAAGGAGGACCAGCCGAACGAAGGCCAGATACTGGCCCAGATCGACAAGGTGGCGGCGGCGCGGGCTGAGCTGGAGAAGGCCAACGCGCGGTTCCTGCTGGCGATTCGCGGCAAGCTGACGCCGGAGCAGTGGAAGCAGATGGAGGCCGACCGGGCCAACCATCCGCGCGGAGCCTGGGAGGGCCGGGAAGGCCAGGGCCGG
>JARLGE010000296.1 GCA_031296215.1 Occallatibacter sp.
ATCGAACGGATCTTCACTGATTTCAGCGAGATTCACGGGGATCGCGCCTTCGGCGACGACGTCGCCGTGGCCTGCGGCATGGCCCGGCTCGGCGACCAGGAGGTCATGGTCATCGGCAACCGCAAGGGCGGCAGCACCAAGGAGCGGGTCCGCCGCAACTTCGGCATGCCGCACCCCGAGGGCTATCGCAAAGCTCTCCGCTCGATGAGAATCGCCGAGAAGTTTGGCCGTCCCGTCATCAGCTTCATCGATCTGCCAGGCGCCTATCCCGGCCTGGGCGCCGAGGAGCGCGGACAGGCCGAAGCCATCGCCCGCAACATCCGCGAAATGGCCCGCCTGCGCGTGCCCACCATCTCCGTCATCAGCGGTGAGGGCGGCTCGGGCGGCGCACTGGCCCTGGCCGTCAGCGACCGCGTCCTCATCCTCGAGAACGCCCTCTACTTTGTCATCACCCCCGAGTCCTGCGCCGCCATCATGTGGCGCGACGCCGCCCACAAGCAACTGGCCGCCGAGGCCATGCGCATCTCCGCTCCCGAAGTGGCCGCGCTGGGCTGTGTCGACGAGATCATTGCCGAACCCCCGGAGGGCGCTCACACCGACCGCGAGGCCGGCGCTGGCCTGCTGGGCACGGCGTTGAAGAGGCATCTGGCCGCGCTCCAGGCCACACCCATCGACAACCTGGTCGCCGCGCGTCAGCGAAAATTCCGCAACATCGCGCAGTTCTACACGGAAGGGTAGTGTGGAGTCGCGCATGGTGCTGATTCCAGATGGATATCTATATACGCATAAGAAAATTAAAGGGTTGATTCATTCCGCAATGGCCGCAATGATATTCATCGGTCCGGTGGTTGCAGCAAATGAGATGTCCGCATAGCGGGCGGCGAGGATGGTTCCGCGCCGATAACGATCCGAGGGCCGCGGTGGAGCGATTCTGCTGCGCACCAGACGCATGCAGTTTTGCTTGACAGGGAAGAACGAGGGCCTTACCATGACCCGGTGGAAACGATACCATCTGGGTCCCGTTCCACTTGTCTGCCAGTGGCCCGCATCAGACAATCCTCCCGGCGCCCGAGGCCCGGTTCATTGGAGGTTCCATGTCCCGCTTCCACAATGTATTCCTGTTCACCTTTGCGGTGGCGCTATCGCCTTGCGCCCAGGCCCAGACCATGACTGCGCCGGACATCACCAGGCAGCCCACGCTTTACGTGGTCCCCTATGCCCACCTCGACACCCAGTGGCGCTGGGAGTTTCCCCAGGTGATCAGCGAATACCTTCTCAAGACGATGCGGGTGAATTTCGACTATATCGACAAGTACCCGCACTATGTCTTCAATTGGTCGGGGTCCAACCGCTACCGGCTGATGAAGGAGTATTATCCGGCCGACTATGCGCGCCTGAAGCAGTACGTGGCCAAAGGCAACTGGTATCCGGCCGGCTCCTCGGTGGAGGAGGGCGATGTGAATCTGCCCAGCGCGGAGTCGATCATTCGCCAGGTTCTTTATGGCAACACCTACTTCCGCAACGAGTTTGGCAAGGCCAGCGCCGAATACATGCTGCCGGACTGTTTCGGGTTTCCCGCATCGCTGCCGACGATTCTGGCGCACGCCGGGGTGAAAGGCTTCTCCACGCAGAAGCTGACCTGGAGTTCTGCCACCACCGCCGGCGGACCGGATTCGCCGGAGAAAACGCGGCCGGGGATTCCGTTCAATGTGGGCATCTGGGAAGGCCCGGACGGAGAGACCATTCTGGCGGCGTTGGATCCAGGCGACTACGGGAGCCGCGTCCGCACAGACCTGAGCAAGACGCCGCCGGAGTTCAAATTGCCGAGCTTGCCCGGGGCCAGTTCGAGCGGATTCTCGCCTGAGCAGATCGCTGACTACGTGAAGGAGATGCAGGAGAAGGACTGGCCGAAACGCATCGATCTCGATGGAAAAGTCACCGGCGTCTACGCCGACTATCACTACATCGGCACCGGCGACATCGGCGGGGCCGTGGACGAAAAATCGGTGAAGCTGCTGGAAGCCATTGTCACCAAGGGGGAGGCGGTGCTTCCCCCCGCGGTGATCGATGTGAGCGAGTTCACCGGCCAACCCATGCCCGAGGCCGGAGAGGCCACGCCGGTCCGCGTGGGCGACGGGCCTTTGACGGTCATCTCCGCGGCCGCCGACCAGATGTTCCTCGACATCAAGCCGGAGATGCAGTCGAAGATGCCGCGCTACAAAGGCGATTTGGAACTGATCAACCACTCGGCCGGCTCGCTTACCTCCCAGGCCTACCACAAGCGCTGGAATCGCAAGAATGAGATTCTGGCCGATGCCGCGGAGAAAGCTTCGGTCGCCGCCGCATGGATGGGAGGCCGCGCCTATCCGCAGCAGCGCCTCAACGATGCCTGGACGCTGGTCATGGGCGGCCAGTTTCACGATACGGGCGCGGGTACGGCCACGCCCCGCTCCTACGAGTTCGCCCAGAACGACGACGTGATTGCGATGAACCAGTTTGCCGAAGTTCTGACCAGCGCCACGCAGGCGGTCGCGTCCGCACTGGACACGCAGGCAGCCGGAATTCCGATCGTGGTCTACAACCCGCTCAACATCGCGCGCGAAGACGTGGTGGAGGCTGCGGTTTCTTTTCCGGGCGCAGCGCCCACGGCGGTGCGCGTTTTTGGCCCCGATGGACAGGAAGTTCCCGCGCAGCTTGAGAACGGCAAGGTCCTGTTTCTCGCCAGGGCGCCTTCGGTGGGCTATGCCGTGTACGATGTTCGCCGCGCCCAAACGCCCGCGCCGTCAGCGGGTCTGAAGGTAAGCGGCACGACTCTCGAAAACGCGCGCTATCGCGTCTCCTTGAACGCGCAAGGCGATGTGGCCAGCATCTTCGACAAATCGTTGAACAAAGAGTTGCTGGCCGCGCCCATCCGGCTTGCCATCTCCAACGATGCTCCCAAGCAGTGGCCGGCGTGGAACATGGACTTCGACCAGGAGCAGGCAGCGCCGCGCGCGTACGTAAGCGGGCCAGCAAACATTCGCGTGGTTGAAAACGGCCCGGTGCGCGTGGCTCTGGAAGTTGCGCGCGAGGGCGACGGCTCGAAGTTTGTCCAGACGGTGCGCCTGTCGGCCGGCGACGCTGGCAATCGCGTCGAGTTCAGCGAGTCGATCGATTGGCGATCGCTCGCGGCAAATCTCAAGGTGGTGTTTCCTCTGGCGCCCTCCAGCCAGGTGGCCACCTACAACTGGGAGATCGGCGCCGTCGAGCGGCCCGTGGCATTCGACCGGCAGTTTGAGGTCGCCTCGCATCACTGGATCGATCAGACGGACCGGAGCGGCTCTTATGGAGCGACGATCCTCACCGATGTCAAGAACGGCTCGGACAAGCGCGACGACCACACCATCCGGCTCACGCTTCTGCGCACGCCGGGCGAGGCTTCCGAGATGAAGGGCGAGTTCACCGATCAGCTCAATCAGGATTGGGGACATCACGAGATCCTGTTCGGCCTTGCCGGCCACGCCGGTGACTGGCGCCAGGGCCAGACGGACTGGCAGGCGTACCGGCTGAGCACGCCGCTGATTGCCTTTGAAACCGGCAAGCACGCGGGGACTCTGGGCCGCAGCTTCAGCCTGTTGACTGTCGACGACCCGCATGTGCGGGTGCTGGCGCTTAAGAAATCAGAATTAAGCGATGAAGTGATTGTGCGCCTGGTGGAGATGGACGGAAGGCCGGCGCCGCAGGTCCGCGTGAAGTTTGCCGGGCCGGTGGTCGCAGCCCGCGAAGTGAACGGACAGGA
>JARLGE010000065.1 GCA_031296215.1 Occallatibacter sp.
CTACGCCCGCCAGTTCCTCGACCAGATCGAGCGGCCCGACGTCGATTCCATCGAGGGCCTCTCGCCGGCCATCTCCATCGAGCAGAAGACCACCAGCCGCAGCCCCCGCTCCACCGTCGGCACCATCACCGAGATCTACGACTACCTGCGCCTGCTCTATGCTTCTGTCGGCACGCCCCACTGCCCCCAGTGCGGACGCCCCATCGCCCGCCAGACCGCCGAGCAGATTGTGGCCCGCATCCTGGAACTGGGCCGCGGCGAGCGCGTCACCGTGATGGCCCCCATCGTGCGCGGGCGCAAGGGCGAGTTCAAGGAGCTGCTCGACCAGCTCGACCAGCAGGGCTTTCGCGCCCGCGTGGACGGCGAACTGCGCGACCTCTCCGAGCCGGTGCTGCTCGACCGGCGCAAGAACCACACCATCGAGGCCGTCATCGACCGCATCCTGCTCAAGCCGCCAGCACCCACGCCAACACAAACGCTGGGTGCCCCTGGTCCCTCGCATTTGGGGACCAGGGAGGGAACTAAATCACCCACGACATCCTCCGGCAAACCCTCCATGGAAAAGCGCCTGGAGCAGGCCGTCGCCAAGGCCCTGCAACTGGCCAACGGCCTGGCCCTGGTGGCCGTCACCGGAGCCGAAGAGCAGTTGTTCTCCTCCTCCATGGCCTGCCCCGACTGCGGCCTCGACGTGCCCAGGCTCGAGCCGCGCAGCTTCAGCTTCAACTCCGCCTTCGGCGCCTGCCCGGAGTGCCACGGCCTGGGCTCGCTCTACGACCTCGATCCCGCCAAGGTCATCACCGACTGGTCCAAACCCCTGCTCGATGGCGGCCTCGGCCCCGGCTCCTCCTCGCAATACCTGCTCAAGCTCATTCACCTGGCCGCCGACCGCTACAAGATCGACCTCAAGCTCCCCTTTGAAGAGCTGCCGGTCAAGCATCAGCACCTGCTGGTCTACGGCCCGCCCAAAGGCGAAGCTCCGCGCACCGGCTTCCACGGCATCCTGAGCTTCCTGCGCGACACCATCGACGAGGCCCGCAGCGAAGGCTACCGCGAGTACATGATGAACTTCATGTCGGCCACGCCCTGCCCGGTCTGCCGCGGCAAGCGCCTGCGCCCTGAGTCGCTCGCCGTCAAAATCGGCGGCCTCTCCATCGCCGACTTCACCGCGCTGCCGCTCAATCGCGCGCTCTCGGCAGCCATCAACCTCAGCTTCACGGCCCGCGAGGCGCTGGTTGCCGACCGCGTCCGCCATGAAGTCGTCGAGCGTCTCGATTTCCTCTGCGCCGTCGGCCTCAACTATCTTGCGCTCGACCGCAACGCCGCCACGCTCTCCGGCGGCGAGGGCCAGCGCATCCGCCTGGCCACCCAGATCGGCTCACGCCTGCGCGGCGTGCTCTATGTGCTCGACGAGCCCTCCATCGGCCTGCACCAGCGCGACAACAACCGGCTCATTCAAGCTCTCGAGCGGCTGCGCGATCTGGGCAACACCGTTCTCGTCGTCGAGCACGACGAGGAGACCATCCGTCACGCCGACTATGTGCTCGATCTTGGTCCCGGCGCAGGCCGTCTTGGCGGGCAGGTCGTCGCCCAGGGCACGCCCGCGGAGATCATGGCCTGTCCGGAGTCGCTCACCGGCCGCTATCTCTCCGGCGTCGCCACCATGCTCCAGCGCGCCCACCCCCGCCCGCTCACCGGCAAGTGGCTCACCGTGACCGGCGCGCGCGAGCACAACCTGCAGGACGTGACCATTCGCATCCCTCTCGGCGTCATGACCGTGGTCACCGGCGTAAGCGGCTCGGGAAAGAGCACGCTGATCAACGACATTCTCTACCGCTCGCTGGCGCAGACCATCTACGGCTCCCGCGAGGAGCCCGGCGCGCACGACTCGCTCGCCGGCGCGGAGCAGCTCGACAAAGTCGTCCGCATCGACCAGTCGCCCATCGGCCGCACGCCGCGCTCCAACCCCGCCACCTACACCCAGGTCTTCTCGCCCATCCGCGACCTGTTCGCCATGCTGCCCGAGTCGCGCGAGCGCGGCTACAAGCCCGGCCGCTTCAGCTTCAACGTCGCCGGTGGCCGCTGCGAAACCTGCCAGGGCGACGGCCAGCGCCGCATCGAGATGAGTTTCATGCCCGACGTCTACGTGCAATGCGAAGTCTGCAACGGCCGCCGCTACAACCAGGAGACGCTGGCGGTAAAATTCAAGGGCCATTCCATCGCCGACGTGCTCGACCTCACCATCGAAGACGCGCTCACCGTGATCGAAGACGTGCCCAACGTCCGCCAGAAGCTGCAAACGCTGGTCGACGTCGGCCTCGGCTACGTGCACCTGGGCCAAAGCGCGACTACGCTCTCCGGCGGCGAGGCGCAGCGCATGAAGCTGGCGCGGGAACTTTCCAAGCGCCAGACCGGCCGCACGCTCTATCTGCTCGACGAGCCCACCACCGGCCTGCACTTCGACGACGTGCGCAAGCTCCTCGAAGTCCTCCATCGCCTCGCCGACCTGGGCAACTCGGTCATCATCATCGAGCACAACCTCGACGTCATCCGCAACGCCGACTGGATTCTCGATCTCGGCCCCGAAGGCGGCGAAGACGGCGGTCGCATCGTCGGCCAGGGCCGCCCGGCCAAGATCGCCGCCACTCCCGGCTCCTACACCGGACAGTTCCTCACCCGCTACTACGCCTCCGCCAACGGTAAGCTCAATCCGGTCCACGAAGACGATTTCTCCGAAGCGGGCCTGATCCACGCCTCCGACTCAACCACAAAGCTGGGTGCCCCAGGTCTCGCTTCTGAGACCTGGGAAGCCACAAATCCCGACCCCGCCGCTCTCGACTCGACAAGAAAGCTCCGTGCCCCATCCTTTCCACGTTCTTCCGTGGAAAGCGTGGGAGACCACGACTCTCAAATGTCCAAGCCCAAACGCGCCCGCCGCAACACCCCCGCCGAAGACGACCTGGCCGCCACCCGCGCCAAAGCCGGCCGCCAACCCCAGGCCCAAGCTGCCCCCACCGGCCCCCGGCCAAAAAAGACGGGCCGCGCATGAGCACATATCCCGAGGACGATCCACTCAACCACAACGACCCCTCGAACCCGCGCCGCGAAGACGCCCTCACGCCCGAGGAAGTCCTCAAGGCGGTGCACAGCTATTTCCCCTACACTCTCCCCGTGCCCGCGCCGCCGGAATCGTCGCCCATCCCCGTTGAACCGCCGCTCTTCCAGTCCTGGTCCGAGCACGAAACCCTGCCGCCCCAGCCGCGCCACCCTCATCTCGGCGATCTGCTCATTCTCGGGGCGCTGGCCTGCACTGGCTGGACCGTCTCCCTGCTGCTCCTCCGCTCCGCTCTTCACTTCCACCTCTGGGGCATCTCCTCGGTCCAGAGAGCGGTCACCGACGTTCACTACACCATCGGCAGCATGGCCGTGCTCTACCTGGTCACCTTCGGCGCAGCTTTGATCGTCTATCCGCTCTTCTGGCACAAAGGCCTTTTTGAAGGACTGCAATGGAAGGCTTCAGTCGCGCGCCGCCACTCCCGGCCGCTGGTCGGCGCAGCCTGCGCCTGTTTCCTGCTGGCCATGCTCGACGAGGTGCTGCTCCCCGGCCCCACCAACGCGCCCATCGACAAGCTCTTCGACAACCGCGCCGCCGCCTGGCTCCTGTTCGCCTTTGGCGTCAGCTTCGCGCCCTTCTTCGAGGAGTCCGTCTTCCGTGGCTTTCTTCTTCCCGCCCTCTGCACCGCCTTCGACTGGTCGGTGGAAAAGGCCGCCGGCATCTCCGCCCTCCCGCTGGACCCGGAGGGCCATCCCCAGTGGTCCTTGGGCGCCATGATCTTCGCCTCCATCGCCACCAGCATTCCCTTCGCCTACATGCACGCGGAACAGACCGGCTACTCGCTCGGCCCCTTCGTCCTGCTGGTCGCCGTCAGCATGGTTCTCTGCTGGGCGCGCCTCGCCACCCGCTCGCTCGCAGCCAGCGTGCTGGTCCACGCCTCCTACAACTTCCTGCTCTTCTCGCTCATGTTTATCGGCACCGGCGGCTTCCGCCACCTCGACAGAATGTGAGGAGCGGGAAGTCAGAAAGCCAGCGAGTCAGCTAATCAACTGGCCAGCAAGCAAACCATTAACTCCACCGGCCACCAAGCTGGGTGCCCCATCCTTTCCGCGTCCTTTGCGGAAAGGGTGGGAAACCATTGCTGCCGGAGCGCCTTTGGTCGAATCGCCCCCAGGCCTCGACGCTGCCCGCCTCCCGCTGACTTGCCGACCTGCTCACTCGCTGACGTGCTGCCTTTACAATCGTCCTTGATGCCCACCCCAACCCACGCCCAGCAGCTTCTCGCCCTTCTCGCCCGCATCAGCTTCCGCCTCGGCCAGTTCACGCTCTCCTCCGGCAGCACGAGCGACTACTACATCGACTGCCGCACCACCACGCTGCACGCCGAGGGCGGCCGCCTCACCGGCCATGCCATCCTTGAACTCCTTGAGGCCCACAACATCCAGGCCGAAGCCGTCGGCGGGCTCACCCTCGGCGCCGACCCCATCGTCTCCAACGTCGCCACCGCCAGCGCCCAGCGTGCCCTTTCCAACCCGTCGGCCCCCCTTATCCACGGCTTCCTAGTTCGCAAGGCCGAAAAACAACACGGCACAGCCCGCCGTATCGAGGGTTTCTCGCAGCCCGGCGTGCGTGTGGTCATTGTCGACGACGTCTGCACCACCGGCTCATCGACCATCAACGCCATCGAAGCCGCGCGAGAAGCCGGCATGACCGTCGCCGCCGTCGTTTGCATCGTCGAACGCGAAGAAGCCAACGGCCGCCCCGCCGTAGAGGCTGCCGCGGACGGAGCGCCCTTTCTCAACCTATTCACCGCAGCGCAAGTCCGCGCCGAGCACATCCGCCAGCAGTAGTGCCGGCCTGCCGGCCCGGCAAGCGACCGGGACGCCTGGTTACACTTCGGCAAACTAATTGCCCAATGCTGCCTGAAGCCGCGGCCTGTGCACCTGGATACGGTCGGTATAGCTGATGAGGCCGCGATTTCGAAAGCGGTTCATGAAGAAGCTGACCCGGGACCGCGTTGTTCCGACCATCTCGGCCAGGGTTTCATGCGTGATGGGAGGAATCAAGGCCTGCGGCCCCTGGCCCGCCGGCTTGCCGAACTCCGCCATCAGCAGCAGGGTTCGCGCCAGCCGCTTTTCGCTGGTGCTGAACATCTGATCCACGAGATCGGCCTGCGTGCGCAAGCTGCGGGCCAGCAGATAAGACAGAAACTGATCGCAAAACTCGTGCTCCCGATGCATGATCCGGATCATATCCTCCCTCTTGATCCTCAGCGCGGCGCACCTGTTCACTGCCGTCACTGTCGCTGCACGAGCCCCAGGCGGGGTGGCAAGCGATTCCTCGCCAAAATAGTCGCCGGGAGAAAGGAAAAGGATCGTGGCCTGCTTGCCATTTGCCGAGACAACGCTGATCTTGGCGCGGCCTGTCAACAGGCAGAAGACCGAGTCCGCCTCATCACCCTGGTTGAAAAAAAACTGCTCCGGTTCTGCTTCAACAATTCTTCGCTCAAGTCCGACGCTCGAAAAAAAGGCGGCGGCATCAAATGGTTTATCATTTCTGGCGCCCATCATCTTTATCCCTCCATGCAGGCTGTCCATTCAACGCGGAAGACCTATGCTCGGGAATCAACCAACGTTGACATGGGAATTTAGACTTTGACCCGGCGCCTCAAAGAACAGTCCGGCGGCCGGTAATCAGGTTGACCAGCAGAACGATCAGTGCGACCACCAACAGGAGATGAATCAGGCTGCCGGCAATGTGCAGGCTGAAGCCCAGTAGCCACAGGATGAGAACAATGACAAAGATTGTCCAAAGCATGTTTCCTCCTTTCCTGGGCAGGCGCATGAGACCCCCGATGGGTGCTCACGCGCCTGCGCGTGTCGATGCACGGCGGCTACTCCGCGGCCCTGGCCTGTTGCTTGGCGTTACGCACGGCATCGATGAAGGGCTCGGCCGACGGCGTAGGCGGCACGTCGCCACGCAGAAGTCTGCGGGTTGGGATATCACTACCGTAGATGGCCTGGGTGGAGTCGTCGTCACGGCGAATGGCGGCGCCATTCAGCGTGATGCCGGCGAATATGCCGCGCGCCCGCGAGTAGGTCAGGATCTCCGTGTTCAGTTTCCAGTCGGTGTCCGCTGAGGCGTGGCGCCCAACCGGCCCCGCGGCCGCCGATGCGTCGCCACCGATCTCGAACTTGCTGCCGATCAGCCGTTCCATCCCCTTGTCGTCCTGGATGACCATGACCAGATCGATGCCTTCCACACCGATCTGCAGGCCCCAGCTTCCGCCGGTGATGGCAAAGAATGCCGGGGCGCTCCATCCATCGGGCGTGCGGCAGGTGGCCACGCCGCGGCCGCCCTCGGCGCCAAAGACAAACCCGCCCTTTCCAAGGTGAGGCACCACGGCGATGCATCGGGCATGCTCAAGAACCTCGTCCGGAATGCCCTTGTCCGGCGCGGCCATGACCTCATGCAAGACCGCGCCCGCATGCTGCAGCCGGTCGTCCGCCGCTGCACGAGTCGTCTCTGCCTGGGCAAAACTTGTCAAGCCCAGCAAAAATGCAAACAGCAATACCTTCTTCATGACTTTTCTCCTTGTTGTCATCAAATTGAAAGTTGAGTGCGAAAGCCCACGGCCCCAACGGTCGGAAGGTGCCAATCGGTTACTTCTTTCCGGTTGGCTGCGCTGCCTGGGGATCGTCCGTACCGGCTGCATCGGCATGGGTCGCGAAGGTCTTCTCCTTCGCGCGCCGGGCTTCGTTGCGCGCGGCGCGCACAGCTTCCTTTACGCCGCCCCAGGCCTTCTGCGCCTTGCCCTTGACCTCCTGCGCCAAGCCCTCGATCTGGGCGTCACTGTCGCCTGTCCACTCGCCCACCTGGCGCTTGGCGCGCCCGGCGATCTCGTTGATTGCTCCTTTCAGACGGTCTTTGTCGACCGGCTCCTGCCCACCAAACACCAGTTCTCTGCCACCATGCATCGCTCAGTTTCCTCCGTGGATTGTCAGGCTGATCTTCTGCCTCCACTGGTTCCATCGCATCCGCCGTGCCACTTTCGCAGTCTCCGCATAATTGAATGAAAAGGAGTGGCTTACGCAATTGATGGTGCGGTGTCCAGGTTGAAGAGATCGTGTAATTCTTACTCGCGGCGGCGAGGATTTTCCCATTTGCCCGCCGCACAGTCCCATGGCTCCCGCCAACCCGCTAATCTATTCATTGGCGCCGCACTCGCCGCATTTCGCCATGGACCTCTACGAGAAAATCCGCACCCTCCCCACGCAGCCCGGCGTTTACCTCTACAAGAATGCCGAGGGCGAGGTCATCTACGTCGGCAAGGCCAAGAACCTGCGCGCCCGGGTGCGCTCCTATCTGCTTGAAGCCGCGCAATCCAACGCCAAAACCGGCTCGCTGATGCGCGAGGCCGTCGATCTGGACTACATCCTCGTCGCCAACGAGCACGAAGCCCTGGCGCTGGAAAACAACCTCATCAAGCAGCGCCATCCCCGCTTCAACATTCTGCTGCGCGACGACAAGACCTACCCCTACGTCAAGGTCACCCTCGCCGATCGTTTCCCCAAGGTCTTCGTCACCCGCCGCCTGCGCAAGGACGGCGCGGCTTACTACGGCCCCTATTTCCCCGGCAATCTCGCCTATCGCATCGTCGAGCTCATCCATCGCAGCTTTCTCATCCCCAGTTGCAAGGTCAATCTCAGCCGCTATCATCCGCGCGCCTGCCTGCAGTACTACATCCATCGCTGCCTGGGCCCCTGCGTCGAGGGCTTCACCACACCCGATGCCTACGCCGCGGCCGTTCGCGACGCGCAACTGTTTCTCGAAGGCCGCTCCGCCGAGTTGGAAAAGTCTCTCACTACCCGCATGATCGCCGCCGCCGAAACCGAGCAGTTCGAAGCCGCCGCCCGCCTGCGCGATCAGCTCTCTACGGTTCATCAACTCCAGCAGAAGCAGCGCATCGCCACTGCCGAGCAGTCTGACGACGCCGACGTATTCGGCTATCACTTCGAGGCCGGCTCGCTGGCCGTCAATCTCTTCCACGTCCGCCAGGGCAAGATCGTCGACCGCCGCGAGTTCTTCTGGGACGACCTGCCCGAGCTGCTTGAAGCCTCGGCTGCCGAAGAGTCAACGTCGGAACTCTCTGACCAGCCGAAAAACTCGGGTGCCCCATCCATTCGCCCGCATTTGGGCGAATGGGTGGGAAACCACGAACTCCAACCACTAACGGGTGCCCCCGGTCTCGATTCTGAGACCGGGGATAGCACGAATTCCGATGACCACGAGCCGCCGTTCCACGCCGGCCCCGTCTTCTCCGCCCTCCTCAAGCAGCTCTACATCGACCAGCACTACGTCCCGCGCACCATCCTCATCCCCGTTGATTTCGCCGACCGCGAAACCCTCGCGGCCCTGCTCACCGAACGCACCGGCCATCGCATCGAGCTCGCCGTCCCTCAGCGCGGCGAGAAGCGATCCCTCGTCGACCTGGCAGGCCAAAACGCAAAGCAGTCCTACATCCAGCGCTTCCGCGTTCTCTCGCCCAGCCGCAAGGCCATTCAGGAGAGCCTCGCCGACCTGCTCATGCTCCCCGAGCTGCCCCGCCGCATCGAGTGCTTCGACATCTCCCACATCCAGGGCGCCGAAACCGTAGCCTCGCTCGTGGTCTGGGAAGACGGCAAGATGAACAAGCAGCTCTATCGCAAGTTCAAGGTGATGACTGTCCTCGGCGTCGACGACTTCGCCTCCATGCGCGAAGTCGTCCACCGCCGCTATCGCCGCCTGCTCGATCAAAGCGGCACTACACAAGTCGCAAAACCTGGAAAGAGCACGAAGGCGGGTGCCCCAGGTCTCGATTCTGAGACCTGGGAAGGCACGGATGTCCTCCTCGGGACGCGGGCTTTGAAAGGGCACGACTTCAGTCGTGCCGAAAATGCCCCAAAACTGGGCCGGGCTTTAGCCCCCGAGGGAAGCTCTTCCGAATTCCGCCCATCGTCCTCAACTGAACCCGGGGCCCCCCGCACCAAGGAGCCAACCACCCTCCCCTCGCTGATCCTCATCGATGGCGGCCTCGGCCAGCTCCACGCCGCCGCCGAAGCCCTCGAATCCCTCGGCCTCACCAGCCAACCCCTGGCGTCGATTGCAAAGAGAGAAGAAGTCATCTACCTCCACGGCAACGAAGACGAGCCCATCGTCCTCGACCGCCGCTCGCCGGTGCTCCATCTCATCCAGCTCATCCGCGACGAGAGCCACCGCTTCGCCGTCGGATATCATCGCCAGCGCCGCGCCATGCGCGACCGCGACTCCGAGCTGCTGAACATCCCCGGCGTCGGCCCGCAAACCCGCCAGCGCCTCCTCACGCACTTCGGCAGCCTCAGAGACATCCAGCAAGCCACCGCCGAATCC
>JARLGE010000297.1 GCA_031296215.1 Occallatibacter sp.
GCTGCGCGGGCATAGCCAGTTAGCGAGTTAGCGGGCGGGGTTGGTCAACACAGGTTTCAAGCCCCGTGGGTGGGCGACGCTGGTGGACGACTGATACAAAGCAGGTTGATAAGACAAGCTCCGGATCGACTGGCGGAGTTCTATTCCTGTTCCCTATTCCCTGTCCGCTGCACGTATAATCCTGGCGATGGCGCGGGAGAGGGTTGACGTGAAGCGGATTTGGGCGATGCTGGCTTTGGGACTGCTGGCCCTTCAGGGGGGGCTGGCGCAACCGAAAGACGCGTGCGCGACGGCAGGGACCAACAACGCGTGGCTCGACCTCCAGACGGTGCGGCTGTGGCCGGGAGACGCGCCGGAGGCCAAAGGCACGGCCTGCGAGGATGTGCCCACGCTGACCATCTTCGAGCCGCGCAGCTGGGGCGGGAACGGGTCGGCGGTGGTGGTGCTGCCCGGCGGCGGATACGCGGGGCTGGCGGCGGCGCACGAGGGGCGCGAAATTGCCGACTGGTTTACCCAGCGGGGCTTTGTGGCGTTCGTGCTGAGCTACCGGCTGTCGTCGAACGGCTACCTGCTGCCGGTTCCGCTGCTGGACGCGCGGCGGGCCGTGCAGACGGTGCGGGCGCGGGCGGCGGACTACCACATCGATCCTCATCGCATTGCGATGATCGGTTTCTCGGCCGGCGGACACCTGGCGGCCCTGGCGGCCACCCAGCCGGTCGTGGGCCGTCCGGAGGCGGAGGATGCGATCGACCGGGTATCGAGCCGGCCGGACTACCTGGTGCTGGGCTATCCCTGGATCGGGGCGATTTCGAGCGACACGTCGCACCTGAGCTACTGCAAGATGTTCAACGTGATGGAGCGCTGCGAGGCGCTGCGTGCGGCCTATTCACCGGACTTGTTCGTGACCAAGGACACGCCTCCGACCTTCCTCTTTCACACCTTCAACGACGAGACCGTGCCGGTGGAGCAGGGGCTGCGGTTTTATGAGGCGCTGGTCAAGGCCGGGGTTCCGTCAGAGATGCATGTGTTCGCCAACGGTCCGCACGGGGTGGGGCTGGGAGGCAATGACGCGGCGCTGGAGCAATGGCCGGTCCTGCTGGACAACTGGCTGCGGGCCCAAGGGCTGCTGAACGCGCGTCCGGCGGGTAATTAGGGCTGGCCGAGGCCGGAATTGGCCGGCTTTCAGAGAGAAAAAGCTCGCAAAAATGAAGAAGCGGGCCGCATGCTTGAGGAGTGGAAGGACTTCCTCAGGCCCTGCAGCCCGCTGGACCCTGAACCGGGTCTAGGTGGTAATCTCAGTGTAGGCCCGTTGGGCACAAATGCAACTTCTTTTTTTGGGAATAATTCCTATTCGTGACCGCCGTCACGGGACCCTGAGAAAACGGCTCCAGCCAGATTGACTTGGGGGTTCGCCCCTGATACAAAAGGGTGTTCCACCCGCGAAAAAGACCTACCTCATTGTGAGATTGGACCGCCGGAGCGAACCGGTATAACCATGCAAGAAATCATCGGACAAGTCGGGAGCCTGCTGCTGGGGGCCGTGCCCACGATGGTGCTTTTCATTGTGCTGGTGCTGGCCTACCAGTTTCTGGTGCAGGGGCCGCTGGGCGCCACGCTCAAAGCACGCCGCGCGCGCACGGTGGGCGCCATCGAGGACGCGCAGAAGGCCATCGAAAAGGCGGAAGAGCGGGCCGGCGAGTATGCCGGCAAACTACGCCAGGCGCGGGCCGAGGTTTACAAGGTGCGGGAGCAGCGGATGAAGCAGTGGACGGGGGAGCGCGACACGGCGCTGGAGGCCGCGCGCAAGGCCGCCGGGCAGCGGGTGGCCGAGGCCAGGGTGGAGTTGGAAGCCGAGGCAGCCGCGGCCCGGAAGAGCATCCAGGGAGCGCAGGGGGAATTGGCCAGTCAGGTGGTGCGGGCGGTTCTGCCCGCGGCCGCCGGGAGTTCCCGTTGAGAGAATTGAAGCTTGATGCGCGTTTTTTGAGCCGGATTCTGGGTGTTGCCGTTCTGGGGACACTGGCTGCGGGGCTGACGATTGCGCCCTCGCGCATGGCGGGCCAGGAGCCGGGGTCGAAGCCGGAGATCGCGAGCCCGGCCTCCGCGGCGGCCGCGGAGGCCAAGCCCGAGGCCGCGCAATCGGATGAGGAACAGCAGAACAACGCCTTCCGGCTGGAAGGCCCGGTGGTCAAGTGGACGGCAAAGACGCTGAACGCGCCAGTGACGGTTGTGGCGCGCGGCTTCGAGGTGATCAACTTTCTGATCATCGCGCTGGGGATCGGAGTGCCGCTCTATCGTTTTCTGCCGCGCTTCCTGCGCAATCGCAAAGAGAAGCTGGAGGCCGACATTGCCTCGGCGCGCAAGGTGACCGAGGACGCCAACGCGCGGTTGAGCGCGGTGGAGGCCAAACTCGCCTCGCTCGGCACGGAGATCGAGAAGTTCCGCACCGAGGTGGAGCGAGAGAGCGCGGGCGACGAGGCGCGCATCAAGGCATCGCTGGAAGAAGAGAGCGCGCGGATTGTGGTGGCGGCCGAGCAGGAGATTGACATGGCGGCGGCGCAGGCGCGGCGCGGGCTGCGCAACTTTGCCGCCGACCTGGCCATTGACCAGGCCGCGAAGCAATTGACGCTGACCGCGGAGACCGACCGGGCGCTGATTGCCGAGTTCGTGCGCGACGTGGCCGGGAACGGCGCGGGAGGGAAGAACTGATGGCCGCCTTTGTTGCCCGTTACGCGCAGGCATTTCTCGACGTGGTTACGGCTGAGAAGCTGGATGCATTGGCCATCGACGGACAGCTCCGGGATTTTCTGGCCACCTGGAACGGCAGCGCGGAGTTGCAGGAGTTTTTTGTGAACCCAGCCGTGCCCACGGTGCAGAAGGTTGGTTTTCTGGACACGCTGAACAGGAAACTGGGGCTCAGCAAAGAGCTGCGCAACTTGCTGGCGGTGCTGATCGACAACGATCGCATCGGGCATGTGGCGGAGGTGGCGGCGGCCTACCGCAAGCTGCTTCAGGAGCAGTCGGGGATCCGCCAGGCGGAGATTGTGACGGCGCGGGAGCTGGACGATGCGGAGCGCGCGGCGCTGGTGGTTGAAGTGGGCAAGCTGGCCGGCGCACAGATCGAGGCCAGCTTCAAGCTTGACGCGAGCATCCTGGGCGGCACGGTGGTGCGGATTGGTTCCACAGTGTACGACGGCTCGGTGCGCGGACGGCTGGACAGGTTGAAGGAAGCGTTAACGGCCGGCTGAAGCCGGCAGGGGTCAGGGGTCAGGGTTCAGGGTTCAGGGTTCAGGGATCAGGGGCCCGTGGCCTGGTTGAAGCGATTGAGTTCAGAAGTCTGGAATTGGAACGAACGAATTGGAACAGAGGGACCAGGAGTAGGGCGCTTCAGGAGTGCATCGAGTGTGCGGCGGTTTTCCGCGCGGCTGTTGCGGAGAACCGATCCCTGACCCCTGATCCCTAAAAGGAAGATAATGGCTCAGATCAAGGCAGACGAGATTACGCAGCTTCTTCGCGAGCAGATCGCGAACTACGACTCCAAGGTCCAGGTGGACGAAGTCGGGACCATCACTTCGCTGGGCGATGGGATTGCGCGCTTGCACGGGCTGGACAAGGTGATGGCCGGCGAGTTGCTTGCCTTTCCGCACGGCATTGCCGGACTGGCGCTGAGCCTGGAAGAAGATTCGGTGGGCGCGGTGATTCTGGGCGAATACACCGAACTCAGCGAAGGCGACGAGGTGAAGCGCACGGGCAAGATTCTCTCCGTGCCGGTGGGCACGGGCATGATTGGCCGCGTGGTGAACGCGCTGGGCGTGCCGATCGACGACAAGGGGCCCATCGCTTCCACGCAGTCGCTTCCCGTGGAGCGCCTCGCCCCCGGCATCATCGACCGCCAGGGTGTGCGGGAGCCCATGGCCACGGGCCTGAAGGCCATCGACGCCATGATTCCCATCGGCCGCGGACAGCGCGAGCTGATCATCGGCGATCGCCAGACGGGCAAGACCGCGGTTCTGCTGGACACCATCATCAACAACGCCAAGAACGACCTGATCTGCATCTACTGCGCCATCGGGCAGAAACGCTCTTCCATCGCGCAGGTTGTCCAGACGCTGACTGAAGCCGGCGCCATGGGCCACACCATCATCGTGGCGGCCTCGGCCTCGGAGCCGGCGCCGATGCTGTATCTGGCGCCCTACGCGGCGACGGCTATCGGCGAGTACTTCCGCGACTCGGGCAAGCACGCGCTGGTGATGTACGACGATCTTTCCAAACACGCGATGGCGTATCGCGAGATATCGCTGTTGCTCAGGCGTCCGCCGGGTCGCGAGGCGTATCCGGGCGACGTGTTCTATCTTCACTCGCGGCTCCTGGAACGCTCGTCCAAGTTGTCGAAAGAGAAGGGCGGCGGGTCGCTGACGGCGCTGCCGGTGATCGAGACGCAGGCGGGCGACGTTTCGGCTTACATTCCAACCAACGTGATTTCGATTACCGACGGGCAGATTTTTCTTGAGACCGACCTGTTCAACTCCGGCGTGCGGCCGGCGGTGAACGTGGGCCTCTCGGTCTCGCGCGTGGGCTTCTCGGCGGCCATCACGGCGACCAAGCAGGTGGGCGCGACGCTCAAGCTCGATCTGGCGCAGTATCGCGAGCTGGCGGCCTTTGCGCAGTTCGGCTCGGACCTGGACCCGCTGACGCAAAAGCAGCTCAATCGCGGCAGCCGTTTGACGGAACTGCTGAAGCAGCCGCAGTTCCAGCCGTTGACCTGGCAGCAGCAGGTGGTGATTCTGTTTGCCGGCACGCAGGGTTACCTGGACGATTTCGAGGTCGCGGACATTCGCGCCTTCGAGA
>JARLGE010000066.1 GCA_031296215.1 Occallatibacter sp.
CTTCTTCACCCATACGGTGTATCGCGTCAAGGTTTTGGGGCGCGACAACTTCCCGGACAAGACCGGCGCGCTGCTGGTGTGCAACCACATGTCATTCGTGGATGCTCTGCTGCTGATTGCTTCCACCGACAGGCCGATTCGTTTCCTCATGTACAAGGGCATCTACGACAACAAGTTCATCAAACCCTTCGCCAGGGCGATGAAGGCGATTCCTATCTCCAGCGAACAAAGGCCGCGCGACATGATTCGCTCGCTGCGAACGGCCAGCGAAGCTCTACGCCAGGACGACATTGTTTGTATCTTCGCCGAGGGTCAGATCACGCGCACCGGGCAGTTGCTCCCCTTCAGACGCGGCCTGGAACGCATCATGAAGGGCGTCGATGCGCCCATCATTCCCGTCAATCTCGACGGCGTGTGGGGCAGCATCTTCAGCTTCGAGCGCGGGCGGTTCCTGTGGAAGATGCCGCGCCGCATTCCCTATCCGGTCACGGTAAGCTTCGGCCAGCCCATGCCGCCGGCGTCCACGGCCATCGAAGTGCGGCGCGCAGTGCAGGAATTGCAGGCCGAAGCATTCCAGCAGCGCAAGCGCCGCATGAGGACGCTTGACCGCGCCTTCGTCCGCACCGCGCGGCGCTTTCCCCTGCGCTTCATGATGGCCGACGGCAAGACCCCAAAGGTGACCTTCGGCTCGGCTCTCACCAAGGCCATCTATATCGCGCGCAGGCTGCGTCCGCTCATCGGCGAGCGGCAGATGGTCGGCCTGCTGCTGCCTCCTTCGGTGGGCGGAGCGCTCACCAACTATGCGCTGATGATGCTGGACCGCATTGGTGTGAATCTAAACTACACCGCATCCAGCGAAGGGATCGCATCGTGTGCGGGCCAGTGCGGCGTGGATGTGGTCATCACCTCAAGAGCTTTTGTCGAGCGCTTTCCCAAGCTTGAAATTCCCGGGCGAACTCTCTTCCTGGAAGACGCATTGCATGCGCCTCGCCTGGCTGAGAGGCTCGTTTCCTTCGGCAATGCATGGCTTTTGCCCCAGGGATTGCTGCGCAAGGCAATCGGAGCCAGGCGCACGACTCCCAAGACCACAGTTGACGATTTGGCCAGCGTCATCTTTTCCAGCGGCAGCACCGGCGATCCCAAGGGAGTCATGCTGACGCACTTCAACATCGCGTCCAACATCCAGCAGGTTTCGCAGGTCTTCATGCTCGACGGCAGAGACAAGATCCTGGGCATCCTGCCCTTCTTCCACTCGTTCGGCTTCATGGCCGCGCTGTGGATGCCCGCGGTCCATGGCGTCGGCGTGGTCTATCATCCCAATCCACTGGATGCGAAAGTGATCGGCGAGTTGGTGGGCAACTATAAGGTAACCTTCCTCATCGCTACGCCGACCTTCCTGCAGGCCTATATGCGGCGATGCTCGCCGGAGAGTTTTGGCAGTCTGCAATACGTCCTGGTCGGCGCAGAGAAGCTGCCGGAGCGCGTAGCACTGGCCTTTGAAGACACTTTCGGCATTCGTCCCCTGGAGGGTTACGGATGCACCGAATGCTCGCCCGTGGTGACCGTGAATGGCCGCGACTTCCGCGCACCGGGGTTCAGACAGGTGGGCGGAAGACGCGGCAAGATCGGGCATCCACTGCCGGGCGTCTCTGTCAGGGTTGTGGATCTCGACACGGGCGAGCCAGTTGCGCCGGGAACTCCGGGCATGCTGCTCGTCAAGGGGCCCAATGTGATGAAGGGCTATCTCGGCAAGCCAGAGAAGACTGCCGAAGTCCTGCACGATGGCTGGTACACGACCGGCGACGTTGCTGTGATAGAAGAGGACGGCTTTCTCACCATCACCGATCGGCTCTCGCGCTTCAGCAAGATCGGCGGCGAGATGGTTCCACACATCAGGGTTGAAGACAAGCTGCACGAATTGGCCGGGGTGACCGAGCAGGTATTCGCCGTCGCCGCCCTGCCGGACGAGAAGAAGGGCGAACGCATCGTTGTCGTCTACACGGTCGCGGCAGAGAAGCTTGCGCCGATTCTGGAGAAGCTGGCGCAGTGCGATCTGCCGGCGCTGTGGAAGCCGCGCTCGAATCAGTTTTTTCACGTCGATGCGCTGCCGATCTTGGGCACTGGAAAAATCGACCTGCGCGGAGTGAAGGCACTGGCTTCCGCGTTGGCTTGACTTGGCGCCACTGCCGCGATGTGCTGTTTTTGACCAGCGGTTCCCGGCGATGTTGCCTCGGCTCTGGCCCGGATGGAAGCAGGTGTTGATCCTCGGCCAACCGAAGACCGTTATTCGCTGGCGCAGGGCATGGTTCAAGTTGTATTCGACGTGGTTCTCGCGCCATCGGACCCGCACGGCAGGAAAATTCGTCAGCAGAGAATTGCGCGAACTCATCTTCCGCATGGTCGCTGCGAATTCAACCAGGGCTGCACCGCGCATTCATGGCATTCGGAGAAATGCTCCGTTGCAGGTGTGTCCGCCGGACCTTCACAGCCGACTCAGTGCTGCTCTCGGGACGATCCGTTGTCACCGAACGCCACCCTCCTCTCACTTGAAAAGCGGCCAGGATTGCCCCCAAAACTGAAAACCGAGCCCCCGTCGTGCCCGGATAGAGTTGTGGCGAGGCACAGCAGGTTGTCTCAGTCTTCCTGGAAAAAAAGAAGACCGCACTTGACGTGTGGACTTTCGGGTGTATCATTCTGTTCAGATTCAACGAGAGATTCAGCCCTCGGATATGTTTGCCAGTTACGCCTCGTGCGAACCGGGAGGATCCGCCGATGTTCGCCGACCAGTGAGACTTCGGTCTCGCTGCTGTTGTGTTTGCGGAACTGCAAAGGGCTGGGCCGTTGTGCCGAACTTTTCAGCAATTCCTTTGGCGAATTCCGACACAACGCCACTCCCGGGCACCTTGAGGAGGCGATATGGTCGGCTCCACTGCCCCACGGGTTTCTGCTACCGTACTTCTCGCCAAGTCTGTCCTGCAACGGGTTCTCGACAATCTTCATGAGGGTGGCTTCCAACTTATCGGCCCTACGGTGCGCGACGGCGCCGTGATTCTCGACGCTATCCGGAACATCTCCGAACTGCCCATCGGATGGTCGCTTGAACAAAAGGCAGGAAGCTCGCGTTTGTTGCGAACCCACGCAACAGACTACTTTGGCTGCACCGTTGGCCCGCATTCGTGGAAGCGGTATCTTTTCCCCCCTCACTTGGATCTGCTGATTGCGCACAGGAACGGCGAAGGCTGGACGTTTGAACCTCCCCTGGATGATTCTCCTCCGCTTGCCTTCATCGGCGTGCGCTCGTGCGACCTGCATGCGATTGCCATCCAAGACGATGTCTTCGTCAATGGCGCGGTACGGGATCCGCATTATGCGCGTCGCCGCGAGCGGGCTTTCATCCTGGTGGCGAACTGCAACACCGCGGCAACAACATGCTTCTGCACGTCGATGAAGACAGGACCTCGGGCGCCCTCCGGATTTGACCTTGCATTGACAGAGCTTCCCGAATCGTTTGTTCTTGAGATCGGCTCGGAGGCTGGCTCGAATGCACTGGCCGGCGTGGACTGGCAGCCGGCCAGCGCCTTCGACCAGGGCCGCGTGGCGCAGATCATGCAGCGGACTGAGCGGCAGATCCAGCGCCAGGCGACGACAAGCGACCTGCCGCAACTGTTGTACGACAGGATCGACCATCCCTATTGGGAAGCCATTGCGGCGCGATGCCTCTCCTGTGGAAATTGCACCCTGGTCTGTCCCACCTGCTTCTGCTCAACGGTTGAGGAGCATAGCGATCTGACAGGGGCAAGCACGAGGCGAACGCGCGTGTGGGACTCCTGTTTCATCCTCGATTTTTCCCACGTCCATTCCGGAAACAGCCGACCCACCATCAAGTCGCGCTACCGCCAGTGGATGACCCACAAGCTGGCGGCGTGGATCGATCAATTCGGCCGTTCCGGCTGCGTGGGGTGCGGGCGCTGCATCGCATGGTGCCCGGTGGGAATCGACATCACCGAAGAGTTGAGCGCCCTTCGTTCACTGGGGGCACGATGAGCCAGACAGCAATGCTCGAGCCGGCGATCATAGCAGATCCCATGCTACCCTCTCCGGCGGTGGTGCGCGCCATCCGCCCGGAGACTTACGGAATCTCGACCTTCTCGCTGGAATACCTTGACCCCGCCGCACCGGCAGGATTCGCCCCGGGCCAGTTCAACATGATTCATCTGCCTGGATTAGGCGAGGTTGCCATATCCATCTGCTCCGATCCCAATACGCCAAAAGTGATGGAGCACACAGTCCGTTACGCAGGCAGCGTCACGCGGGCCATTGGCCGCCTGAAGGTTGACGACACGGTGGGTCTGCGCGGGCCCTACGGAAACCCCTGGCCCATGCAGCTTGCAGAGGGCAAGGACCTCATGATCGTCTCTGGCGGAATTGGGCTGGCGCCTTTGCGCCCCGTGATACTGGAGGTTATCCATCGCCGCAGCAGCTTCGGCCGGGTGCTCATCCTTTATGGAGGCCGCACGCCCCAGGACTTGCTCTATACCAGCGAATTCGAAAGATGGCAGGACTCCGGAATTGAGATAAACGTTAGCGTAGATCGCGCCGACGAGACGTGGAAGGGCCAGGTCGGCGTGATCCCAATGGCCTTTTACCGCATCCGCCTCGATCACCGCAATACGCTGGTGTTCTCCTGCGGCCCGGAGATCATGATGCGCTTCGTCATCTACGAAGCGATGGCGCGGCGCATTCCCAAAGACGCCATTTACGTCTCCATGGAACGCAATATGAAGTGCGCCATCGGACTCTGCGGGCATTGCCAGGTTGGGCCAGTCTTCATTTGCAAACAGGGCCCGGTGTTCCGGTTTTCCGAGATTGAAGCGTTCTTCGGAAGGGAGGAGTTCTGATGGCGGGAGATGCAAAGCCGCGCTTGGCGGTTTTCAAACTGGCTTCCTGCGACGGCTGCCAGTTGCAGATGCTGAATCTGGAAGACGAACTCCTGGAGATTGCAGGCGCAGTCGATATCTGCTATTTTCTCGAGGCGCGCTCGCAGGTCCTCGACGGTCCTTACGACGTGGCGCTGGTGGAAGGATCGGTGACCACGGAGCACGACGTGGAGCGGGTGCGCGACATCCGGCGAAAATCTAAGATGCTGATCACCATCGGCGCCTGCGCCAGCGCCGGCGGAATCCAGGCGCTGCGCAACATGCACAATGTGGATGAGTACACCCGCTCCATTTACGCCAATCCCTCTTACATCCATACGCTATCGCAATCGACGCCGGTGGCAGCGCACGTGACGGTGGATTTTGCCATCAACGGCTGCCCAATCTCAAAAGAGCAACTGCTGGAAGTGCTTACGGCTCTGCTGATTGGGCGCGCCCCGCAACTGCCGACTTACTCGGTGTGCGTCGAGTGCAAGCGCAAAGGGAATGTCTGTCTGCTGGTGGCGCGGGGCATCGCCTGCATCGGTCCCATCACGCAGGCCGGTTGCGGCGCGTTGTGTCCGGGTTTCAACCGCGGCTGTTTTGGCTGTTACGGCCCCATGGAAAGTCCCAATCCCGATTCTCTTTGCCAAACCCTCACCGTGCGCGGCATTCCACGCGCCGAAACGCTGCGCCTGCTGAATGGATTCACCGGCTGGGCGGAGGAATTCCGCTCCGCCGCGGAGAAGCTTGAAAAGGCATCGATATGACCGCGACCAATGGAACGCGCACAATCCGCCTGGAATCGATGACCCGTGTTGAGGGAGAGGGTGGCCTCCGCATTGAGGTCCGCGATGGGCGGCTTCAGGACGTCAGGCTGGACATTTACGAGCCGCCGCGCATGTTCGAGGCATTTCTGCGCGGGCGCTCGATACGCGAAGTGCCCGATATCACCGCGCGCATCTGCGGCATCTGTCCAGTTGCCTACCAGATGAGTTCCGTGCAGGCCATTGAAGCCGCGCTGGAGATCACGCCGGGGCCGGGGATTCAGGCGCTGCGCCGGCTGCTTTACTGCGGGGAATGGATGCAGAGCCATGCGCTGCATATCTACCTGCTGCAGGCTCCCGACTTTTTCGGGATGGAGAGCGCGGTGGAGCTGGCGGGGAAACAGCCCGATCTGGTGCGCCGCGGACTGGAGCTGAAAAAGGTCGGCAATGCGCTGATGGAGACGATCGGCGGCCGGTCCGTGCATCCTGTTTCTGTCTGTGTGGGCGGATTCTGGAAGGTCCCGCGCCGCAATGAAATGTTGGCACTGCGCGGCCGCCTGGAGTGGGCGCTGAAGGCCTCGCTCGAAACCGTGAAGTTCGTATCTTCGCTGCCGCTGCCGGAGTTCAAGGCGAACTATGAATGCGTGGCGCTCTCCCATCCCCGGGAATACCCGATGAACGCAGGACACATTGTCTCCTCGGCGGGGCTGGACATACCTCTTAAGGAGTTCGAGCAGGTGTTTCTCGAAATGCACGTGGCGCATTCAACGGCGCTGCACTCGGTGCGCGCCGAGCATGGATCGAGTTACCTGGTTGGGCCGCTGGCACGCATCAACCTGAACCTCAACCATCTGCCCCCGGCCGCGCGTCAGGCCGCGGAGGAGAGCGGAATCGCATGGCCCTGCTCCAATCCTTATGCGGGAATCGTGGCCCGGGCTGTTGAACTGGTGATGACCTGCGAAGAGAGCCTGCGGCTCATCGACGCCTACGAGGAACCGGAACCGCCCAGCCTTCCCTACACGGTTCGCGCGGCGGAGGGATGCGCTGCAACGGAGGCTCCGCGAGGATTGCTCTATCACCGATATCGCATCAACGATCAGGGCATCGTCCAAACCGCAAGAATCGTCCCGCCCACGGCGCAAAACTACCGCCGCATGGAAGACGACCTGCGGCTGCTGATTCCTGGAATTCTGGAGCAGACGGATGCTGAGATTGTAGACGAATGCGAAAGGCTCGTGCGCAATTACGATCCCTGCATTTCCTGCTCTACGCATGCGCTCAGGGCTCGCATTGTCCGGTCCTGAGCCCCACCTGAAGGAGCGATCCTGGAAGCAACGCGGGCGGGGAGTTCGCCGAGGGCTCACACACCGGGACCTTGCATCGTGATACGCCTTTCAAGTTTGCAAGGCTCGAACTTCGGGAGTCCGGACGGGACGAATGAGCCGTCCAGAAAGCCCGCGCGGCATTCAAGGACACCGGTCGCATTCACGCAGCGCGGTGCAGATCGACGGTGACCTTCAATTTCGGCTCATTGTCGGCGGAGCCGTGCAAATTCCCCGAATCTCCACTCACTGAGCCCCAGAGCACAAAGTGCAAGGGCCGGTCCATATCCGCGGGAACGTGGCCCGCATTGGGGCTCACGCGAACGTCCAGGTAGAGCTCCGGTCCATCGGATGTGTATGAACCGGTGTATGTATGGGCGGGATCGCCGCCCAGAACCTCTCCATCGCGCAACACTGCCAACCCGTCGCCCTGCGCATCTCCCAGACAAAAGTGCGTACGCCAGAGGCCTTCCATTTTCATCGCTTCAAGTCTCCTGTTCGCGGTAAAGCTACTTCGGCGACAAATATTACTCCAACACAAGCAAAGGGTCGACTAATCTTCGGAAATGGGCAATCCGCGCGGAAAAACCCTTGACACTGCCATCGTTTTCGCGAGCGGCTCCAACTCCCGTAGTGACGCCCGTCACAGGGAATACCCAAAGTGACGTGCTAAAAAAAGGTCGGGTAAATGGTTTATTGCCGCGGCGCAAAGCGGCAACGGGCGGGAATTCTCCATGTGGCGCCCGCTGCAATCGCCTTCCGGTAAACAGTCGTAGCCGGGCGCCGTCCGCTCAGAACGCGAATAGCGCTCACAAGTTCCGCCAAGTGGTTGCAACCGATGGCTCGGCAAAACTGCCCTGGATTTTGGCGCTATCCCATCATACTGGGAGGTATTGATGCCGACCATTACCGATCCAGCACTCCTTCTGATTGCGCCATGTTCGCTTTTGTTCGGCGCTCTGCTGCAGATTCTTGTAGCGCGGCTCTGTTCTGCCCGAACGAAAGGAATTCTGGCCGTTCTCGCCTGCCTGCCTGCGGTCGCCGCCGTAGCCGGCATGGTGCGCCTGGTGCAGGCGGGAAGGTCGGTCGAGCTCAATCTGCTGCAATGGGATGGACCGCTCGCTCTTGTCTTCCACGTAGACGCGCTCAGCGTCCTGTTTGCCTTTATGGGGGCAAGCATTGGCGCGTTGGTGCTCTTGTATTCGGTCGCGTATATGGCTCACGACCGGTCCGCGACCCGCTTCTATTGCACGATGCAGCTGTTCATCGGCGGATTCATCGCGCTTGTCTATAGCGCCAACCTGTTTCTGCTCTACCTGTGCTGGGAATTGATCGGACTGTGCTCCTTCAGCCTGGTCGGCTTTTGGTACACCAACCGCGAGGCCGTTGCGGGCGCGCGCAAGGTCCTGTTGATGACCCACATCGCCGGATACGGCCTGCTGGCGGCCATCCTGATCATCTTCCACCGCACTGGAAGCGCCTTGTGGACCGATCCCGCCGTGGCGCGCAGCTTCACCGGTGGTGTCTTTGTGTTGATGCTGGCCGCGCTGATGGCCAAGTCTGTGCAGGTGCCTCTGCACACCTGGATTCCAGAGGCAATGGCGGCGCCAACCCCGGTAAGTTCCCTGCTTCATGCTGCATGTTATGTCACCGCCGGCGTGTACCTTGCCGCGCGCATGCACAGCTTTGGCACGTGGCCGGCCGCCTGGGGCGCAACTCTCGTGTGGGTGGGCGTCATCACCATGACAGTTGGCGTGATGTACGCCATGGTTCAGACCGATTTGAAGCGCATGCTTGCCTTCTCCACGGTGAGTCAGATCGGATAC
This sequence comes from Occallatibacter sp., assembly GCA_031296215.1. Lineage (GTDB taxonomy): Bacteria > Acidobacteriota > Terriglobia > Terriglobales > Acidobacteriaceae > Telmatobacter. The sequence continues at coordinate 8,832 of JARLGE010000066.1, forward strand.
ATGATGATGGGCCTGGGAATCGGTACGCCGCTGGCCATCGTCGCCGGCCTGCTCCATTGCCTCAATCACGGATTCTTCAAAGGAGGCCTGTTCCTGAACGCCGGCGCGGTGCAGCACGCCGCGGGTACGCGCGACATGAACCAACTCGGCGGCCTCGCCGCACGCATGCCGCGCACCACGCTGTGGTGGCTGATCGGGGTGGGCAACATGGCCGGTATCCCCCTGATGAGCGGCTTCGTCAGCAAGTGGATGCTGTACGCCGCGGCTTTGCAAGCAGGATGGGCCGTTCCCGCCATGGTGGCCTGGGTGGTTAGCCTGGGCACGGTCTTCCTTTGCGCAAAGGCGACCAGTGCGGTGTTCCTGGGGCCGCTGACGGAAAAGACCATGGACGCCCATGAGGCTCCGGCCACCATGCAGTGGGGCATGGGACTGATGGCCGCGGGAAGCATTGTCCTGGGCATCGCGCCGCAGTTGGCCGTGAACTACCTTCTCAATCCGATTCTGGGCGCACTTTCGCTTGGCGCGGGCTTGCAGGTAACGTGGTTTGGACTGTTCGCCGGCGCCGGAAGCTTCTCGACCACCGGCGGTCTGGTGCTGGCTCTGGTTTCGCTGATTCTGGGCGGCATAATCTACGCCATTGCCTACGTGGCGCGCCCGGCCACTGCCACAGCCCAAGTCTCAGGAGGTCCGGCGCTGGCCACCGCGGGCGGCGGAATCTTTACCGGCGGCGAGCCTTTGTCCGACCAGGGAAGGCTTACGGCCGGCGACTTCTCCGATATATTCCTGCAGAACTGGCATGAGTTCTTTCGCTGGACCAATGTGGATCGTGTCTACCTGGGCATCTGGCGCGGTTTGCAGGCGGCTTCGCGCGTGCTGGGCGTCGCGGTCTGCTGGATGGAGCGGCGGGCCACGGTTCTCGTCGTCCTGTTGGCGGCGGTGGTCTTTGTATTTGTTCGCTGGATCGCAGATAGTACTCCGGGTTCCTATGAAGGCGGCATAGCTCCCATGCCTCCTCTCATGATTGCCGCCTGCGCAGTGGCCGCAGTGGCACTGGTTCTTGCTGCGCTGGCCAGCTCAGTTAGCCGCAAGCGCGCGCCGTTGATGCTGTTGATTGGCGCCTCCACAGTTGCCGGTCTGCTTTCTACCGCGCCTCGGCTTCGCCTTGGACTGCTGGAACTCGGCGCGCTTCTGACCGTTGTGCTGGTCTGGCAGACGGCGCGAACGCAAGCAGCCAAACTCACCTATCTGGCTGTGGTTCTCATCTCCTCCGGGACGATGGTGGCGAGCGAGTTGTTCAACAACCCGGCGCAACAACATTGGCCGCGAGCCCTGATGCTGACCAGCATCTGTGTCAAGCTGGCTGCGGTGCCAATGTTCTTTTGGCTGCTCAGTCTGGCCGATGAACTGCCCTCTCTGGTGCTCGGACTCATCATCGCAGTTGTCGATATGGCGGCCTTCGGCGAATTCTTCACCGGCGTGATGAATATCAACAGCGCGCTGACTCCTCAACCGTTGTGGCTCTACGCAGCGGTCTTCACCTCGTTGCTCGCCGCTCTTCTGATGCTCACGCAGCGCAGTCTCAAGCGGTTGCTGGTTCTCTCCACTGTCGAGGATGTTGGCTTCCTGTTGCTCGGGCTGGCCTCCGTCAGCATTCTTGGAATGACTGGCGTAATCATTGCCGCCTCAACCCACGCATTGGCCAAGGCTCTCTTATTCATCTGCCTCAGCGGTCCCGAGGCAGCCGGCGCGCTCGATGGTGAACACACTGGATTGGCCAGCCGCTACCCCGTCAGCGCCTTCGGCTTCCTGTTCGGAATGCTCGCCATGCTGGGCGTGCCACCGACGCTCGGATTCATCGGGCGCTGGCGGCTCTATGAGACCGCATTGCAAATCAGCCCAATTCTGCTGACGGTCTTTGTTCTATCGTCCATCCTCGCGCTCATCGCATATGTACTGGCGTTGACCCGCGTATGGTGGGGTCCGGCGCAGGGCTCCGATCCGCCGCTGGCCACTTCGCCAGAAGGTGCCGCGCTTCCGATGAAGGAGCCGCTGGTTCTGCAAGGCGTGATCGTGGTGCTTGTAGCCTTGTTGCTGGTTGGCGGTCTTTGGCCCAGCCTGATCGGAATGCTCGTTGGGGGTAGGCCATGAACCTCTGGAATCGACTGATGTGCTACAGCCGCCGCCGCAGCCCCTGGCTCTTTCACATGAACGGGGGCAGTTGCAACGGCTGCGATATCGAGTTGATCGCCAGCCTCACCCCTCGTTACGACGCCGAGCAGTTGGGAGTGCGCCTCGAGGGAAGTCCCCGCCACGCCGATATTCTCTGCATCACGGGACCCATAACCCACAACGCGGTGAATCCCATTAAAACCGTCTACGATCAGGTTTGCGGACCCAAGGCTGTGGTCGCAATCGGCTCCTGTCCGGCTACGACCAATGTTTTCATTGACAGCCGCACCCTGGCAGGGCCGCTCAATCTCCATATCCCCGTCGATGTCTTTGTTCCCGGTTGCCCGCCGCGCCCCGACGCCATTATCCAGGGCGTGGCCAAGGCGGCCGAGATACTGGCCGAGAGAGCGGCGAAAAAGTTGCCCGTCGAGCCTGTCGTCATGCCTTTGGTCGGGCCGGGATGCGGTGGCGCTTGCGGATGCACGGCCGCGGACAAATCCGGAGCCAAGGAGGCCCAGCCATGAATCTGACCACCGCACTGGCGCGCCTGCTCATCTTTCCCGGACTCCTTTTCGCCGTGCCTGCGGCGTGGTTCTTCCTTTGGGTAGAACGCAAAGCCGTTGCATTGATGCAGGGGCGCATTGGCCCTCCCTTCATGCAGCCGTTCTACGATTTCATCAAGCTGCTGGGCAAGAGCACGCCCCCTCGCAGCGGAGTAAGCGGCCTGCTGATGAAGATGTGGCCGCTGATTGCGGTGTCGGCGGCGGCTGGAGCGGTTGGGCTGCTGCCCGTGCTGCCCTCCTCCGGCGGCTTCGAGGGCGACCTGATCCTGCTCCTGGCCCTGCTCGAACTCCCCTCCATTTGCATCATCGCCGCCGGCTTCTCTTCGCGCTCCATCTTCGGCGAGATCGGGTCGGCGCGCGAGGCCGCCTTGAGCGTCTCCTATAACGTGGTCTTCCTTCTGGCCATTGTTTCCATTGCGGCGTCGCAGCATACCTTCCGGCTCGAAGCCCTGGCGGGACTGCCGACCTCGCCGCTGCATTGGCTTGGCGTGGTTGCGATTCTGGTGTGCCTGCCCGCCAAGCTGCATATCAATCCTTTCTCCCTACCCAACGCAGAACAGGAGATCTACTCCGGACCCATGACCGAATACGCCGGCCCCGAACTGGCCATGTGGGAGCTGTCCCATGGTCTTGAGTGGGTCGCGGCTACCGGCCTGGTGGCCACGCTGGCCGCTCCCCATCTCACGCTCTGGTGGCTCGCCGCCCTCGTCTTCGTTGGACTTTCCTTCGCGGTGGTTTTGCTCTTGTCGGCGGTTGCCGCCGCAACCGCGCGCTTGGCCATCGATACGACGGTGCGGTTTTACTGGCAATGTACCCTGATCTTCGCGGTCCTCGCCATCTCCTCCGCGCTCTTCATGAGGATTCGATCATGAACATTCTCACCATGCTGTGGAGGAATCTGTGGGGCGGCAACCGGACGTTGCGCTTTCCCGCGCGCCCCAAGGTGAGTGAGGGCTACCGGGGCCTGGTCCGGTTCGATCCTGAGCTGTGCACCGGCTGCGCGATCTGCAGATTCCGCTGTACCGCGCGCGCCATCGAGTTTCGCGCCGGCAAAGGCGAATTTGTGTGGAGCTACGATCCCGGGCATTGTACTTTTTGCGGGCGCTGCGTGGAAGGCTGCAAAACCCATGCGCTCAGCCAGGACCCTGTCTGTCCGCCCGTGTATCTGAACATCGGCGAGTTGAAGAACTCCTACACCGTGGCGCGCAAGACGCCTGCTCCCAAGTCCGGCGCTGCGACCCCGCCAGCGACTGAAAGCAAGGCCGCCGATACTGCCCCTGGAGGCACACAATGAACGTACTTGAGGCTGTACCGAAAGAGAACATTCTTGAGCGCATCCCGGAAAAGCTGGGGGTTGCGGATCGCTGGATTGAGAAAGGCGGCGTGCACTGGCTGTCCCCAGGCGCATTGAAAGTGCGCGAACTTGCCTTGGAAATGAACGCCTGCCATGCCCGCTTTGTCACCATTACTGCTTACCAGTTGCCGGGCGACCAAGGCTTCCGGCTGGAGTATCACTGGGACCTCGATGGCCAGTTGCTCGGCTTCCCGTTTCTGCTTGCCGGCAATTCCATCGAGAGCATCTACGACCTGTCCGAGGCCGTGGACTGGATTGAGCGCGAGATTCACGAAGGCTTCGCCATCGACTTCCTGGGACGCGAGTACGAACCGCTGCTTCTGCGCCAGGGAGACAAGGCGGGAGTGAACCTGCGCGAGGAGCTCCTATGAGCTACAAAATTCCCATGGGTCCGTACCACCCCGCGTTGGAAGAGCCTTACAAGCTGGATATGATCTGCGAAGGCGAAAGGGTTTCCGACGCCAAACTGCATATCGGATTCAACTTCCGCGGTATCGAGCATCTGGCGGAAACCCGCAACTACATTCAGGTCATCGCGCTGATGGAGCGCGTGTGCGGAATCTGCTCGAACATCCACACACTCACGCTTTGCCAGGCCATGGAGCAGTTGACCGGCCAGGAGCCGCCGCCGCGCGCGCTGTATATTCGCGTCGTCATGGCGGAACTGGAGCGTCTGCACTCCCATGTGCTCTGGGCGGGCATCGCAGCCAAGCTCATGGGCTTCAAGACCATGTTCATGACCTGCTTCGAGATCCGCGAAAAGGTCATGGATGTGCTTCAGGCAATTTCCGGCAACCGCGTCAACTACTCGATGAACAGGATTGGCGGGGTCAATCGCGATATCGACGATCCGCTTGCGGTACTGGCCATGGTTGAGCAACTGGAGCGCGAGATGGTCCGCACCGTCATCCCCATCTTTACCACCAGCACGACGGCGAGGATGCGCTGTGCCGGCATCGGAGTCCTCACCCATGAGAAGGCTATCTCTTGCGGTGTGGTAGGGCCCGCGGCAAGGGCTTCCGGGGTGCCCCAGGATCTTCGTCGCGCCGCGCCCTACGCGGCCTACTCCGAACTCGAATTCGACGTGCCGGTCGAGAAGGATGGCGACGTGCGCGCACGCCTGCTGGTGCGGGCGCTGGAGATTATGGAGAGCTGCCGCATCCTTCGCCAGGCACTCGCCAAGATGCCGTCCGGCGAGTTCCACACCGGAGAGGGGAAAATCGTTTTTTCCACGGGAACGGCCACGAGCCGCGTCGAGGCGCCGCGCGGAGAAGTGATGTACAGTGTTTCGTGGAAAGAGAATTCCAGAAATCCGAGCCGAGTGCACGTCCGCACGCCGACGTTCGCAAACATGCCGGCGATCCGCTGGATGGTGATTGGGGCCCGGCTTGCCGATACACCCTTGATCCAGGCCTCCATCGACCCCTGCTACTCGTGCACCGACAGGTAGCGCAGGCATGAGAAGAGATGCCTGACGCTTCAGAAGCGTTACTCTGCTTGACATTTGCGCCGGCGCAAGGGAGGCGATGGAGAAGATCGGTGCTGAAAAGCGCCCCGTCGCGATGCTATTTGTTGCGAAGCTGCCACTGAAAGACGCTCCTGTAAACTGAATAGTTCCCCATTTTGGGCAAGCGGACAGGAGGCCCCATGGCATCGGTAATTCTTCCAGCAGGACAAATGGATTCATCGGAGTCGCGGCCGGGGCGGTTTGGCGTTTATGGCGGCAGGTATGTGCCGGAGACGCTGATGGCGGCGCTGGTGGAACTGGAGCACGAGTACGACCTCGCCAAAAACGACGCGGCGTTTCAGGCGGAGCTGGCCGGCCTCTTGAAAGACTACGCGGGGCGGCCGACGCCGCTTTACTTTGCCAAGCGGCTCACGGAGCAACTTGGCGGGGCAAGGATCTATCTGAAGCGCGAGGACCTGCTGCACACCGGGGCGCACAAGATCAACAATGCGCTGGGGCAGGGCCTCTTGGCCAAGCGGATGGGCAAAAAGCGCATCATTGCCGAAACGGGCGCGGGCCAGCACGGCGTGGCTACGGCAACGGTGTGCGCGTTGCTGGGCTTGGAGTGCGTCGTCTACATGGGCGATGTGGACATGGCGCGGCAGGAGCTGAACGTGCTGCGCATGCGGCTGCTGGGGGCGGAGGTGCGCGGGGTGTCTGCGGGGTCGAAGACGCTGAAGGACGCGATCAGCGAGGCGATGCGGGACTGGGTTACCAATGTGCGGACCACGTATTATCTGCTGGGCTCGGCGCTTGGGGCGCATCCTTATCCGACCATGGTGCGCGACTTTCATCGCTGCATCGGCCGCGAGATCAAAGAACAGATCCTGGAGAAAGAAGGCCAGTTGCCGACGGCGGTGATCGCCTGCGTGGGCGGCGGGTCGAACGCGATTGGCGCCTTCTACGAGTTCATTCCGGAGAGACAAGTCCGGTTGATCGGCGTGGAGGCCGGCGGGCGCGGCACGGCGCTGGGCCAGCACGCGGCGCGCTTCAGCGGCGGGTCGCCGGGGGTTTTGCAAGGCACGTATTCTTACGTTTTGCAGGATGAAAACGGGCAGATTGCGCTGACGCATTCGGTTTCGGCGGGCCTCGACTATGCCTCGATCGGGCCGGAGCACGCGGCGCTGCACGATTCGGGACGCGCGGAGTACGTCTCGCAGGACGATGCGGCGGCGCTCGACGCGGTGGTGCGGCTGGCGCGTACGGAGGGAATTCTGCCGGCGCTGGAAAGCGCGCACGCGGTGGCCGAGGCGTTGAAGATGGCTCCTACGATGGCGGCCCATGACATACTGGTGGTGAATCTTTCTGGACGCGGCGACAAGGATATGGGCATCCTGGCGCGGGAGTTGAAATTATAGTGGGGCCTATTCAAAGGCGAGGAGCTAAGAGCAATGACATATTTCGGACCAGTTGCTCAGGCCGCTAATGGTGGACAAGGCAGTCCAACGTTCGATCTGGCTGTCGGTTTCGCAGTTCTTGCACTCACTTGGGTTGGTTTCTTTAGGAAAAAGGAGCGCAAGAAGACAATAGTGTGGATTGCAATCGGCATTAGTGCAATCTGCGGGGTATTCATTTATTCAGGTGTGACGGAGTTGATTCGATAGTTCACGTGCGAGTTTCATGACAAGGACGGCGAGTTAGCCACGGCTTTGCCGTGATGGCAAGTTGGCGGGCATTCATGGCTATTCGATTTGATCACAAACCCGGACTGGTCGTGTACCTGACGGCTGGCGACCCGAGCCTCGACGCCACGCGAGAGATCGCGATCGCGGCAATCGATGCGGGCGCGGATGTGATCGAGCTGGGCGTGCCGTTCAGCGACCCCCTCGCAGACGGGCCGGTGATTCAGCGGGCGATGGAACGGGCCGTGGCGCGCAAGACGCGGCTGAAGGATGTGCTGGCGCTGGCAGGCGAGATTCGCGCGGCGCGGCCCCAGGCGGGCCTGGTGATCTTTACCTATCTGAATCCGATACTGCGTTTCGGGATGAGCAAGTTTGCGGATGACGCGGCGGCGGGCGGGGCGGACGGCGTGCTGGTGACGGATTTGATTGTGGAAGAGGCCGCTTCGTATCTGGCCGAGATGCAGCGTGTGGGGCTGGCTCCGATTTTTCTGGCCGCGCCTACCAGTCCCGATGAAAGGCTGGAGGCGATCGCGGCGCACTCCAAGGGATTTATCTACGCCATTTCGCGCGTGGGGATTACGGGGACGCAGCAAAGTTTGACTGGCGATGCGGCGGCACTAGTTGGGCGCATACGGGAGATTTCGGAGAGGCAGGGTCGCACGCTGCCGGTGGCCGTGGGGTTCGGCATCTCGAACAGCGAGCATGTGGCCCAGGTGGGGCGGTTCGCGGATGCGGCGGTGGTGGGCAGCGCGATTGTGGAGTTGATTGAACGGACAACCGCCGAGGGCGGGGCGGAGACAGCGCCCGGCGCGGTGGCTCGATTTATCAAGGGCCTGTGCCTGCCTGAGGCGGCGCTGGCCCGGTGAATGCCGAAAAAAGCTTTCAGCTCTCAGCCTTCAGCCCACGCTGCGGCGGGTGAAGCCGCTGCCGCTTGGAACATCGAGACGGAGCTGATAGCTGATAGCCTTTAGCTGACACGAGGATGGAATGACGCTGGAAGAATTGCGGAAGCAAATCGATGTGCTGGACCAGCAACTTGTGGAGTTGCTGAGCGAGCGGGCGCGGGCGGCGCAGATGATCGGCCACCTGAAGGCGGCGACGCAGTTGCCGGTGTATGAGCCGGCGCGCGAGAAGGTGATCTATGCCAATGTGCGGTCGCACAACAAGGGGCCGCTGCCGGACATTGAGCTGACACATATCTACGAGCGCATCATCGACGTGATGCGGGCCCTGCAGAGGGACGAGTTGGCATCGGAGAGGAACGCCCAGGGTCGCCACGGCGACCAGCCGGGCACGGAACAGGCGCTTGAGACGCCCGAGACAGGGAAAAAGCAATGATCGTAGCCATGCAGGAAAAGGCCACCGAGGAAGAGATCTACGCCGTCATCGAAGCGATGGAGGAGGCGGGGGTGGATGTTCACCGGACGACCGGAACGACGCAGACGATTCTGGCCGGGGTGGGATCGACCGCCAGCCTGGATTTGAGCAAGTTCGAAGTGTTTCCCGGCGTGCTGCATGTGCACCGCATCAGCGCGCCCTACAAGCTTGCCGGGCGGGCGTGGCGGCCGGAGGGAACAGTTGTCGAGTTTGCCAACGGTGCAACCATCGGCGGCGAGAAGGTGGCCATCATCGCCGGTCCGTGCGCCATCGAGAACCGCCAGCAGATCTTCGCCATTGCCGCGTGCGTGCAGGGTGCGGGCGGCGGGTTTCTGCGCGGAGGCGCGTTCAAGCCGCGCAGCTCGCCCTACTCATTTCAGGGGCTGGGCATTGCGGGACTGGAGCTGATGCGGGAGGCGGCGGACGCGCACGGGCTGCTGACGGTGAGCGAGGTGATGGAGATTGCGCAGATCGAGGCGATGCTTCCGTATGTGGACTGCTTCCAAGTGGGGGCGCGCAATATGCAGAACTTCAACCTGCTGCGCGAGTTGGGCCAGGTGCGGAAGCCGATTCTGCTGAAGCGTGGCATCGCGGCAACGATTGAGGAGCTGCTGCTCTCGAGCGAGTACATTCTCTCCGGCGGCAACTACGATGTGATCCTGTGCGAGCGCGGGATACGGACATATGAGACTGCGACGCGCAACACGATGGATATCGCTGCCATTCCGGTGGTGAAGAAGCTGTCGCACCTGCCCATTGTGGCCGACCCCTCGCACGGCACGGGGCGGCGGGACATGGTTCCGGCGATGGCCAAGGCGGCGGTGGCGGCGGGCGCGGACGCGCTGCTGATCGAGATTCATCCCAACGCGGACAAGGCGGCATCGGATGCGGCGCAGACGCTGTTCCACGACCAGTTTGAAAAGCTGGTTGAGGAGCTGAGGGCGATTGCGGCGGCGGTGGGAAGAACGCTGTAGCGGAGTTAGCAAAAGCAAGCTCCGCTAACACACGCGGAGCGAGGCTAACTCCGCAGACTCCGCTATCTTTTTAATGCAGTTGGAGCAAGGAAAGAAGAATGATCGAGCGCATCGCCATTCTCGGTACCGGGCTGCTCGGCACTTCCGTCGGACTTGCGCTGCGTGCGGCGGGGTTTGGCGGATCGCTTGTGGGCTGGAATCGCGGCGCCGACGGCGCACAGACTGCGCTCAGGATGGGCGCAATTGACTCCATCGCTCCCGACGGGATCGAAGCTGCGCGCGCAAGCCAGGTCACAGTGCTGGCTGTGCCCATCTACGCGACGCTCGACTGGATGGAGAAGTTGTCGGGCGTGCTGGGGCCGGAGCACCTGGTGACGGATGTGGGGAGCACCAAGGCGCGGATTACGGCGGCGGGGGGGCGGCTGTTTAATACGCCGGAGCGGGCGGCGTTTCTGCCTGGGCATCCGATGGCGGGCAAGGAGCGGGGCGGGGCGGCGCTGGGCGACGCTCACCTGTTTCGCGGGGCGGTGTGGCTGTTTACGGACGACCCCGACTGGCAGCGCTCGCCCCATTCGGCCGCGCTGGTGAAGGGCTGGCGGGAGTGGGTGGCGGCGATGGGGTCAAAGACCATCGACCTGGACGCCGCGCGCCACGATGAGCTGGTTGGCTGGGTGAGCCATCTGCCGCAGTTTGTGGCTACAGCGCTGAGCGCGCTGCTCGAAGAAGAAGTAGGCGATGCGCCGGAGCTGAAAGACGTGGGCGGGCGCGCTTTGCGGGAGATGACGCGGCTGGGCGCGAGTCCCTACTCGATGTGGCGCGATATTGCCTACACTAATACCGAGGCGGTGCAGAGGGCGCTGCTTGCGCTGGAGCAGCGGCTGGCGCATCTGCGCGAAAACCTGCGCACGCCGGGGCTGCGGGACGAGTTCGAGCAGGCGAACCGGTTTCGGCGGGAGTCGTAACGCTCCATCTCAGGAGCCGGTCTAGAGTTGTGGTTTCCCACCCATTCGCAAAAAGACGCGAATGGATGGGGCACCCATCGTTTGCGGCGGGTTGGCAGTGGCAAATTCCGGTTGTTGGGCCGGTTCTCAGAAGACTTGGACTTTGGCGACTTTGCCGTTGAGGAATTTGACTACCCAGCGATGGCCTTCGCGGAGGTAGTACCAGGTTTCGTGGAGGCTGTCGTCGGTGGTGTCTTCGACCTTCTTCTGGTCGGGCTCGCCGGCCGAGAGCAGGACCATCTGGTAGGTCATGCCCTGCACCACATCCTTGGCGCGGATGGCTTCCTGGAACTCCGGCGGCAGGCCCTGGATTTCCTTGTTTTCGTGCAGCTTGCCGGTGTCGAGGACGCGCTCGAGGAGGGGCAGAAAGGCATCGAGCTGGATGTCGGCGTCGCTGAGATCGCGGCCGTAGCGGAAGTTGATGCGCGACCCGCCGGCACGCTTGAATCCGGCACCCTTCTTTTCGGCGTTCTTGCTGGCGCCGCGGCCCTCGCCTCCGCCGCCGAGGTGAATCTCGACGCGGTCGCTGTCGACTTTGACGTCGGTTACGGTGACCCACTCATCGCGCTCCACGCCGACGCCTTTGTCCTTGAGATACTTGCTGAGCTCCTTGAGATCGAGGCCGCGCTCGTCGAGGCGTTTTTCCCCTTTGGGGTAGACGTAGAGGTCGAGGCCATCCTTGTAGGCGGGCATGTCGAGCAGGGCTTTGACGTCCTTGCCCAGCAACGCCTTGCCCAGGGCCGTTTTGGCCTTTTCTGAGGCCTCGGCGGCCAGGCGCATGGCGCAGCCGGAAGCGAGCAAGACCAGGAGAACCAGCAGGCCGTGTTTCAAGGGAAGCTTCATTGTGCAGTTCCTCTCGCTCGATTCTCTTAGACGTGAAACTGCAGGTCTGGCCAAATTGTACGGCATGGCAGTCCCCGGGGTTTGGCGTTTCCGGGCGTCGTAGTTTTTAATCGGTGCGTGGAGCGTCGGACGTAACCCCTTTGTTTTTCTTTGAACGATGGAGCGGAAGGTCTCTAGGGCTCTGCGTAACCTGCTTGTTTTCAACGCAGGCCGAGGGGTTTTTAACCTAACCTCTTTGTTATCAATATGAGAGGAGGGGGGGTGGGGTACACGCCTTCCCTGGGGGAGTGAATTCCAGGGTTTTGAGCAGGCCGCGAATCGGCCTGATGATTTGATCTGCAATACCATTCTGCGCCGGAGGCGGGTAATTATGTGCAAGAGAAAGCTGCCAAGTTTTCCAGGTCTTCGGCCGCGGCGGACGAGATCCCCTTCGGCTCCGCTCAGGGCAGGCTTTCGACAGGCTCAGGACAGGCTCTGGGGCACGGGCACCCTCCCTTGAAGTGGCGCCCTGGCACGGGACTCAGGTTCTTGAAGAAGCTCTTCGAATTACTCCGCCACCGCCGCGGCGGTTTCCTTGGCGGGGTCGAGGGTGTGGAAGCCTTCATTTTTGGCGGCTTCGAGCAGGTGCGGGGCGGCGGAGACGAAGATGATCTCAGTATTCTGGAACATGTCGCGGGCGACGATGGCGGCGGCCAGTTGCAGGGTGTCGGGCCAGCGCAGGGTGGTGCGGTCGAGGAGCTGGCGGGCGGCTTCGAGGACGGCTGGGTTGAGCGGCTCCTGGACCATGCGGGCGGCTTCGAGGCGCAAAATGTCGAGCGCGGCCGCGGCGTCTTCGGCAGAGATTCCGCCGTCGCGCTGGCGGCGGCGGATAGCGGCGTAGACCTCGAGCGGCGTGGAGGCGGAGATGAGCTTGCGGTTGTCTTCTACGGCCTCCATGAGTTGGATGAGCGCGTCGGTGCCTTGTTCCTGAACGAAGAGCTTGGCGAAGGCCGTGGACTCGAGAAAGTAGCAGCTCACAGGTTCCCCCGTTCCTCTTCGATGGCCTCGGCGATGGACTCGCCATGGACGGCGACGGGGTGGAAGCGCTGCGCCTCTTCAGGCATGCCGGCTTCGGCGCGGTTGAGGCGGATGGTGGTGGTGGGGTAAGCGGGGGTCTTGGGATTGGCGATCTTGCTGGTGATGACTACGCCACGCTGAATGGCCTCGGCCAGGACGGCCTGGCGCGACTCGGGATGCTGATTCCAGCGGAAGGCCTTGCGGGGCAGGAACGAATCGCGGAACCACTTGAGGGCGATGAAGGCGTGACCGCCGCGTTCGGCCTCGGCGAGGGCGGCGCAGAGCTCTTTGACGCGCGCGTCCAGGTCGGCGGGGATCTGCGCTTCCTGTCCGTCGTCGTCCTCGTCTTCGTCGCGCGTCGCGGCAGCGCGGGGAGCGCGAGCGGGGCGCGGGGCAGAGTCGCCCTCGTCGACGCGCTCAAAGTAGATGCGGACCTCGTCGTCTTCCGGGGACCAGGTGTCGGCGGCGGCGTTGCGGCGCTTGCTGCGGCCGTTCTCGCCGCACAACTCGACGATGGCCTGGTATCCAGGGGGCGCCAGGAAGTGAAGCGCGCGCGCCAGGCCGGGATCGGAGGAGAAGCCGAGGTCGTTCAGGGCTTCTTCGATGATTTCTTCGGCGTCTGGAATGGAGAGGTTGCTCACTTCTGCGCTGCCCGGTGCAGCTTTCAGCGATTTCATCTTGATTTCTCCCTATGACGCACTGTTCCGTCTGACTGTGCAGCGCCGTTCCGGTTGTTCTGAAGTCTCGATTCCGGAGATTGGCATTGCGGCGCCACGGGCGGAAGGGTGCGGCTTGAGTTCTAAGAAATCTCTGATTAAGTCGGACAAGCGGCTGTTGTTTTCTTCTTGGAGCATTCCCTCAGGGGCTAAAGCCCAACAGATTGAGGCGCAACAGGCGGCACGGCTAAAGCCGTGCCCTTTCAAAGCAGCGTACATTCGACTTAATCAGAGGCTCCCTAAGTCATGTCCATCTCTGGACTTTTATCCCCGAATCCTTGCATGGATTCGCTCGGTTCAGGGCCAGTGTCATGCTACGAAAGATAGAGTGGAGAGGTCCCAGAAGCGATTCTCAGAGGATCTCAAAGGCAAACCCGGGCAATTTAGTGGCTTGTCTACAAAGTAAGAGCCAATTCTTGCTTCTCTTCATTTACCCCAAAGGGATTTGAGAAACAGTTTAGGCCAGTCCCTTGGCTCAAAGCTATACCAGCGACAGTGTACCCGATTCCATGAAATTGCGCGCAAGGAAATAAGCGGCCGGGCCGAGCGAGACTGCGACGGCAACACGGATGCGAAGAGAAAGTTGCGGGGCTGGGCAAATTCTCTCAAGCGCCGGAGTTCGTACAATAAGAATATGCGCTGCTGTTTGAAGGTTTTGCTGCTTTGGAGTTTGGCATTGACCGGAGTGCACGCCGAGGGCCCGGCATTCGATCTGTTGGGACCGAAGGTGGACGTGCACGTGAAGCGCGGGACGGTCACCCTGCCCATCGGCGAGGTGGCGAACCTGGAGCCGGGCGACCGGCTATGGATCCACCCCGATCTGCCGGAGACGCAATCGGCGCGCTACGTTCTGATTGTCGGATTTCTGCGCGGGGCGACCAATCCACCGCCGGCGGAGTGGTTTACGCGGGTGGAGACCTGGAACAAGGACGTGCGCAACGAGGGCGTGTTTATTACGGTTCCGGCGGAGGCGCAGCAGGCGCTGGTGTTTCTGGCGCCGGAGACGGGCGGGGACTTCAGCACGTTGCGGGGGGCGGTGCGGGGGCGTCCGGGCGCGTTTGTGCGGGCCACCCAGGACTTGCAGGCCGCGAGCCTGGACCGGATGCGTCTGGAGGCCTACCTGGCGGATGTGAAGGTAACCTCGCAAACCGACCCCAAGCTGCTTAAGGAGCGCACCGAGAAGTCGGCGCGGAGCCTGGGCATCAAGCTGGACAAGGAGTGCTTCGACAAGCCGAGCGACCAGCAGGCGCCGTGCCTGGTGGAGCACACCGAGGGGCTGGTGCTGGACGACTCGAACGCGCAATCGATGGTGAACCAGTTGGCCGGCGGAGCGACCGGGGACCTGATGAACCAACTGAGCTACTCGCCGATGGCGGGCGGAGGCGCATACAGTCCGTACGTGGGCGCGATCGTGGATACGGCGCGGATTCTGGCCTCGCTGCACACGGCGCATTTTCAGTACATTCCGGCGCTGGCGCTGCCGACCAAGGACACGCTGAACCTGCGGTTGAACGTGCCGCCGTCGTTTCGCGATCCCAAATCGGTGGTGGTGGTGGCGCTGCCGCCGATCGGGCCGGGGAAGCCGCCGCCGCTGCACCCGATGAACCCGGAGGAAAAGTACTGTGCGCAGAGGCCAGGGCTGGTTCTGCCGGCCGAGGGCGCGCCGGCGGTGTTTTCAACACAACTGGCCTACGGGCTGACCATGCATATCGAGACCCAGGCGGATGGGAAGGCTACTTCGGTTGACCTGCCGCTGAAGGCCGACTCGTCGGCAGGCGGGCTGGTGCCGGTCGACGCGGTTCCCGCGCTGGGGGCGGGCGAGGTGACGGCGGTGGTGCGGGGCAAGTGGGGCTTTGACGACTGGGAAGGGCCGCACTATCACCTGCACGCCGCGCAGCCAGGCAAGTGGACGCTGGCGGCGGGCGAACAGTCGGCGCTGGTGGTGGGGCGCGAGGATACGCTGCATCTGGAAGACGACAGCTCGCAGTGCGTGGAGCGGGTGGAGGAAGAGGCGGATGGAGCCAATCCGCGCACGCTGAGCTGGAAGTCTTCGAAGCCGGACGGGCTGGAGGTGGCCGTGCCCATGAAGGATGCGGCGCCCGGGCCGGTGACCCTGGCGATTTACCAGTTCGGGCAGGAGAAGCCCGACCGGCTGGCGCTGCGCGCCTATGCCGAGGCCGCATCCCTGGACCGGCTGACGCTGAGCGCCGGCGACCCGGTGGCCCAACTGCGGGGCAGGCGGCTGGACGAAGTGGCCAAGGCCGAGCTCGAGGGGATCACGCTGACGCCCTCCACGCTGAGCCGGGTCGGGGACTTCGATCAACTGGCGATGAACGCCGATCTGGCCACTGGCAATCTGGCGGCGGGCAAGGCCTATGTGGCCAAGGTGCAGCTCGAGGACGGCCGGCAACTGAAAGTACCGGTGACGGTGGGCGCGCCGCGGCCGCAGGTGACGCTGCTCAACAAGGGAGTGCAGGAGGAGGCTTCCGCGGCTCCCTCGCCGGTGCGGCTGGGCAGCCTGGACGACCTGCCCGTGGACGGAAGGCTGGTGTTCTTCCTCAAGTCAAAGGTGCCGGTCAATTTTCCGCGCACGGAGCGAGTGGAGGTAGCGGCGGTGGATGGCAGCTTCAGCACGGTGCTGTCGCTGGCCGATGCAGGACTGATGCTGGAGGACGCGCGCACCGCGATGGGCGCGGTTGAGCCGCTGGCGCGTTTCGGCGCCTCGGCCTTCGGGCCCATCCAGGCGCGGGCGCTGTCGGCCGATGGGGCCACCGGGGACTGGCTCAGGCTGGGAACGCTGGTGCGGCTGCCGGGATTCAAGGAACTGCGCTGCCCCCATGCCGCGGCCAAGCCGTGCGTGCTGACAGGCAGCAATCTGTTCCTGGCGACCGACGTCGGCGCAACGCCGGACTTCAACAACGCAACCGATGTGCCGCCTGACTTTACCGGAACCCAGATCAGCGTGCCCCACCCCACCAACGGCACGCTCTATCTGCGCCTGCGCGACGAGCCGGAGACCGTGCAGACGCTGACCCTGCCGGTTACGCCGCTGCAGCAATCAAGCATGCAAGCGCCGTCGCCAACGCCGGCTGCGCCGCCGGATAAGACCGAGCACCCAACGGCTCCGAATCCGGACGCGCCTGTGAACTAGTTGAAGTAAGCGTGGTTCAATTCCGCAAAGTGAGCCTTGTCGGCGGGCAGATCGTCCTGGGCGAAGATTGCATGCTGGGCGCAGATCGTGGCGCAGTTGCCGCAGTCGATACACTCATCGGGGTTGATGAAGAGCTGGGAAACCGCGCCCGCGGCCGGGTCGTCCGGGGCAGGGGAGATAGCAGCGGTTGCGCACTCCGCCACGCAAACAAAGTCCTTGGTGCAGGCATCGGTCACGACATAAGCCATAGATTATCCTCAATTCTTGCTCCGGGACCGCCTTGCCAGGCGTCCCTGATTCAAAGGCTAGCCAGGGCTGGGCCAGGGCTCGGTGACCCGAGTCACGTCCGGCAAGATGGGCTCCCACGTTGCGGGAAGAACCAAGCGCGCTTTGAAGTCGGGCGCAGCAGGTTTTGCCGGAAATTGACCCGCCCATGCGGCCTTTCAGGCTATGCTGGTTGCATGTCCAGGCTGCTTGCTTCCCTTGCCCTCCTCGCCCTCACCGCCATTGCCCCCTGCCGCGCCGCCGGGCAGGCCTCCACCGGGCAGGCCGCCACCGGGCAGGCCGCCACCGGGCAATCCGCCACCGCTCCATGGACCTTCGCGGTCAGCGGCGACAGCCGCAACTGCGGGGACTTTGTAATGCCCGCCATCGCCGCCAAGGTGAAGGCGGAAAACGACGCCTTCTACTGGCACCTGGGCGACTTCCGCTGGATCTCGGAGGAGGACCAGGACATGAAGGCGATGGAGCCGGCAGGGAGCAGCCGGTCTACCGAGCAGTATCAGCACGGGGCCTGGGACGACTTTCTGGAGCACCAGATGGCCTCGTTCGGATCGACGCCGGTGTTCCTTGGGCGCGGCAATCACGAGAACAACAAGCCCATGACGCGGGAGGGCTACATGGCCAAGTTCGCGAGCTTCCTGACCCGGCCGGAGATCGAGGCGCAGCGCAAGGCGGACGGGGAAAGCGGCGCGGCGGTCGAGCCATGGTTTCACTTTACCCGCGACGGCGTCGATTTCATCACCCTGGACAACGCCAGCAAAGAGGAGTTTTCCGACGCCCAGTTGCGCTGGCTGCGCTCGGTGCTGGACCGCGACCTGGCTGCCAACTCCGGCATCCGCGCCATTGTCACGGGGATGCACGAGGCGCTGCCCCACTCGACCAGCTCGGATCACGGCATGGACGACTGGGACCTGGGCATCCGGACAGGCGAGCTGGTCTACACCTGGCTGTTCGACGCCCAGGCGGCCGGCAAGCATGTGTACATCCTGGCCAGCCACTCGCACTTCTACTCGCCCAATATTTTCAACACGCCATATTGGAAGCAGCACTCGAGCAAAGTGGTTCCGGGCACGATCATCGGCAGCGCCGGTGCGCACCGCTACCAACTGCCCAAGAACGCCGACAAGGCCTCAAAAACAAATACCTACGGCTACCTGCAAGCGACGGTGCACACCGACGGGTCAATCGAGTTTGGGCTGCACGAGCTGAGCGAGGCTGACCTGGTGGCCAACAAGTGGCCGAATGCGCCGCTGGATGCGATCCACGAGTGCTTCATCCACAACTCCGACGAAAAGGAAAAGTGAGCGGAAGCGAAGTTCTTTCCGGCGCTCTCCGGCGCCGGCTCCTCCTTATTGGGCGAGGTTCAGCGTCATATTGGCCGACTCGACAAGGTTGCTGGCGGCGCCAGTGCCGGTGACCTGGATGGTGCAGGAAGCGGCCTTCTTCGGGTTCAACTGGAGGACGGTGCAGCCGGTGGCCAGCAGGGCCGCGCAGAGGAGCAGGAGCAGCAGCGCGCCGTGGCGGAGTTTGCCGCGGCCTTTGGCACGCCGGGCGACGAGGCAGGCGGAGAGGAATCCGATCGGCAGGAACAGGCCAGCCAGCGAGAGGCCGCGGCCCGTGGCGCCGGGTCTGTTCGCGGGGCGGGTGGACGCAATGGCGGCGGCGGTGTCGATGGTCAACTGCGCGGCTGCCGAACCGTTGGCCGCGAGGGTCACGGTGGACTTCGAGAACTGGCAGGTGACTCCGGTGGGCAGGTTGGCGCAGGCGAGGGCGATGTTGTCGGTGAAGCCGCCGGTCGAGACCAGGGTCACGGTGGCGGTTGCGTTCTGACTCGGTTGCAGATAGACGGTGGAGGGAGCGACTGCCAGGTTGAAGGCGCTGGCAGCCTCGGTTATCGAGATGGGCCGCGATGTGGAGGGAGAGTGCCAGGCATCCCCGCCATAGGCGGCCACCACGGTGTAGACGCCGGCAGACAGCGTGGGCGCGAAAGCCGCCACGCCGGTCGAATCGAGCGGAGCCGAGCCCAGCATCGCGACGCCGGCGGTGAAGGTGACAGTTCCTGTAGGCGAGGGTCCGGCGTCGCCTGAGACCGTAGCGGACAGGCTGGCGGTTCCGCTCACGGACGCCGCCGCCAGGGCCGTGGTGGTGGGAAGGGTGTCCACGACCTGGTTGATGGGGAGCGATGTGCTTGCCGCATTGTCCTGGTCCCCGGCGTACCCGGCGGTGACGGAGTGCGTGCCCGGCATGAACGAGGAGTTTGAAAGCGTGGCGACGCCTTTGGCGTTCAGGTTCGAGAAACCGATGGATGCGCCGTCGGCAAAGAACGTGACGCTGCCGGTGGGAATTGCGCCGTTGCCGGTGACTGTGGCTGTGAAGGCGACCGCGGAGGCGGCGGCGGAGGGATCGGGTGAGGACGTGAGAACCGTGTTTGTGGCCGCAGGCTGCACCGTGATCGCGAGGGGCGCGGAGACGCTGCCGTTGTCGCCGGCGTCTCCGCCATAGGTGGCGACAATGGAATGCAATCCAGGCGCGAGCGCGGGGTTGAGGATGGCGGTTCCGGCTGCGCCCAGGGGGGCGCTGCCCAGCGTCACGGTTGCGCTCTGGAATGCGTCGGCGAACACGACCGTTCCCGCAGGCGTGGCGGAGCCGCCGGTGTCTTCGACAATTGCGGTCAGGGTTTCGGTGGCCCCGGCCGGCGACGGATTCGGAGCCGCACTCAGAGCTATGGACGTTTGCGCCTTGTTGACCTGCTGGGTGATGGCCACCGAGGTGGACGGAGCGTTGTTGGCATCGCCCTGGTAGGCTGCCGTGATGGAATGCGACCCCCTGGCGAGCGCGGTAGTGATGAAGGAGCCGATGCCGGTGGAACCAACCAGCGTGGCGAGCCCAATCCGGTTGCCCGCATCCAGGATGTTGACGACGCCGGTGGGAACCTGGGTTCCGCTGGATTTGGCCGTGACTGTGAAAGTGACCGGGCCGCCGAGGTTGGAGGGGTTGGGCGCCGAGTTGAGGGAAACCTGCGACGAAAACAGCACCTCCTGCGTCAGCAGGATCGAGACGCTGGCGGAGACTTCGAGCGCGGCATCGCCGGTGTAGGCGGCGGAGATGGCGTGGGAGCCGTTGGCCAGGTTTGCGGTGGCGCAGGCCGCGACGCCGTCGGCGCCCAGCGGGACGGTGGCGAGGATTGCTTCGCCGTCGGTAAACGTGACGTTGCCTTGGGGCGCAACGGCTCCGCCGCCGGCGGCCTTCACCGTGGCGGTAAAGGTGACGCTCTGACCGACGGCGGACGGGTTGACGCTGGAAACCATCGCGGTGCTGGTGGCTTCAAGCACCGATTGGGTGAGGACGGCGGAGACGCCGGAGGCGTGGGTGCTGTCGCCGGCATAGGACGCGGCGATGGCATGAACTCCGGCGGCCAGCGCGGCGGTCTGCCAGGTGGCAGCCCCGGAACCGTTGACGGCCACTGGAGCGCCCAAGGCGGTTGCGCCGTCGAGGAAGGTGACCTTCCCGGTGGGGATGCCCGCCGCCGCGCCGCCGGCCACGGTTGCGATGAAGGTGACGGGCTGGCCGAATCCGGAGGGGTTGACGCTGGAGTCGAGCGTGGTGGTGGTGGGGAAGACCTGGCTTGCGTCGCCGGCAAGGCCAATGGTGAGAGGCGCATTTGCGGCGTCTTCGGCAACCATCACGCCGCCAAAGAGCGGATTGCCCGCCGCAGCGGGCGCGAAGATGGCGCCGATCGCGCAGCCGGCGTTCACGGCAAGAGCCGGCGCGCCGGGGTTGCAGGTGGTGACGGCCTGGTCCAGCGCGGCGTTGACGCCCGCCGCGATGGAGGTCAGTTGCAGGCCGGCATTGCCGTCGTTTTCGACAGACTGATCCCGCGCCGCGGATTGCGCGCCCTCCCCGATCGGGACGCCCAGGTAATCCAGAACGGCGAAGTTGGCCTGAATCTGGCGGACGCGGTTGTTGAGCGAGTCGGCAAAGTAGAGATCGGCGGCGCTGTCGAGAACGAGGCCGGTGGGCCCGGCAATTCTGACCGAATAAGGCCCGCCATTGTCGTTCACGTAGACACCGGTGTTGTTGCGAGCAATGGTGGAGATGAAGCCGGTGGCCGAGCTGACCTTGCGGATGCCGGCGTTGCCCGTGTCGGCGATGTAGAGGTTGCCGGCCGCGTCGGCGGCCACCCCCGATGGAGAGGAGAGCATGGCCATGTTGGCCGAAGCGCCGTCGCCGGTATAGCCCGCTGCGCCGGTTCCGGCAAAGGTGATGATGGTGCTGGCGGCGGCGATAACGCCGTTGACGGCGGCAACCTGTCGCACCGCGTTGTTGCCGGAGTCCGCGATGTAGAGGTTGCCGGCGGCGTCGAAGGCCAGCGCCAGGGGAAGGTTGAGCTCGGCCGCGGTGGCCAGGCCGGTGTCGCCCTGGAAGCCTGCGGTTCCGTTGCCGGCGATGGTGGCGACGATGCCGGTCGAGGCATCGACCCGCCGGATGCGCTGGTTGGCGGTGTCGGCGATATAGAGGTTTCCGGCGCTGTCGAGGGAGACTCCCTGGGGCTGGTGGAGCGTGGCGGCGGTTGCAGGACCGAGGTCTCCTGTGCTGCCCTCTGCGCCGGTGCCGGCAACCGTGGAAATCACGCCGTTGGCTGAGTTGATTTCGCGGATGACTTGGTTGCCGGTGTCGGCAATGTAGAGGTTGCCCGCGCCATCCACGGCCAGGCCGGTGGGCGCGTTCACGCTGACGGCGGCGTTGGTTGAGATCAGCCCGTCGCCTGCATAAGCCGGGGTTCCATTGCCGGCGAGGGTGGAGATGAGACCGGTAGCGGCTGTGACTTTGCGGATCCGGTTATGGTCCCGGTCGGCTATGTAGAGATTGCCCGCGCCATCCAGGGCCACGCCGGTGGGGTTATCGAGAGAGGCCGCGCCGGCGGCGCTTCCGTCGAGGATGGGGCCGGTAGCTGTGCCGTCGCCGGCCACAGGGCGAATGTTGCCAGGAATGAGGACGCCCAGTCCGCCCACGCCCGCGGCGGAGAGGACGGTTGAGCCCAGGACGTTGTTCCGGCTATCGAGGAGGACCACAGCGCCCACGCGCAGGCCCGGGTAGATTGGGGTAAAAGTCACTGATTCCGTACAGGTTGAGCCGGCACTGAGTGTTGCGCCCGCGCAGTTCGCAAGGCCGATGCCGGGGGCAAAGTCGAGGCCGCCGGCGCCGAGTGTGAGGACTTCCACGGCGGCCACCGTGCCCGCGGTCCGCGCCTCGACGGGGACATTGTGGGCACCGGATTCGAGGCCGACGGGCTGCGAGCAAAAGCTGCCGCCCAGGGCGACACAGGGAGGCGGCGGGAGCTGCGCCAGGGCCAGCACTGAGGCGGCAAGGAGCGCCGCCAGGGGCAGCACGCGCCTTCTCCATCCGGCCGTTGGGCCGGAAACCTGGCTCATCTCTGGCTCCATGCCGTCTCCGGTACCGAGATCTGTGTTCATTCAGAACATCGGCACGGCTGGACTGAGTATTAAAGTCATGTGCGGGGAAAGGGCGCGGGCGCGGATGGGAGCGAGGCAAGCACGAGCGATGACGCCGCAGATTGGGACTCAACTGAGCTAAACGGCTCAGATTATTGAGGAAATGGGTGCCATGCTGAGGTAGTGTGCGATGATGGGTCACCCTGGCAAAGGGAGCCAACCCTCCAGCGAACACCACCGCCGTGCACAATTGGCGGTGCCGGAACCGTTTTGAGGAAGAGGCTGCCCGATGGACGGCGAAACCAGAAAATCCTTTAATACTGCGAGTTACCTTTCCAGCGAAGGGGAGGGCCGCAAGGTTGTGCGCCTCCGGGCCAAGCAGCTTTTCTTCTCCCAGGGGGGTCCGGCCGACTCGGTCTTCTTTCTGCAATCGGGGCGGGCGAAGCTGACGGTTGTTTCGAAGAAGGGCAAGGAAGCCACGGTGACGCTTCTTGCGGCCGGCGATTTTCTCGGCGAGGAGTCCCTCACAGCGGCCGGCGGGACTCGATCGGCCAGCGCGAGCGCCCTGGTGGTTTGCGTCACGCTCAGGATCGCGCGGGAGCAGATGCTTAAGGTGCTGCACGAGCATCATGAATTCTCAAAATTCTTTCTGAACTTCATGCTGCTGCGGGGCATGCGGACGCAGGCGGACCTGATTGACCAACTTTTCAATTCCAGCGAGCGGCGGCTGGCCCGGACCCTGCTTTTGATGGCGGATTTTGGGCAGCCGGGCGAGCCGGTGGCGCTGATTCCCCCTGTCACGCAGGAAACCTTGGCGGAGATGATCGGGACCACCCGGTCGCGGGTCAGCTTCTTCATGAACCGCTTCAGGAAACTTGGCTACATCGAGTACGACGGACGGATTCGCGTGAACAAATCGCTGCTGAATGTGGTTCTCCAGGATCACTTGCCGGGGCAGAATGCCTCCCGGCCCGTGCTGCTGGACCCGCCGCCCAGCAAAGCGCGAGCCAAAAAGAGAGCCAAGCTGGCGTAAGGGTCATGGAGCCAGGATGGAGGCTCGCAGCGAAAGCCGCGGAAGAGCCGCCGCGACGGGAGACGTGGTGTCGTTCGGAATCTGCGCAGGCGGTTACGCTATTCTGATCTGCGGGCTGATCTACGCCGCGCACCTGATGCATATCCCTACTCAATGGATCGCGGCGGGCGCGGTTGTGCTGTGCGGCATCGGGATTCTGTCGGCGGTGAAAGCGACTCGACCGAAAGATTCGGCGTAGAGCCTGCCGCCGTCCGCCCGTCATCCGGTGCGATCGGGCGGGAACCGCGTGACCTGGCCTCAATACTCAATCTTGCTGGACGAAGCGATCCAGGCGGCAAAGCAGGCCCCGGCCTCGACGCCGTTGAGCTGCGTGGCGGGCAAGGCGCGCTGGTGCCGGTGCTTGCGAAATTCCTCATACAGGAAGGCGTCGTCGAAGCCGGCGCGGGCGGCGTCGGAGGCGCTGGAGCCGTAGTAGATGGCGTCGAGCCGGGCCCAGTAGCAGGCGGCCAGGCACATGGGGCAGGGCTCGCAACTGGAGTAGAGCTGGCAGCCGGCCAGCGAGAAGACGCCCAGCGCCTTGCAGGCGGCGCGGATGGCGTTGACCTCGCCGTGGGCGGTGGGGTCGAGGCTGGCGGTGACGGTATTCACACCCTCACCGACAATTCGGCCGTCGCGCACAACGACCGCGGCAAACGGGCCTCCGCCGCCGGTCTCGACGTTCCGGATGGCCAGCGCGATGGCGCGGCGCAGAAACTCCGGATTGGGTGTGGTGGATGGGGCCAACTGGCTCATCGACTGCCTCAGACACGAAAGTAGTCACAGTATGGCACAGGCATTTCGATCGGCACGGGTGGTGACGCCAAAGAAGCTGGGACCCGCCAGGCTGCCGGTGGAGGGTGAGCAGATCGCCGCGGTGCTGGGCTGGGACGAGACGGCTGGCGGCGCAGCGCAGCGCGACTTTGGCGATATCGAGCGGTGAGTTTTATTGAAGCCGGGTGAGATCTTCCGGCTCGTCGATGTCAACTTCGCCGCCCAGGAACGGGACCGCAAGCACCGGGCAGGGCGGATGGAGCAGCAGCGCACGCGCGCCCTTGTCGCCGCTGAGGGCGCGGAGAAACGGGAACGCACAGCGCGGGAAGACGGCCGGCACCCCGTGCACGCCCGCGTAGGCTGACGCCACAATCGAAGGCTCCGACTGCGCGGTGAAAGTCTGGATCAATGCGCGCAGGTGATCGGCCGACAGTCGCAACTGGTCGCAGTTGAGAAGCAGCGCGCCCACCGCGTTGCGGGCAACGGCATCGAGCGTCTTGAGGCCTGCGTGAATCGAAGTGGAGATTCCCTGCTGCCACCGTTCGTTGATGACAGAGATCGCAGGGTCCAATGCCACGGAAGCACAGATGATTTCGGAGTTGGCGCCGAGTACCGCGAGCACAGGAGTCGCGCCCGCTTCGCAGGCCAGCCGGATGGCGCGCGCAAGCAGCGTCTCTCCCGCGTGGACAAGCAACTGCTTTGGCTGACCGAGGCGTCGGCTTGCGCCGGCGGCAAGAACGATGGCGGCAACCGCGGCGCTCATGGCTGGCCTTGCGTATCGGGTTGAAGCACGATCAGCAGAACCAAAGCCACCACGGCGAACATGCGGAAGGCAGCATCCTGGCCGTTCCAGGTGTGCGACTGCCACATCAGGAACCACTCGCCGCCGATGGCAAGAAAGGCGACCAGCCACATGAGGAGCGAAAGCGTCAGCGCCATCACCGGCACGCGCCTGGCCGCATTGAATGAGGCGGAGGATTGCCCAAACGCGCGCAACAGGCGGACAACACCCCACCAGAGCAGGATGGCGGTGACAACCTCCCATGCGATGATGCCGATGTAGAAGGCAAGGTGGAAGGCAGGCGAAAGAATCGCCCGGCCCATGGCGCGATTGCCGGGGAAGGTCGAGTCCATGGAGAGCACGTGGCGAACAAACTGATAGTTGGAGTCGAAGTCGGTGAGGTTGTTGAAGACAACCAGGGTGTCATACAGGGCGACCGCCGCCAGCAGCAGCACCTTCGCGGCGCGGGTGATCATGGTCTTCCCTGCCGGGGGGGACGCGCCGCAAGCAGAAATGTTCGCATCATGGCCTCATGCTAACGTGATTGCGAAAGAAGGCCAAAGAAAATATCCCCATCCGCGTGCTAAATTCAAATGCAAATGACTACGCCTTCTTCACCGGAAAAGAATCTCGCGGCGCTCGGGCTTGCCTTGCCGCTCGCGCCCGCTCCGGGCGGGAATTACGTTTCATCCAAGCAGGTGGGCTCCGTCGTCTACCTCTCCGGAGTGATTTCGTTGGGGACAGAGGGCATCCTTACCGGCGTCGCCGGCCTGGACCGGTCCATTGAAGAAGGCTACGCGGCGGCCAGGGCGTGCGCTCTGACGCAACTGGCGGTGCTGAAGCGCGACCTGGGATCGCTGGACCGCGTGGCAGAGGTGTTGACGGTGAACGGCTACGTGAATGCAGCGCCGGGATTTCCGGACTCGCCTGCCATCATCGACGGCGCTTCCGATCTGCTGGTGAAAGTGTTTGGCGAGGCGGGGCGGCATGTGCGCGCGGCGATCGGCCTGAACGCGCTGCCGCGCAACGCCCTGGTGGAGCTGCAAATGACCGTGCGAGTGAAGGAATGATGACCGGGCACGCGCTATCAGCGAAACCGACGCACTCCGCGTGGGACCGCTCGCTT
The DNA here is from genome assembly GCA_031296215.1 of Occallatibacter sp. GTDB lineage: Bacteria > Acidobacteriota > Terriglobia > Terriglobales > Acidobacteriaceae > Telmatobacter. The sequence continues at coordinate 34,650 of JARLGE010000066.1, forward strand.
CCGCCGCGGTTGCGCGTCGAGCCGGGCGATGAAGTTGCGTTTGAATGCGTGGACTCGAGCGGCGGCCAGGTGCATCCCGGGATGACGACAGCGGCGTTCCTGACGATTGATCGCAGCCGCATTCATGCGCTTACCGGACCTGTGTGGGTTGAAGGAGCGGAGCCGGGCGATGTGCTGCAGGTGGATGTGCTGTTCACGCGGCACGCCGGCTGGGGATGGTCCAGCGTTATCGAGGGCCTGGGATTCCTGAAAGACCGTTTCCGCGAGCCCTATCTCTTTCATTGGCAACTGGACGGAGAGTCCACGAGCTCGCTGGCCCCGGCGGTTGTACCGGTGCGGCCGTTTCTGGGCGTGATGGGCGTGGCGCGCGCCGAGGACGGCGCATTCCGCACGCGCCCGCCGGGCCCGTTCGGCGGCAATCTGGATGTGCGCGAACTGTGTGCCGGCTCGCGGCTTTACCTGCCGGTGTTCAACCATGGCGCGCTGTTCAGTTGCGGCGATGGCCATGCGGCGCAGGGCGACGGCGAGGTGTGTGTCAACGGCATCGAGTGCCCGCTGGACGTGACGTTGCGCTTCCAACTGCACAAGCGGCAGGTGCTCTCCGGGCCGATCGTCGAGGCCAGCGAAGTTGCCGCGCCTGATTCGACGGCCGACGCATGGGTGGTGATCGAGACGGGAACGGATCTGGCCGCTGCCGCGCGGGCTGCCACCAGCCGCATGATCGACCTGCTGGTCAGCCGCTGGGGCTTCTCGGAGATCCATGCGTACATTCTTTGCAGCGTGGCGCTCAAGCTGCGTCTGAGCCAGGTGGTCAACGATCCCGTCTCGACAGTGAGCGCCGCGCTGAGCAAGCAGATTCTGCCGGAGCGGGAGCTGTTTCCGGCACCATGACGGTCGAGGATTTCACCGCGGACGGCTTCCTTTCCGAGCCCCTACAATCCATGTATGAACTCTACGCGGTGGGCCATGGGCGGCCTGAGGCGCGCGTTGGCGGATGGAACATTGCGGCCCTCCGCCTTGGCGGAGCAGGCCCTGGCCCGGTCGAATGCGAACGCCGGACGCAACACCTACTTGTGGCAGAGCGCGGAGTGGACTCTGGCCGAGGCTGCGCGCGTTGAGGCCATGCCGCACGGCGAGGGCGGACCCTTTGGCGACGGCCGGAGCGCACTGTGGGGATTGCCGGTTTCGGTGAAGGATTGCTTTGACCTGGCTGGCGCGCCCACCAGTTTCGGGGTGCGTTTCTATCGCGAACTGAACGGCGACGCGACGCGGGATTCCTGGCTGGTGGAGCGGCTGCGGATGGACGGCGCGGTGATCGTCGGCAAGACCCATCTGCATCCACTGGCCTACGGGATTACCGGCGAGAATCCCGAGTTCGGCGACTGTGTGCAGCCCGGCAACCCTGGCGCACTGACCGGCGGCTCGTCCTCGGGCGCGGCGGCGAGCGTGCTGGAAGGGTCGGCCGTAGCTGCGATCGGCACAGACACCGGCGGCTCGGTGCGCGCGCCTGCCGCGCTGTGCGGGCTGGCCGGCTATCGCGCCTCGCTGGGCCGCGGCGACTGGCGGGGAGGCGCGCATCTGGCGCAGTCGTTCGACACCATGGGGTGGCTGTTCCGCGATCTTGAGGACGCGCCGCTGCTGGCGAGTGTCTTTGCTCCAGAGGCAACCGCACGAGACCGAGCATTCAATCGGTTTGCGGTTGTGGACGATGGCTTTTTACTCGATTGCGAGGCGGAGATTGCCGATGGCCTGAAGGCCGCCGTTGGCGCACTGGAGGCGCTCGGCCTGAAGGGCGCGCGGATCGACGTGGACTGGTGGGCAGAGTCCCTTGCGATCTATGCGCCCATCCAGGCGTGGGAGGCGGCGCGCATTCACGCCGGACACCACGACCGGTTCGAGACTTCGATTCGCGAACGGCTGGAATGGGGCGCGGGCATTGGCAGTTCTGAAATCGCCGCGCTGCGACAGCGTCACGCGGACTTTCGTGCGCGGATGGATGAGCTGCTTGCCAGGCACGAACTGCTGCTGCTTCCGGCCTCGCCGGTGGTTCGGCTTGAGGCCGGAGCCGACCACAGGCAGACGCGCGCCCGGCTGCTGCGTTACACCACGCCGTTCAGCCTGGCAGGAGTGCCCGTCGTCGTGATTCCCTGCGCCGCCGGCGGCATGCAGTTGGCCGCCGCGCGCGGTTGCGACGAGGCGCTGCTGCAACTGGCCGCGCGGCTGGCGGACCTGGGCCACTGACCGCATAATTTCGTGTGTTGAGACTCGTGCTATCCCAGGTCTCAAAATCGAGACCTGGGGCACCCGGCTCCCGGCTCCGGCGCGGCTGGCTGAGCTGACCAGCCGGGACCGGCGCTGAGGCAAGGCGTCGCAAATTCCCGCGATGTTGAGCGACAATGGAACAATGACTGACCTGAAACGCATCCTGGCCCTGTGGCGCGCAAGGGAAGCGGATGGGACAGACTACGTGCTCGCGACGGTGGTTGCCGTCGAGGGTTCCAGTTATCGTCGGCCCGGCGCGCTGATGCTGTTGAGCGCGGATGGGCAGCGCGCGGGAACGGTAAGCGGAGGCTGCCTTGAGGCGCAAGTGGCCAGCCGCGCCTGGTGGCTGACCAGCGGCGGACCAACCGTGAAGCGCTACTCCACAGCCGAAGAAGACGGGGAACGGCCTTACGGCTCGGGCTGCGGAGGCGTGGTCTACCTGCTGCTGGAGCGGCGCGCTACTGCCGGACTGTTTCTGGCCGCGGTGGAGCAGGCATTTCAACGCCGCATTCCGCTCGGCGTTGCCACGGTGCTGAACGAACCGGAGATTGGGCGCCGGGCATTTGCCGGCATCAACCCAGGGCCGGCGGGGAGTTTGGGAGCGCCGGCGCCGTTGGCTGGGAAGGGCGATGCGCCGTTGCAGGCTCTGGCCGAGCGGGCGCTGGCGGGGCGCGAATGCTTCGAGCAGCAGATCGCGGACCATGGAACCGAAGCTCGCGTCTGGGCTCACTACCGGCCGGCCCGGCCTGGGCTTTGGATCTACGGAGCGGGCGACGATGCGCAGCCGCTTCAGCGCCTGGCCTGCGAGTTGGGCTGGCGAGTCTCCGTGGCCGACGGCCGCAGCCACCTTGCCACCCGCGAGCGGTTTCCGCAGGCCGATGAGGTGCGTTCGCTGGCGATCGAAGATCTGGCGGGCAGCTTTGCGCATGGTGCGCCGGCAGTGCTGGGCGACTTTCGCCGTGACGACGCAGCCGTGTTGATGACCCACAGCTTCGAGCAGGACGCGAAGATCCTCACCGGCCTGCTGGCGCTCGAGGCTCGGCCTGCGTACATCGGCGTGCTCGGCCCGCAGCGCCGCACGCGCGAGCTGCTCGCGGAAGCGGCGCAATTGCTTGGCCTGCCGGCAAGCGCAATCGCCAGGCAGGTGGAGCAGTGGCTCACTGAACTGCATGCGCCCACCGGTCTCGACCTGGGTGCGGATGCGCCCGAGACCATTGCCTTGTCGGTGCTGGCCGAAATGCAGAAGTTCCGCGCCGCCGCCACCGCTCTGCCTCTTCGCCAGGTGCGCACCGCGTTGGCGCCGGTGGCCGGCTGCCTCGTCTGAAGAGGCGATATGTCTCTTGCTTCCCGAAGGAATTGAACTAGAATATGAAATCTGCCCTTGGGCAGAGTTGTTCCCCGATTTCAATGCCTGAGGGCAAAGCCCGCTGCCCCAATCGTGACGATGCAGGAAGAAGCCAGGCCAGTAGAAGGAGTGGATGGATGGAGCCGGCACGGATCGATCCCGGAAAGGCGCTCCAAGAGCTAGTGCCGCCTCTCACTGCGCACGCCGCGGCCGTGGAAGCAGACCGATGTTTGTACTGCTACGACGCGCCCTGCACGCATGCCTGCCCAACCCACATTGATATTCCCCGCTTCATCAAAAAGATCGCCACCGATAATCTACGCGGATCGGCAGAGACCATCTTTGCCTCGAACCTTCTGGGCGCAACCTGCGCCCGCGTCTGTCCGGTGCAGGAGTTGTGCGAAGGCGCATGCGTGCTGGGCGCCGACCACAAGCCCATCGCCATTGGACGCCTGCAGCGCTTCGCGATGGACTACGCGCGGGAACACCGCAGTTATCCCGTGGTGAAGGCAAAGCCGACCGGCAAATCAATCGCCGTGATCGGCGCCGGGCCGGCAGGGCTCTCCTGTGCGGGCGAGTTGGCCAGGCTGGGTCACAAGACGACGGTCTTTGAAAAGCGCGAAATGCCTGGCGGGCTTTCCACCTACGGCATCATCGCGCTGCGCGAACCGGCGGATGTCGCGCTGGAAGAGACGCGCATGATCGAAAGTCTCGGCGTCGAGATCAAAACCGGAATCGAGTTTGGCCGAGACGTTTCGATCGCCGAGCTTCAGCGGCAATTCGACGCCGTGGTGTTGAGCGTGGGCATGGGCAGCACACCTACCCTCGGAATTGAAGGCGAAGAGGCCGTTGTCGACGGCCTTCGATTCATTGAGGCGAGCAAGACCGATGCCGCGCAACTGCGCGTGGGCCGCAACGTGATTGTGATCGGCGCGGGCAACACGGCGGTGGATTGCGCCACCATCGCGCGGCGGCTCGGTGCTGCGCGCGTGACCATGGTCTATCGCCGCAGCGATCGAGAGATGACCTGCTACGAGCACGAATACGATTTTGCCCGCAAGGAGGGCATCGAGTTTCGCTTTCTCGCGCAGCCCTCGCGGGTGCTGGTGAGCGATGACGGCCCGGTTGGCCTGGAGTGTCTGCGCGTGGAGTTGGGCGCGGCGGATGCGTCCGGGCGACCGTCGCCGCAGCCGGTAGCAGGGTCTGAGTTTGTGCTCGACGGGGACCAGATCGTGAAGGCTGTGGGGCAAAACAAGCCTGCACTGGCCGCACTGCCGGGCCTGGAAACACGCCAGGGCTTCATTGCCGTAGATGACGCGTTCCTGACCAGCGTGGCCGGCGTCTACGCCATCGGCGATTGCATTCGCGCATCGGGCGCGGCGTCCACCGTGATGGCGGTAGAGGACGGCAAATTGGTTGCCACCTCCATCCATCGGCAGCTTGTGTCAGCATCCGCTCCGCTCGAGGTGAGCTAGGCATGGCAGACCTTCGCATCAATTTCGCTGGCATCAAGTCGCCCAACCCGTTCTGGCTGGCCTCGGCGCCGCCCACCAACTCGGGAGCGCAAATTCACAAGGCCTTTGAAGCCGGCTGGGGCGGGGCGGTGTGGAAGACAATCGGCGCGCCGGTGCTCAACGTGTCCAACCGCTACGGCGCCTGGCACCAGGGCCGCCAGCGCATGCTGGCTATCAACAACGTCGAACTCATTTCCGACCGGCCTATCGAAATCAACCTGCGCGAGATTGCCGAGGTGAAGCGCGCCTGGCCCGATCGCGCGGTGATTGTCTCTGCGATGGTGGATTCCAAGCCCGAGGCCTGGCGGGAGATCGTCGAGCGCATTGAAGACACGGGCGCGGACGGCATCGAGCTGAATTACGGCTGCCCGCACGGCATGAGCGAACGCGGCATGGGCAGCGCCATCGGCCAGGTGCCGGAGTACTGCGAGCGGATTACGCGGTGGGTGATGGAAGCAGCCACCATTCCGGTGATGGTGAAGCTGACGCCCAACATTACCAACATCGTGTTGCCGGCGCGCGCCGGAGTTGCCGCGGGCGCCAACGCGCTGTCGCTCATCAACACCATCAACTCCATTGTCGGCGTGGATCTTGACACGCTGGAGCTGACGCCGAGCATTGGCGGCAAGGGCGGCCACGGCGGCTATGCAGGCCCGGCCGTGAAACCTATCGCGCTGAACATGCTGGCAGCGCTAGGCACCGACGAGGTCGTGTCCAAGTCGGGCATTCCCATCTCCGGCATGGGCGGTATTGCAACCTGGCAAGACGCCGCGCAGTTTCTGCTTCTGGGCGCATCGAGCCTGCAGGTGTGCACCGCGGTTATGCATTACGGGTTTCGCATCGTTGAAGATCTTTGCGACGGGCTGTCGAATTGGATGGACGAGAAAGGGTTCAAGACTATCGGCGAGGTCACGGGCCACAGCCTGCATCGCGTATCTGAGTTCAAGAACCTCGATCTTTCCTATCGCGCCGTGGCCCGCATCGACCAAGCGAAATGCATCAAGTGCAACCTTTGTTACGTTGCCTGCAACGACACCGCGCATCAGTGCATCGACCTGATCTCGGCCCAGGGCGCGGTGGTTGCGCCGCACTCCTACGATGTGAGGTCGAACGGCAGGCGCGAGGCAGTGGAGACACGCCCGCAGCCGCAGGTGCGCGAACCGGATTGCGTGGGCTGCAGGCTGTGCTATAACGTCTGTCCGGTGGATGAGTGCATCGCCATGGTCGAGGTCGATTCGGGACGCAACGCGGTCACCTGGAGCGAGCTCGCGCAGGGCCAGACGCCGGTGACTGAAGACTGGGAAGCCATGAAGGACTACCGCAGGCAGGTGGGAATCGACATTCACTGATGCACCTTGCGCATTGCCGCAAGCCGGATGGAAGAGGGGAGAGCGCCTGCATGGGATTGCTGATCAAGGGCGGGGAGATCGTAACGGCGGAGTGCCGCTCGCAGAGCGATATCTATATCGAAGATGAAACCGTCAGCCTGATTGGCCGCGGACTCCACGTTCCCCCGGACACAGAAGCGATCGACGCGACGGGCAAGCTGATTTTTCCGGGCTTCATCGATCCGCACGTCCACATTCACCTGCCCTTCATGGCCACCTTCGCCAAAGATACGCACTCGACGGCGAGCAAGGCGGCGCTGATTGGAGGGACGACAACATTTATTGAGATGTGCTGCCCCTCGCGCAACGAGGACGCGCTCGCAGGCTATGAGCTGTGGAAGCAGAAGGCGGAAGGATCGAGCGCCTGCGACTACGCATTCCACATGGCCGTGACGCGCTGGGATGCAAAGACCGAAGCGCAGTTGCGCGAGATTGTTCGCGACGGGACAGCGTCGTTCAAAATCTTTCTCGCGTATAAGAATTTCTTCGGCGTCAATGACGAGGAGATGTTTGAGACGCTCAAGCTGGCCGCGGAGTTGGGCGTCATTACTACGGCACACTGCGAGAATGCCGAGCTGGTGGCGCAGTTGCAGCAACGGCTGCTGGCGGAGGGGAAGACCGGGCCGGAGTGGCACGAGCCCAGCCGTCCCGAGGCCGTCGAGACGGAGGGCACCAGCCGCTTTGCCACATTTCTGGAACAGACCGGCGCGGCGGGCTACGTGGTGCATCTGTCCTGCGCGCCGGCGCTGGGCGCTGCTGTTGCCGCCAAGCTGCGCGGGGTGCGGCTTTATGTTGAATCGGTGCTACCGCACTTGCTGCTCGACAGGAGTTACGCCGAGCGCGAGGGCGTTGAGGGCATGAAGCACGTAATGTCGCCGCCGCTGCGCGATAAGCGCAACCTTGCCGTGCTCTGGAATGCGCTGCGGGCCGGGCTCATTGACACAGTCGGCACAGACCATTGTCCTTTCGATTTGCAGCAAAAGCTGCTTGGCGCAGGTAATTTTACGCAGATTCCCAACGGAATTCCGGGAATTGAAGATCGGGTAAACCTGATGTACACGCACGGCGTGAAGCGCGGCGCGCTCAACATTCACCGGTTCGTCGATGTGCTGAGCACGCGTCCGGCCAAGATCTTCGGACTGTTCCCGCGCAAGGGAACGATCGCAGCGGGATCGGACGCGGACCTGGTCATCTACGACACCGATTATCGCGGCACCATCTCCGTGGCCACGCAGCACTCGGCCAACGACTACAACGGATTCGAAGGCTTCGCCATCGAAGGCCGCCCGTCTGTGGTTATGGTGCGCGGCAGGGTGCAGGTGCGCGACGGAGTGTTTGTGGGCGAGCCGGGCCGAGGGCGGATGCTGCGCCGCGAACCGCAGTACGGCGCGCGCAAAGCTGCGCAAGGGGAAATGACTCATGGCGGTTGATGCCCAGGCAGCCATTGGACTGCTCAAGGAATTGCGCGCTTTGACCGCGGATGAGGCCGGCGCGCAACGGCTGGCCTGGAGCCCGGTGTGGCTGAAGGCGCGCGCGTGGTTCCAGGGCAAGCTGCGCGAGCTGCGGGTGGAGCACCACCTGGACGCGGC
>JARLGE010000298.1 GCA_031296215.1 Occallatibacter sp.
CCAAACTCCGCCGCGTGCTGCATGTGGTCCCACATCTCGGCGTTGAACAGCAGCGCCTTGGTGGGAATGCAGCCCACGTGCAGGCAGGTTCCGCCCAGCTTGTCGGACTTTTCGATAAGCGCGACCTTCAGCCCATACTGTGCCGCCCGAAACGCCGCCGTGTACCCGCCCGGCCCGCCGCCCACAATCGCAACATCGTACAACGTCTCCGCCAAAGCCATCTCCACTCCGCTCCGCTCGATAGATCGTCGAACCTCAATGCTTAGTCTAAATCTCTGCCTAACCCACGCCGCTGATCGCAATCTAAGGATGTGGTACTCTTTTTCCGCAACCTCCAGCACGTCCGGGGACGCCCATGCCGCGAAAAACCCTCTTGCTCGCCCTTTTCTTCGCAGCCAGCCTGCTTCAATTCCCGGCCCAACAGGCATCCCAGGTCCCTACTCCCCAGGATCGCCCCGCCTTCGCCAGTGGCATCACCGTCCCCGCCATCCCCAGGGCGCCCTTTTCCGCCACGGTCGTCATTGAGGTTCAACGGGATTGGGCCGACGATTCCTCGGAAATCGTCCGAACCATCAATCTCATTGCGCGCGATTCCAGGGGCCGCACCCATAACGAGACGCGGCGCCTCATGCCGGAATCCTTCCACGGGTCGCCGCAACTGTTGCAGGTTCGTCTGTATGACCCCGCCACCCACATCCGGACTATCTTGGACCCCGCCCTCCGCATAGCCCGCCAGGAACTCATTTCCGAAGCACCCAAGACAACCAGCCCGGAGAACCCTATGGTTCATTCGGAAGACCTCGGCACCGATACCTTCAACGGAATCCCGGCCAGGGGAACCCGCCGCACGGTTGTTGTTTCGAAACCTCTCTTTGGATGGGGAAAGCCCACCGTTGTCGAAGATGAGGAGTGGTACGCCCAGGCACTCCAACTCATGCTGCTCCTCCGGCACACGGATCCCCGCGTCGGCGTCCAGACCCTCGGCGTCTCCGGCCTGAAGCGCGAGGAGCCGCCGGCCTCCATGTTTGAGGTTCCGAAGGGCTACAAGATCGTCGCAGTACCCCGCCTTCCCGCGACCCCTGCAGAGCCAGTTCCGCCGGTACCCGGCACAGGCACCCAACAGGAACCACCTTTATAGGGCTGCCTCGCAGTTCCTAGTCCCTAGTCCCTAATCCCTGCTTTTCCACCAGTTCTGCAGCCGCTTTCACTGCTTCCCCGTCATCCCCAAACGTCTCCAGCCAATGCACCTCCGGCTCTCGTCGGAACCAGGTCAGCTGCCGTTTGGCATAGTTCCGGTGGCCCTGCTGGGCGGACTCTACTGCTGCCGGTTCCCTTGATTCCCCCGACAACACTGCCATTGCCTGTCTATAGCCGAGTGAGTCCAGCGCCTTCACCGGCCCATAGCGCTTCAAGAGGCCGCGCGTTTCCTCGACCAGGCCCACGGAGAACATAGCCGCCGCCCGCCGGTCCAGCCGCTCATAGAGATCCTTCCGCGGCGGATTCAAGCCGATGCGCAGCAGCCGGAACCCGGTCAACGGGTCCTTTGCCGTGGTTTGGGTTGCCAGCACGGCGGACATCGGCCTTCGTCCGGCCAGGCATACCTCGATCGCCCGGATCAGCTTGGGTGTGTCGTTCGAGTGGATGCGCGCGGCCGATGCCGGGTCCAGGCGGCGCAAGACCCGGTGCAGCCAGCCGGTCCCGTGCCGCTCCTTGCTTCGCGTGAGCCGCGCCCGCAGTGCCTCCTGCCGCGACGGTCCGGCAAACAGGCCCTCGGTCAGCGCGCGCAGATAGAGGCCGGTTCCGCCGGTCACGAACGGCAGCTTGCCCCGTCCGGCAATCTCCCTGAGCGCCGCCCGCGCCTGGCGGCTGTATTCGCCGGCGGTGAAGGGCTGGTCGGGGTCGGCAACATCGATGAGGTAATGCGGGATGCGCGCCCGCTCCTCGGCCGTGGGCTTGGCCGTGCCCAGTTCCATGCCGCGATAGACCGCAACCGAGTCGCAGCTGACAATCTCCCCGCCGAACCGCTCGGCGAGCGCCAGCGACAGAGCTGTCTTGCCGCTCCCCGTAGGCCCCAGCACAATCACCACCAGCAGAGGTTTGCTCTCATCCGCAGGGCTGCTCGAAGCAGTCGTCACGGCCGCCACCATCCGAGGGGAAAGATCCACTTCGGGTTGGTGCGAAAGAGCCAGAAGACCAGAATCGCCGCTGCCACCAGCACCAGCCCAATCACTTGGTTCCGCTTGTAGAAGCGCACCTGCTCCGCCCGCCGCGCCTTCTCGGCCTGCTCCTCGAAATACGGCTTGATGCGCGTCTGAACCATCGCTCGGGCCTCGGCTCACCACGCCCCAGTATAGGGGACCGCGAGTATGGTCATTTTCACCCCGGTTTGACTTCCCACCCCCGGTTTGCTCAGATAGCCTTTCAGCATCTGGCCCCATCGGCTGCACAGTGAGAGCAGGCAAGTACCCATGAAAGTCTTAATCCTTGGTTCCGGAGGCCGCGAGCATGCGTTGGCCTGGGCGGTAAAGCGCAGCGAAAAAGTCGCGGAGGTGGTCTGCGCCCCCGGAAACGGCGGCATGGCCGAGATTGCCCGCTGTGTGCCCGTCGACCTGAAGAACCTGGATGGCATGGTCCGCGTCGCCCTCGACGAGCAGCCCGGCCTGACCATCGTCGGACCGGAGCTGCCCCTGTCGCTCGGCATTGTCGACGCCCTCCAGGAGCGCGGCCTGCGCGTCTTCGGGCCCACTAAGGCCGCGGCCATGCTTGAAAGCAGCAAGGGCTTCGCCAAGCGCTTCCTGCAGCGGCATAACATTCCCACCGCCAACTACGCCGTCTGCACAACCGCCGACGAACTGGAGAAGGCCGTCGAAATCTTCCATCCACCCATCGTGGTGAAGGCCGACGGGCTGGCTGCCGGCAAGGGCGTGCTCATCTGTGAGTCGCGCCGCACCGCCATGGAGGCCGCCCAGGGCCTGTTCACCGGCGCGCTGTTGGGCGAGGCTGAGCGCCAGGTTGTCATTGAAGAGTTCCTCGCCGGCGACGAAATCAGCTTCCTCTGCCTCTCCGACGGCAAAAGCGTTGCCCCGCTGGTCCCCGCGCAGGACCACAAGCGCATCGGCGAGGGCGACACCGGGCCCAACACCGGCGGCATGGGCGTCTACTCCACCGACACGCTGCTCGAACCCGGCATGCGGGAGTGGATTCTCCACCACATCGCCGAGCCCACCATCCAGGGCATGGCCGAGGAGGACACGCCCTTCGTCGGCGTCCTCTACTGCGGCCTGATGATGACCGCGCGCGGCCCGCAAGTGCTTGAGTTCAACGCGCGCTTCGGTGATCCGGAAACGCAGGCCATTCTGCTGCGTCTGGAGTCCGACCTGGTGGAGGCGCTGGAGGCCTGCATCGACGGCCGCCTCGCCCAGACCGAATTGCGCTGGTTCCAGGGCGCCTCGGCCTGCGTCGTCGCCAGTTCCTCCGGCTATCCCGGCAGCTACAAGACCGGCTATCCCATCTCCGGCCTCAGTGCCGCCGCACGCGTTCCGGGCGTCCAGGTCTTTCATTCCGGCTCCGCCCAGCTTGGCAACCAGATTGTTACCGGCGGCGGCCGCGTCCTTGGCGTCACCGCCGTCGCAGCCTCGCTGGAAGAGGCTCTCGACCGCGCCTACCAGGCAGTCGCAGAAATCCAGTTTGAAGGAATCTACTACCGGCGCGACATCGGCCATCGCGCCCTGCGGAGGACGCTATGACCCCAGCCATCACTTTAGTGGAACTGCTTGCCTGGAACCGGGAGTCCTCTGACTTCTGGAAAGCCCATCTGGACGCCAATCCGGCGCTGCTGGAGCTGCCCTGCGACATCGGCGGCACAGCAAATGTTCAAGAGTTCGTTCGCCATATCTGGGCTGTCGAGATGATCTGGGCACAGCGCATTGCCGGTCTGCCGGTGACGGATCGGAAGGAGATTCCCGCCGGCCCGCACGATGCGCTGTTTGGTTTGCATGAGAAAGCCGTGGAGATCTTCTGCGAAATGCTCGACGACCCGGCACGGAATTGGGATGAAACAATCACGCTCAAGTTCCCATGGCTGCCGCCGGACGGGTTGACCGCCTCGCGGCGCAAACTTGCCGGCCACGCGCTCTTCCACAGCCAGCGCCACTGGGCGCAACTGGCCACCCTTGTGCGCGCCGCCGGGTTCCCGTCGGGATTCAAGGGGGATATCCTATTCAGCGCGGGGATTCGGTAAATATCTGCTGAAATAGAGAATCGCGACCGGCCGCCCTGAACTTGTCCGAGCATTCCGGCAACTTCCAATTTGGGAAGCCCCGGGGGCGGCGCATGTCGCGATTGTTTTGAAACTAGTCAGCCTCTTTGCGAGCCTTCTTGCGATTCCGCTTGCGCGCTAATGCCGCCTTGACGCGTTTCTTTTCACCGGGCTTCAGATAGTAGGAGTGACGCTTCACTTCCTTGATAATGTCCTCCTGCTGTACCTTCCGCTTGAACCGGCGCAGCGCATTTTCGAGCGGCTCGCCTTCTTGTACGCGAACCTCTGCCAAGAAATCCCACCTCCAAACCCGCCAAAAGGCCTCTTCAATCATAGCGTAAATGTCGAACTTCGGGCCAAACAAAAGGTACCCTGTCGTTTGTGCTGGCCTTTAGATAGCTTCTTTCGGCGTCGCTTTCGCGCCCATCCCCCGCGCGTTCCACTCGTTTTCGAGCGCGTCTACCAGCTTCTGCTTCCCGCCCGGCGTCCCTGCAACCCCTTTGTTCCCTGCCAGACGGACGGCAAAATGCCGTAAACTCTCCCTTGAAAGGCCTTTCCCATGATGCGCAGCTACCGGGGCCACATGCCCCAGGTCCCCGACTCCTGCTACGTCGATCTCTCCGCCCAGTTGATCGGCGACGTCACCCTCGGCGAGCACTCCTCGGTCTGGATGAACGCCGTCCTGCGCGGTGACGTCCACTCCATCCGCGTCGGCTCGAACTCCAACGTTCAGGATTGCTCCGTCCTCCACGGCCAGCGCAATCTCTACCCGGTGATTGTCGGCGACTGGGTCACCATCGGCCACAACGCCACCGTCCACGGCTGCGAGGTCGAAGACGAGTGCCTGATCGGCATCGGCGCCCGCTTGCTGAACAACTGCCGCATCGGCTCCGGCTCCATCATCGCCGCCGGCTCCGTCGTCCCCGAGCACAGCCAAGTCACGCCCCGCACCCTGTGGGCCGGCGTGCCCGCGAAGCTTCGCCGCGAGCTCTCGGACAAGGACCGCGCCCTCATCCTCGAATACGCCAAGAACTACCTGGACTACACCGAGTTCTACCTTGCTGAAATCGGCCAGTGAGCTGCGGATGACGATGTGTTCATCTAAGTTCCTTCCCTGGATCATTTTGCATTTAAAAAACCTGTGAAAGAACTGAGAAAGGACCGTCACGCAACCTTCCGTTCGCCGTTTCTGTTGCCCTGCTGACTGCCGTTGTCAGTTGCAGCGCCCTTGCGCAGGGTGCGGAAAGCGCCCTCCCCGATGGCCCCCAGGCCAAGTCCACCGGTCCCGCCGTAGCCACCCCGGACGGCAAAGACGCCGTCACCGTCCGCCGCACCCCCATCAGCATCCTCAAGGACCAGGAGGCCATCTGGACCAGCCCCGCCCGCATCCGCGACCGCGACCTTGCTTATCTCGTTCCGCTCGGCCTGGCCACCCCCGTGGCCATCACCGCCGACCACCAGGTCATGTCCTCGCCGCGGCTCAACAACCCCTCGCTCAACAGCCACGCCAACACCGCCTCCAACGGCCTGCCTGGCGGCTTCGTCGTCGCGCCCGTCCTCATCTACGGCCTGGGCCGCATCCACCACGACGGCCACGCCGCGGAGACCGGAATTCCGGCCGGCGAGGCCATGGTCGACAGCCTGGTCGTCGATCAAGTTCTGAAGGCCGCCACCCTGCGCGAGCGCCCGCCCGTCGATGGCGCCATGGGGAAGTTCTTCCAGACCAGCGCCGGCTTCAATTCCTCCTTCCTCTCCGATCACAGCACGCTCGCCTGGTCCTCGGTAGCCGGCATCGCCTCGGAGTACCCCGGTCGCCTGACGCAGATCACCGCCCACGGGCTGGCCACCGGCGTCAGCCTCACCCGCGTCCTCGCCGAGCAGCACTTTCCATCGGATGTGCTCGTCGGCAGCGCCGTCGGCTGGCTCGTTGGCCGCTACGTCTTCCACAGGCACAGCGAACACGCGGACAACAACTAGCCTCAGGTCAACTGCCCCGAACTGGCCGGTACCGACTCCACCCCGGTTAAACTGTTAGAACCATGACCATCATCAAAGCCGTCCGCGGCACCCGCGACCTGCTCCCCGCCGAAACGGCCCTCTGGAATCGCATCGAAACAACCGCCCGCCAAGTCTTCGCCCGGTACAACTTCGGCGAAATCCGCACGCCTCTCTTCGAAGACACGGCCCTGTTCGCCCGCAGCGTGGGCGAGGAAACCGACATCGTCTCGAAGGAGATGTACACCTGGGAAGACCGCGCGCGGGCGCAGTCGGAGAAGACGCAGTCGCTCACCCTGCGCCCGGAAAACACCGCCGGCGTGGTCCGCGCCTACATCGAGCACGGGCTGGGCGAGTCCGGCCAGTTGCAGAAGCTCTATTACATCGGCCCGCAGTTCCGCCGCGAACGCCCGCAGAAGGGCCGCTATCGCCAGTTCTCGCAGATCGGCGCCGAGGTCATCGGGCCGCCCTCGTCGGGAAGCGAGAGTCCCCTGCGCGACGCCGAAGTCCTGGAAATGCTCGCCACGCTGCTGGACGAACTAGGCATCACCGGCTGGACGCTTGAACTGAATTCCGTTGGCTCGGCCGCGGACCGCGCCCGCTACAACGACGCTCTTCGCGCGGCCCTCGCTCCCGTGGTCGGCCAGATGTGCGTGGATTGCCAGCGCCGCGCCGTCACCAATCCCCTGCGCGTGCTCGACTGCAAGGTCCCCGCCGACCAACCCATCATCGACACGCTGCCGGTCATCGCCGACTCGCTCGACGGCGCCTCGCGCGCGCACTTTGCGGCCGTCACTGCCGCACTCGACGCAGCGGGCGTTGCTTACACCCTCAACCACCGCCTGGTCCGCGGGCTCGACTACTACACCCGCACCACCTTCGAGTTCACTCACGGAGGCCTCGGCGCGCAGAACGCCCTGCTCGGCGGAGGCCGCTACGACGGCCTCTCGGAAGCCATCGGCGGGCCCAAGGCTCCGGGCATCGGCTTTGCCATGGGCGAAGACCGGCTCGTTCTCACCCTGCAGGCCCTCGAATCGGCTCAGAAGCTGCTCAAGGCGGACGCCTTTATCGCCTCTTTAGGAGAAACCCTCAACCCCGCCGCCCTCGCCCTGGCCCGCGAACTCCGCCAGGCCGGCCTTCGTATCGAATTGGGAGAAGGCAGCTTCCGGCTCAAAAAATCCTTTGAAGCCGCCGACAAGTCCGCCCGCGCCATTGTCATCCTGGGCGAAGATGAGCTCCAATCCGGTATCCTTACAGTGAAGACCTTCTCGACTGGCGCACAAACCAAGGTTCCTCGTGCGGAACTCGCGGCCTTCCTCAACAACGGGTCGCAGGTTTGAGGTTTGCGCTATCCCACCCTTGCCGCAAGGACAACAACGCGGCAAGAATGGGGTACCCATTCATGGTTGGAATATCCGCCAAAGGATAAAGGAAACCCGTAGTGCTCGATTTTTTAGGCAGTCTCGAACGTACCCATCTCTGCGGCGAGTTGCGGGCCGCCCACGCCGGCCAGCAAGTCGTCCTCATGGGCTGGGTCAACCGCCGCCGCGACCACGGCAACCTCATCTTCCTCGACCTCCGCGACCGCTCCGGCATCGCGCAAATTGTCCTGGATAAGGAGCTCACCCCCGATGGACACATGAAGGGCGAGCAGGTCCGCCCCGAGTACGTCGTCGCCGCCGTGGGCAAGGTCGCTCTTCGCGACCAGGACGCCATCAACCCCAAGATGCCCACCGGCGAGATCGAGATCGAGGCGACCCAGCTTCTGGTCCTCAACGACACCCGCCTGGCCCCCTTTTCGCCCTCCGACGAGGCCATCCAGAACGAAGAAGTCCGTCTCAAATACCGCTACGTCGACCTGCGCCGCCCGGAGATGCAGCGCAACTTCCGCCTGCGCCACGACATTACTCTTGCAATTCGCGAGTCGCTCAGCCGCCAAGGCTTCCTCGAAATCGAAACCCCCATCCTCACAAAGTCGACGCCGGAGGGCGCGCGCGATTTTCTCGTTCCAAGCCGCGTCCATCCCGGCGAGTTCTACGCCCTGCCGCAGTCGCCGCAGATCTTCAAGCAGATCCTCATGATCTCCGGCTTCGACCGCTACTTCCAGATCGCCCGCTGCTTCCGCGACGAGGACCTGAGAGCTGATCGCCAGCTTGAGTTCACGCAGGTCGATCTCGAAATGAGCTTCCCGCGCCAGGAGCACGTCTTCGCCGTCGTCGAGGACTTTCTCTCCTCGGCCTTTGCGGCCGCCGGCGTCACGCTGCCCACGCCCTTCCCGAAGATCACCTACGACGACTCCATGCGCCAGTTCGGCTCCGACAAGCCCGATATGCGGCTGCCTGGCCTGACCGATGTGCGCTCGGCATTTACTAGCGAAGCCCTGACCACGCTGCAAATCGATCCGGCGCTGCCGGTCGTCGCCCTGCGCATTCCGAACGTCGGCGAGTTGAGCCGTAAGGAGCGCGAAGACAATCATCCGATCTTCGATCAGAAGAAGGGCGCCAAGTTCATCGACGATTTCAAGCGCCTGGCCAAGAGCTTCCCTGAAAGCGCCGCGAAGGTCCGCGAGCTCGCCGCAGCCGCAGAAGCTGACTTCGTCATCATCGTGGCCGGCGACCCCGCCCACCCCGTCAAGGCCAGCGACACCAAGTTCGAAGGCCGCCTCTCCGAGCGCGAGATCAACGTCTACTCCGCCGCCGGCAACTTCCGCACCGAGCTGGCGAAAAAGTATGCCGACCGGCACAAGGCCTTCGGCGTCACCGAGCAGGTGGTCGAAGATGCCCATGCCCGCAACGCATCCAACCCGACCGACGGCTCGTCTGCCTTCCACCCCATCTGGATCGTTGATTTCCCCATGTTTGAGTACGACCTGGCCACGGCGAAATGGATGCCCGCGCACCACCCCTTCACCTCGCCCCATGAGCGCGACATGGCCAACCTGGTCACCGACCCTGCCAGCGTCCGCGCCAACTGCTATGACCTGGCCTTGAACGGCCTCGAGCTCGGCTCCGGCTCCATCCGCATCCATCGCAAGGACGTGCAGCAGCAGATCTTCCAGTCGCTCGGCATCTCGGACGACGACGCCCGCGCCCGTTTCGGCTTCTTCCTCGACGCGCTCGAATACGGAACCCCGCCGCACGGCGGGATTGCGCTGGGCCTCGACCGCATCGTGATGCTTTTGGCAGGCTCGTCCAGCCTACGCGAAGTCATCGCCTTCCCCAAGACCGCCAAAGCGATCGATCTAATGGCCGACGCGCCGACGACGGTGAGCGACCACCAGCTAAAAGAGCTGCACATCCGCGTGGCGTTGAAGAGCTAGCTGAGCACATCCTGAGAATGGACGTGTGTTTGCATTGAGGAGGCGTGGCTTCACGCGGGCCGTTCGCGCGCACCTAAAATTTGTGTGGTATCGTTTCCAGTCAAATGTATCCGGGGATATAATGCGCGCAGGCCTGGTGGCGACGACGCCTGGACGCGAAAAGAACAACCATCGCCGCGGGCCAACTGAAACGGGAGATCTGGAATGAAAAACCTGACAGGAATCGGAGTGCGTTCGTTGAGCGTGAGTCTGTTGGCGGCGACGCTGGGCATAGGCGCGGGACTGCTGGCCGCGCTGCCGGCTGGGTCGCAGACCGCGGAGCAGGCGGCGCAGATCGTCAAAGCGCTCGACGGCAACACCCAGGCCGTGGTGACGCGGCTGACCGAACTGGACCTGCTGCCGGCCGAAGAATGGCGGTTCCACGCCGGCGATCTGGCGCACGGCGAGTCCACCGATCTGGACGACGCTGCCTGGCAGTTGGTGAAGGCGCACTCTGTCGCCGGGCAGGAGGCGGGGTGGTTCCGGCACTGGGTCGAGGTTCCGCGGAGTTTTCACGGATACGACCTGACCGGCGCGCGCATCTGGTTCGACTTCCATGCCGACGCCAATGGCCCCATGCCGGAGATCGTCTACTTCAACGGCCGGCGCGTGGCCTTGGGCGACGATCTGGAACCGATCGTCCTCTTCGACAAGGCCATGCCCGGCGACAAGGTGCTGGTCGCGGTCAAGCTCCTGCACACCGTCGACAAGAAGACCTTCGACGGCGCCGAGCTGAAGATCGACTTCCCTGAGAACCGGCCCAATCCGGAGGATCTGCGTCTGGAGCTTCTTTCCGCGGCGCTGCTGGTTCCAAGTCTTTCGAAGAATCTTGCCGCGGACACAGCAACCTTGGAGAAGGCCACGGGCGCGGTCGATCTGGCGGCCCTGGATGCCAAGGACCAGGGGAAGTTCGACGCCTCGCTGAAGCAGGCCCAGTCGACTCTTGAAGGCCTGAAGCCGCTGCTCGAGCAGGCGACGCTGCACCTGACCGGCAACTCGCACATCGACGCCGCGTGGCTGTGGCCGTGGACCGAGACGGTCGACGTGGTCAAGCGCACCTTCGGCACTGCATTGCAGTTGATGAACGAGTATCCCGACTACACCTACACCCAGTCGGCTGCGCAGTACAACGCCTGGATCGCGGACAAGTATCCGCAAATGAATGAGGAGATCAAGCAGCGCATCAAGGAAGGGCGCTGGGAGATCGTGGGCGGCATGTGGGTAGAGCCGGACCTGAACATGCCCGACGGCGAGGCGCAGGTGCGCTCCATCCTGGTGGGCAAGCGCTGGTTCCAGAAGGAGTACGGCGTCGATGTCAGGATCGGCTGGAATCCGGATTCGTTCGGATACACGTGGCAGTTGCCGCAGATCTACAAGCGCTCCGGCATCGACTACTTCGTCACGCAGAAGACCGCGTGGAACGACACCAATCAGTTTCCCTTCAAGCTGTTCTGGTGGGAGTCGCCGGACGGCAGCAAGGTGCTCACTTATTTCCCCCACGACTACGCCAACAACAACCTGAACCCGGTGCGCCTGGCCAACGATCTGCGCATCGCACGGGAGCATATCTCCGGGCTGACGGAGATGATGGACCTGTACGGAATCGGCGATCACGGCGGCGGCCCGACGCGGGCCATCCTAGACGAAGGCGTGCATTGGATGCAGCCGGGCAAGGTTGTTCCGAAGATGAAGTTCGGTACCGCGCAGAGCTACTTCACCGGCGTCGAGAGCAAGCTGGCAACAGATTCGAAGGTGTGGGACTACGACTCCATCGCCAAGGGATACCAGGCGCCGGTTTCGCCCGGCGATGGAGAGGTCGCGATTCCGACCTGGAAGAGCGAACTCTACTTCGAGTACCACCGCGGCGTGATGACCACGCAAGCCAACCACAAGCGCAACATGCGCGACAGCGAAGAGCAGGCCATCGACGCCGAGAAACTCGCGTCGCTGGCGTGGCTCTCGGGCAAGCCCTACCCCGCTGATCAACTCACCGAGGCGTGGAAGAAGATCACATTCAACGGCTTCCACGACCTGGCCGCGGGCTCCGGCATCGGCATCATCTACAAGGAAGCGCAGCAGGATTACGACCAGGTGCGCTGGGCCACCGACGAGATCTCGCAGAAATCGCTGAAGACCATTGCAGCCGCCATCGACACGCAGGGCGGCGGCGTACCGGTGCTGGTGCTGAATCCGCTGGCCTGGGAGCGCTCCGGGCCGGTGACGGTGGAAGTGCAAATGCCGGCCGCGGCCGCGGGCGGCGTCTCCGTCGTGGATGCGGCCAACCGCGTTGTGCCCTCGCAGTTGCTGAAGAGCGATGCGAAGACCAACAGCTACAAGCTGCTTGTCGAAGCAAATAAAGTGCCGTCCCTGGGCTACAAGGTGCTGCGCGTCGTCCCCGGCGCAAAGCCGTTTGCCACCGATCTGAAGGCGGAAGGACTGACGCTGGAAAACTCCGTGCTGAAGGTTACCGTCGACCCGCAGACCGGTTGCATCATCAGCCTCTACGACAAAAAGACCAGTTTCGAGGCGTTGGCGCCGGGCGGCTGCGGAAACCAGTTGCAGACCTTCAAGGACCTGCCCAAGGACTACGACGCGTGGAACATCGATCCCGGCACGCTCGACCATATGACTTCGATCGATAAGGCCGATTCAGTGGAACTGGTCGAGAAGGGACCGCTGCGCGCCGCCATTCGCGTCTCGCGCGTCTGGCAGAGTTCGAAGTTCGTGCAGGAAATTACCCTCGACGCGGGCGCCGATCAGGTGGACGTAATCAGCGACATCGACTGGCACGAGACGCATGTGCTGCTGAAGGCCGCGTTCCCGCTGGCCGCCACCAGCAGCAAGGCAACCTACGAGGTCCCCTACGGCAGCATCCAGCGCCCCACCACGCGCAACAACAGTTGGGAGCAGGCGCAGTTCGAAGTGCCGGCGCTGCGCTGGGCCGACCTGGGCGACGCCGAGCACGGCTTCAGCCTGCTCAACAACTCCAAGTACGGCTATGACTGCAAGGACAACGTGCTGCGCATCTCGCTGCTGCGCTCGCCCACCTGGCCCGATCCGGAAGCCGACCGCGGACACCACCACTTCACCTATGCGCTCTACCCGCACGGCGGCGACTGGATGCTGGCGCTCACGGTGCGGCACGGCTACGAATACAACTACCGCCTCCAGGCCACCCAAGTCGCAGCGCACGCGGGCAGCCTGCCGGCCGAATACTCCTACGTCTCGGTCAATCCGGAGAACGTGGTTCTCACCGCCCTCAAGAAAGCCGAAGACTCGAACGGGCTCATCTTCCGTGTCTATGAATGGGCAGGCAAGGCTGGGGACGTCACCTTCCATGTGCCCAAGGGCGCCACGGATGCGACCATCACCAACCTGATGGAAAAGCCAGAAGGCGGGGCGCTCAAAGTTGCCAACGATACCGTCACCGCACCCATTCATCCCTTCGAGATCCTGACGGTGCGCGTGGGATATCCAGCCGGCCAGCCGTAAAGCTCGAGTAATGCTCAGGCTTTTGGAGTTCCTAGCGGCGTCCGGCTCTCAACCGGGCGCCGCGCTCTTTTCACTTTCAGGCAATCGGCGCACCGCAACCGCAGGAACTGCGCGCAATCAGGCACGTCTTCAGCTTGATCTGCCGTGCCGGTTTTTGAGCGCCCGGCTCGCCGGAATCGCGCTCATGGAATAACTGCTCGAAGAGAATCTCCGCGG
>JARLGE010000299.1 GCA_031296215.1 Occallatibacter sp.
CGAGGTTGCCCCCACGTAGCTGGCCAGGTTGATCCCCATGCCCTGCTTCTCGATGCGGGCAAAGTATTGGCGCAGGGTGCGCCAGTCGGGCGTGATGTGCAGGTGCGCATAGCCGGAGTGGTCGGCCTCCAGCATCGCGTCATTCACCGGAGCAACAGAATCCCCCTCGCCGGTGATCTCCGTAGTGACGCCCTGGTAGATCTTCGACGGCAGGCGCGGATCCACCAGCATGGTCAGCTCCGACTGGCCCAGCATGTCGATAAAGCCCGGCGCCACCACCTTGCCCTCCGCGTCGATTGTGCGCTTGCGCGGCGCTGCTGCCAGTCTGCCGATCGCCGCGATGCGCCCCTCGCGTATGCCCACGTCCCCCGCGTACCAGGGTGAGCCGGTGCCGTCGACGATGTGGCCGTTGGCAATCACCAGGTCGAAAGGCGGCTTGGGTGAGCCGCTCTGCGATTGCCCCCAGACCACTGCGCCAGCAACGATTCCCAGCAACAGAACTGCGGCCCTTGCTTTCGCATCCATTCCCGTCACCCCCGTAGCGGCCATTCTACCGGCGGCACCTAGCCTCCTGAGTCTGAAATACGCAATACAAAATTTGCTGTCATTCTGAGCGAACGGGGCCCCGAACGTCTTTCAGTTCGGGGGTGGTGAGTCGAAGAATCTACAGTTATTCTTCGATGCACTTCAAATTGACCACACTAAAGCCTGTTGTCACTGTTGGCTACCGGCTGGGATTGACGAGCCGGGAAGTGGCCGATTTGGCATGCACCGGTTAAAATAACGAAGCGGGAACGCTTCTTAGGACTGCGGAGGGTTAGCATCCTAGCAGCGGCCGCTTGCGGGAACGCCGACAGCACCTCTGCCGGCGATCCGTACCTTCAGTCATTTTGGGCCCGCGGCAGTGGCCCCTGCCTTGGCAACCCCCCGTCCCGTCAGGACAGAAAAGGAAGTACCTTGAGCGCTATGTGGAAACCCAATCAGCCCGGTTCAGTCGCCCCCACCCCCGCCCCGGAACCGCCCCGCCCGGCCCAGCCGACTCCCGCCTTTGAGCCCCCCAGCCGCACCCCGGCGCCCACCGGCGAGCAGGCCACCATCGGAAAAGGCCTCTACATCAAAGGCGAAATCACCGGTTCCGAGTCGCTGTTTATCGACGGCAAGGTCGAGGGCAGCATCAACCTGCCCGGCAACCGCGTCACCGTGGGCCGCAACGGCCAGGTCGCGGCCAACATCACCGCCCGCGAGATCGTCGTGCTGGGCAAGGTGCGCGGCAACGTCTCCGCCACCGACCGCGTCGACATTCGCGCCGAGGGCTCGCTCTCGGGCGACGTCGCCGCCGCCCGCATCAGCATCGAGGACGGCGCCTTCTTCAAGGGCGGCATCGACATCCGCAAGCCCGATGCCAAGCCGGGCACGCCAGGGTCGGCTCCTGCTGCCATCGACGCACCCAAGCCGGTTTAGCCGCAAGCTACGTTCCCGGCTCGCTCTCACACAAACACCCCTGCCCCGGCAGGGGTGTTTGTGCCTGCGGGAGCCTTCCGGGGTGCAGGGCAGTTGGGCAGCCATTTCGGGGAAGGCCTCGCTCAAGCAAGGATGCTTATTGAAACAGAGTGAGAATGAAACTAATACGAACCATAAATGAATTGCGTAGAAGACTATTTAATTGACAGATAATAAAAGAGATGACAAAATATGAGTTTGAAATGAAGTGGATATGAACTTGAAAACGAAATGATTCGATATGAACTGCCAAGACGCTGGATCCTCTATGACGCAAGCGCGATCATGGCGGCGCTTGTCGAAGCCAAAGCGGCCGTGCAAGCGCTCACGACCCTGCCGTATCAAAAAAGCTGGGTAGCGGCTCTCCAGGAATTGCAGCTCAAACGGGAAGTTGCCGGCACCAGCAGGATCGAGGGCGCCGAATTCACCGAGCAGGAACTGGACCAAGCGATCCGGCCCAACGTTTCACCGGAAGAGTTGCGCACCCGTTCGCAGCGCCAGGCAAACGCCGCCATGCGCGCCTACCGCTGGATTGGCTCGCTGCCCGCCGACCGGCCGATCTCCGCCGACTTGGTCCGCGAGATTCATCGCAGCCTGGTGACCGGATGCGATGAGGACCACTGCCCTCCCGGGGTGTTACGCGGTCGCGATACCAACGTGACATTCGGCATTCCTCCGCACCGTGGCGCGGAAGGCGGACCATCGTGCGAGGAGGCTTTTGCCGGGCTGCTTCAATCGGCGCAAACCGAATTCCGCGATCACGATCCGCTGGTGCAGGCCATGGCGTTGCACTATCACCTGGCCGCCATGCATCCGTTCCTCGACGGCAACGGGCGGACCGCTCGCGCCATAGAGGCGCTGCTGCTGCGCCGCGCCGGGCTCACCGACCGCGCCTTTGTCGCCATGTCGAACTACTACTACGATGAGAAGCCCGCGTACCTGCGCATCTTGAGCGAGGTGAGGCGGGGCAGCCACGATCTGACGCCTTTTCTGATCTTCGCCCTGCGCGGCGTCCGCATCCAGTGCGAGCGGCTCACGGCTGAGATTCGCAAACAGATGCAGCGCGCCCTGTTCCGCGACACCATGTACAGCCTCTTCAACCGGTTGGAGACAAAACGGAAGCGAGTGATCGGGGAGCGGCAGATTGAAATTCTGAAGGTTCTTCTGGATGAAGACAATGTTGCCATGCACGACCTATACAAGAGAATGCAATTTGCCTATAAGCCCATTCAGGATGGCAGGAAAGCGTTCTTTCGCGACATTGCACAGCTTGTGGTACTTCAAGCAATCAATACGGAACCAGACCCTTCCGGCATTAAGGACATACAAATCTCCATCAATTTGGGCTGGCCCCAGGAAATCGACGAGGGCGAGTTCCTCAGACAGATGAAGGCAATGCCCAAGGGCAAGACCTTCAAATTTCTCTCCTGAGACTGCCTTATCCCAGCCCCAACCGCTTCATCGCCACCCTGGGCAGCGCCGAGCCCGTCTTCTCCAAAACCCATCGCGTGATGACCACCCACAGAGCGCATCCCACCACCAGCTCAGCCAGGTCCATCCAGCGGATTTGCGCCGCCAGATGCGGATGGAGCAGGCCTCCGGGCAGCCTGCCCAGGCCCCAAAGAACTCCCCAGACCCCCCCGCCCGCGGCCAGGCCGGCCAGCAGGCAGCGGCCCATTTCCGCGTAGTCCAGGCTGGCCAGCGAGACCATGCGCCGCTGGTGCAGCAGCAACGCGATCACCAGGGTTTGCAGCGCGATGCCCAGGTCCGAGGCAACCGCAAGGCCCATGGCGCCGTGAGCCTGGTAGAAAGCCGCATAGATGGGCCAGGAAGCCAGCGTGATCGCGGTTCCGGCGGCCATGGGAATGAAGGTGTTCCCTGCGGCGTAAAAGGCGCGCGCATAGATCGACTGCGCCGCCCACAGGGACATCGAGACCGAAAAGACCGCGAAGTAGGTCGCGCATTCGTGCGCGTCGCCGGAAGAAAATCGTCGGCCCAGAAACAGTAGCTCCACCAGCGGGCCGGCCAGCGCCACCATGCCGGAGGCGGCCAGCAGCCCCAGCCCGGCCACGCGCGACACCGAATCGGCCACGTTGACGGCGAACTCATAGCGCTTCTCCTGCGACCACAGGCTGGCGAAGAAGGGCATCGAGGCCGCGCCCGCCGCCTGCGCCAGCATGGCCGTGGGCGCCGAGGAGATCTGCTTCGCATAGCTCATCAGCGAAACGGCGCCGCCGACCTTGGAGGCGAAGTGGACAATGATCCAGCTATCGAAGGTGACCAGCGATACGCCGATCATCAGCGGCAGCGACATCCGCACCCACTCCCGTAGCCCCTGGTCCTGGCTGTCGATCAGGAAGCGATAGCGCAGCCCGGTGCGCCGGGCAAAAGCGTAGTTCAGCAGGAACGGGCCGGCAAACGCCCCAACCAGCGTGCCGATAGCCAGCGAAGAGACGCCGATCTGCTTCACCAGCAGCAGCCCGCCCACGATGGTGCCCAGTCCGTAGATCAGCGGCGCAAAGGCCTGCGCGCTGAACTGCTTGCGCGTCATCAGCACCGCGCCGAAAATTCCCCCCGCCAGGAAGAACAGCTGCGCCGGCAGCAGAATCCTGGTCAGGCGCACGCACAGCGCCGCCCGCTCCGGATCGAATCCGTTGAACCAGCGGTGTACGAACCACGGGGCAAAGATCTCCGCCAGCACAATGGCGCTGCCCAGCACGATATACATGGTCGAGAGAATCACCGAGAGCGACCGCTCGCCCTCCGCCTCGCGCCCCGTGTCGCGGTAGCGCGTCAGGATGGTGACAAAGGTGATCGAAGCCGCGCCGCCCACCAGGAAGTAGGAGATCATGTCGGGCAGCACAAAGGCGGCATTCAGCGCGTCGGCTTCCATGCCGCGCCCGAAGAGCCAGACGATGTACTGCACCCGCACCAGCCCGATGATGCGCGACAGAAACGTCGAGACCATCAGGATGACGGTCGCCGAAAAGGCCGTGTGGGTGTGCGAAGGGCGCAGCAGCCTCATGCCGCGCGCCCAAGGTGAGCGCGCGGGTGGAGAAGGTTGGGTTGGAGGCGCGTCGGCCACTAAAGTTGATTCTAGCGGGGGCATCTCCCTGTCCGCTTCGCCAGGACCAGGGAGGGAACCAAGAGTGCCTCTGCTCGACTCTCCACCAGCCTTCCACCGGCCTCGCCGACCCGCGCAGGCAAGAAACCAGCGCCGATCAATGCGCCCGCCAACCCGCTAACCTGCTATCCCCGCGAAGCGGGGGCTAACTCGCTGAATTCTTTCCAACCAAACCACCTCCCCTTCGGCCTTGATCGTTCAGTCATCACTGTAACCGGAACTCCGTCTCTTGTTTGGACACGGCTTCAAAGCCTGCTCCGAAGCGCTGCACAAGCCGGTGAAATGAAAAGAGGGCTTCCGCCTCTGCGATATGCTTTCCGCAGGAGGCCATTGCATGCAGGGAGCCTTTTGCTTGGGATTGTTGCTCGGGATGGGGATCGGGACCAGCGCGGTTGCCCAGACCATTCCCGGTCCGGTTGCGCAGACCGTTCATGGCCGCGACGGCATTACCCTGCCCGCCCCGCCGCCCGTCGAAGCCATTCCCGTCAGCGACGACTATTCCGGAATCAAAATCCCCGACAGCTACCGCTGGCTGGAAGACGCAAAGAGCGCCGAGACACGCGCCTTCATCGACGCCCAGAACGCCTACACCGATCGCTACCTGAAGCAGGTAAAGATTCGCTCCCAGGCCCAGGACGATCTGGATGCCCTCGAAAACGTCTCCGAGGCCGGCGCTCCCATGGAACGCGCAGGCCTCTACTTCTTCCGCAAGCGCTCGGCCGGCGAGCAGCAGTTTTCCATCTACGTGCGCCACGGCTGGACCGAAACCCCGGGCAAGAAGACTGTCGGCGCAAACTCCCCCGCCGCCAAGCCCGATCAGCGGCTGATCGACCCGGCCAAGCTGACCCGCGACCCCAACACGTCGATCGGCATCGACGACGTCTCCCGCGACGGATCGCTGCTGGCCTATTGGATGCGGCAGGGCGGCGCGGATGAGGCAAGCGTTCATTTCCTTGACGTCAAGACCGGCAAATCCTTGGAGGACGAGCTGCCCGCGGCCCGCTACTCCAGCGTGACATTCGCGCCGGATGGCAAGAGCCTCTACTACGCCCGCAACGACCGCAATGGCACGCTGCTCTACCAACATATCCTGGGCACGCGCAACGCGCGGGACACGCTGATCTTCGGCCACGAGTTTCGCGGCGAGCCGCTCGAGGGCAACGACCTGTTCTCCGCCACCATCACCGACGACGGCCGTTACCTGCTCGTCGAAATCTCGCGCGGCGTTCCGGCCCGCCGTGTGGACATTGTCTTCCGCGACCTGACCAAACCGGGGTCCCCAGCGACAGGTCTTAGTCGCGGGGGTGGCAAACCCGACTCGCCCTTCGATGTGCTGGTCTGGGGCCTCGAGGCCCGCTTTCACGCCATCCGCGCCGGGGGAGCGTGGTTTGTGAAGACCGACTATCAAGCGCCCAAGGGGCGAATCCTGAAAGCCGATCCCGGCATTCTGCCCGACGTTTGGAAGTCGATCGTCCCCGAAGGCCGTCACGTGATCGATGCCTGGTCGATTGTGGGCGGCAAGCTCTACGTAAACCGGCTCAACGATGTAAAGACAGAAACATCCGTCTACACGCTGGACGGAAAGCCGGCCGGCACGGTGGACTACGACGGCATCGGCACGCCCTCGGGCATTCTGGGCCGCCCCACCGATCGCTTCGGCTATTTCTCCTTTTCCTCCTGCATCGTTCCCCCCGCCATCTACCGGCTTGATACAACCACCGGCAAGCGCGAGGTCTTCTTCCAGTCCAAGGCGCCCTTCCAATCCAGTGACTACGAGCTGAAGCAGGTGTTCTTCACTTCCAAGGACGGAACCCGTATCCCCATGTTCATCGCCGGCAAAAAAGGACTGAAGATGGACGGCAGCGAGCGCCTCCTGATGACCGGCTACGGCGGCTTCAACCTGAGCATGACCCCGCGTTGGAGCCCGGTCTGGGCCTGGTGGCTCCAGCAGGGCGGTTGGTTCGCGGTGCCCAACCTGCGCGGCGGCGGCGAATACGGCGAAAGCTGGCACCAGGCCGGAATGTTCGAGAAAAAGCAGAACGTCTTCGACGACTGGTTTGCCGCCGCCGAGTTCCTCATCGCCCAGAAATACACCGCGCCGCAGCACTTCGCCATCAGCGGCCGCTCCAACGGCGGCCTGCTGATGGGCGCCTCCATCACCCAGCGGCCAGAGCTATTCTCGGCCGTCTGGTGCGGCTATCCGCTGCTCGACATGCTGCGCTACCAGAAGTTCAAAGTCGGCGCCTACTGGATGACCGAGTTCGGCGTCGCCGACAACGACAAGCAGTTCCTCTACCTGCTCAAATACTCGCCCTACCAGAACGTAAAAGCGGGTACGGCTTACCCGGCGGTGATGTTCTTTACCGGCGACAGCGACACCCGCGTAGACCCCCTCCATGCCCGCAAAATGACCCCGCTCCTGCAGTCGGCGTCTTCCAGCGGCAGGCCCATCCTGCTCCACGATAGCCTGGCCGGCGGACACTCGGCCGGGGTTAGCGTGGATCAGCAAGTGCAAGACGATGCCGACCAGCTTGCCTTCCTTTGGACCGAAACGGGCCAGGCCGGCGGCCGGTCAAATCATCCATAGCCCCGCATCGGGTTTCCACAGCCTTTTGCACCCCCCACCTGCCGCTGCGAGAACTCAGCAGAATAGTTCGCAGGTAATCTCATGCCCTCGCTAATCCCCCCGATAAGAGAAATACGGGACCCGAGCCGTGCGCTCGAAGGGCGCTGTCGCAGCCAATCCCGGAAAGATCGAGCGCGGAGAGGCCGGGGAGCCGCAAGAGGACCCCTTGCACAGCCGGTTGGCGGAGGGAGGGGGACTCTCCGGCCGAGATCGTGCTTGCGCCACAATCGCCGTGCCGGAGTTGACATGCCCGATGTAGAGGTGGAGGTTGACAATACCGAGCTTGAACAGGAAGCTGCCCGCCTCGCCGCGCTGCTTTCCACCGGGATTCTCGATACCGAGCCGGAAGCAAGCTACGATGCCATCACACGATTGAGCGTTGAGTATTTTCAGGCCGACGCGGCGCTGCTCGGATTTGCCGACCAGAGCCGCGTCTGGATCAAGTCGCATTCCGGCCATCCCGTTCGCGAGCTTCCGCGGGAAAACTCCTTGTTTAACATGGTCCTGGCCCAGGACGGCCCAGTGGTGATTCCCGACCTCGCCAAGCACCCCCAGCACACTCGGCCGTTTCTCATCGTCAAAGGCATGGATCTGGCCTTTGTTGCCAGCGCTCCGGTGCGTTCCCATGAAAACCGAATTCTGGGAGTGCTCACCATTTTTGGCCGCAATCCTCGTGTGGGTATGGACCCCAACGAACTGCGGACGCTGGAGAGCTTGGCCGACATGGTGGCCGGCCAACTGGAACTGCGCCGCTTGCGCAATGCCTTTACCGTGCATAGCGCACGGCGCCTTCGCACCTCCAGCCCTGCGCTGGCCACGCCCAGCGGCTGGCCGCAGCCGCAAAATCTCCGCCGCGCCCTCGATCAACGCCAGTTTGTGCTTTATTACCAGCCCGAAGTGGAACTCACCACCCGTAAGATCGTCGGCCTGGAAGCGCTCATCCGTTGGGCCCATCCGGAACGCGGGCTCATTCTGCCCATGGATTTTATTCCCCTGGCCGAGGAGAGCGAGCTCATCGTGCCCATCGGCGACTGGGGGCTCTCCGAGGCCTGCGGTCAGATCCAGAAGTGGTGCCGCGAAGATCCGCACCACAAGTCGCTCCGGGTATGCGTGAACCTCTCTGCGCGGCAGTTCTCGCGCCCGGGGCTGGCAGACCACGTCGAGGCGCTCCTGCTCCAATACGGCATCTCCAGCCGCCAGCTAGGGCTGGAGATGACCGAGTCCAGCCTGATTCCCAACATGCGCATTGCCCTGGAGGTGCTAGGAAGCCTGCGCCGCCTCGGCGTCTCCCTGCTCATGGACGACTTCGGCACCGGCTACAGCTCGCTCAATCACCTCCATTCGTTTCCCTTTGACGTGCTCAAGATCGACCGCTCCTTCGTGGGCCGCATGACCGATGGCGACCAGCCGTTGCAGATCGTCCGCACCATCATCGAGCTGGCCAGGGTGCTGGGCATGGACGTGGTCGCCGAGGGAATCGAGACCTGCGACCAATATCGCCTGCTCCGCCAACTGGGCTGCCGCTTCGGCCAGGGCTATCTGTTTGCCCGCCCCATGTCGGCCGAAGCCGTCACCCGGCTGCTCCGCCTTCCCGGCAGGGTGTTGCCCGACCCCGAGTTGCTGGAGTCGATCGTTGGCTGAGCGAGACGGTCCCAGTTTGGGAATCGCGCCGCTCCGTCCCCCGGCCGGAATCGGTTGCCGCCCCGCCCAGGGCAATCTCCTCATGCTCGCCGCCCCGGCGGGGTATGCTCCAAGCCATGCAGCAGCCAGCCGCCCCGGCGACCTCTCCCACCTCTCCGACCTTTGCCGGATTGCTCGCCGCCCTGGCCTCGCCCTCCTCCTCCTCCGACCGCCAGCCGGCTTGGAGTAGCGACGATCTTGCCGACGACGTCGCAACCCTCAGCTACGAACGGGCCCTGCGCGCCCACTCCCGCTACCGGTCGCCGGACTTGGCCGACCGCTCCCTCACCCAGCCCGCGGAACCGCTGCCCGACCCTGTCCTGGACGTGCCCCCGGCCGGCGATTCTGCCCTTCAAAGTTCAGCCGTGGAGCTTGAGGCCGCAACAGATGCAACCACGGCCCAGGATCGGGACCAGCATCAGATCCAGGATCGGCTCCAGGACCAGAGCCAGGACCAGAGCCACGACCGGAACCTGAAGTCCGCCAGCATCACCATCCGCTTGAGCAGAGACGAGTGCGCACAGCTACGCCTGCGCGCCGCCGAGGCCGGGCTCACCGTCTCCGCCTACCTGCGCTCCTGCACCTTTGAGGCGGAATCGCTGCGGGCCATGGTCAAGGACACCCTGGCGCAACTGCGCGCGGAGCCAGGCAATGAAAGCCGCACAGCTTCCACCCCAACCGGGCACAGGTGGCCCCAATGGCTGGGCCGGTTGCGGCCCCACCCGCGCTTGAGCCAGCCCATCAACCAGGCCTGATCACTCCACTTCCAGCAGCAGGCACTTCAGGTACTCGGTCTCTTGCAGATTCAGAACCACCGGATGATCGAGAGCGGCGCCGCGCCTCTCCAGCAACCGCACCCTCCGTCCTGCGTCCACCGCGGCCGAGGCCACCGTGGCCTCAAGCTCTGCCCAGCCCACGTGATGCGAGCAGGAGAAGGTAGCCAGCAGCCCGCCGGGGCGAAGCATCTTCAGGGCGCGCAGGTTCAGCTCCTTGTAGCCGCGCAGGGCGCCCTCGACGGCCCGGCGGGTTTTGGCAAAGGCGGGCGGATCGAGAACGATGGCGTCGAACTTCTCGCCCGCGTCCGACCAGTCGCGCAGAATCTGGAAGGCGTCGCCCTCCACCCAGTCCACCTCGGCCTTCATGCGGTCGCGGTTGGCGGCGAAGTTTCGCTCCGCCACCTCCAGCGACGAGCGCGACGCGTCGATCCCCGTGACTTGCCCGCAGACCTGGGCCAGGTGCAGCGCAAACCCGCCCTGGTAGCAGCACACGTCGAGCGCCCGGCCGGCCCCCTCCCAGTGCGCCTCCAGCGTCTGCGCCCAGCGCTGCACAGCCGCGTAGTTGTCGCGCTGGTCCAGGAAGGCGCCCGTCTTCTGCCCGGCATTCGCATCGTACTGAAACAAAAGGCCGTTGAGGCGGAATTGCGTCGAGAAGACTGAACCCGCGCCGGCGTCGGCAAAAAGCGCCTCCAGGCTGGGCGCAGACAGCCCTTCCAACTCGCGCACCCGCGGGTCCGGCCGCTCCAGGATCGCCGTCGGCGCCAGCTCTTCCTTCAGCACACGCACGCAGGTCTCCCGCACCGCCGCGGAATCCAGCCCCTTGGCCAGCAACTGCAGAATCACCAGCCTGCCGTACTTGTCCGCAACCAGGCCGGGCAGCTCGTCGGCCTCGCTGAAGCACAGCCGGCAGGAATCGGTCTGGTCGTTCAGCAGCGGTTGGCGGCGCAGAATCGCCAGGCGCAGGCGGCGGGCCAGCAGATCCAGCCAGGCCGTCTCGTCGATCGCCTCTCTGGACACCACGCGCAGGGCGATTTGCGACGAGGGGCTGTACAGCGCCGTCCCCAGCAGCAATCCGCGCGAGTCGGCCACGGGCAGCAGCGCGGGAGGGGGATCCGAAGCGGCTCCGGGCAGCTCGATCGATTCGATATCCGACGCATAAACCCAAAGATGCCCGCCCCGCAGCCGGTCGGCGGCGCGCCGATTCACCACGGCGCCCGTGACGCTTCCGGCAATTGCGCCGCGCCCGGGTTGCCGGGGTTGCGGGCGATTCGATTTGGACGGCTTCCCTGCGGAATACACGGCTCGCTCGGGTTCGCGGGCTTCCAGGCCGCCGCCGGACTGGCTCTCCGATCGGTGCGCTTGAGGGGGTTTCTCGTGAATCCGGTCAAAAGGCGCCTGGGGTTTCTGGGCCCTGGGCGCCTTCTGGTTCGAGTCGGTTCTCGGGTTGCGCGGCTTCATCTTTCGCTCCTTGGCCGGGAGCGAAGGTGCCGCCGGCTCCTACTTCACCTGCAGGGTCTCCAGATAGCGGCTCAAATTGCTGATTCTGAGCGCCCTCTCCTGCGGGTTGGACTGGTTCATCTTACCAAGGATCGGTCCCCACACGGGCATGTCGGCCGTGCCGTGCGACGGAAGATTGGTGCCGTTCTGCAGCACGGAGACAATGTGCGTATCGGGAAACTTCCCATGATTGTTCCTGCCCAGGACCGTCAGATCGGTGGGGGGAGTCTTCAGCGCGGGGGCAACCGGCCCCTGGCCCTTGCCGTCCACGCCGTGACACGGCGCGCAATATCCGGCATACATCTGCTTGCCGCTGGTAGCCGCGGTCTTGTTCACGGGAATGGTTACTTTCCCATTGGATTGATCGGCATAGCTCATGCCTACCGCTAGCGTCGCGGTCAAGGCTGTAACTAAAAGGCGTTTCAGCATAAGTTCCTCGGTTCTGGACCTCTCCCGCGGCGCCACATTGCAACTTCCCTCTGTGGTTCCGCAAAGGTTGGCCGTCTTCAAGACAAAGCCACATGAAAGCTGCGGTTCCGCTGCAAAGCGATTGGGGAACCGCTAGAGTCCGAAGGGGACTTTACTCCTCCTATGGGGTAGATGGGATGTGACGGCAAGCACACTCAAGGCATTCCATCGGCACCGACGAACCAATTGAGGAAAGCCTAACCTTTCATTGCATAAGCAGTACTTTTCCCTACAGCTCGAGCTATAAAGTGAGTTAGGCGGAAAGGCCCTGAATCTGCCCAAATCGAGTTCTTGATCAGGCGCATCTGTCTGCTGATTTACGAGTTAGAATCCTATCTTCGATGCTTCGAAAATTGCTACTTCTTTCGATAAGGTTGAAGCCTCGGGAGTTAAGCGGAATCGATAGTTATCACTTATCCAATCGCCGCCCGATTCAAAAGCTGCGAAACCGCGCTAATAATCGAGCGGCGGGGCAGAACTTCGCACCATCGAAGCCGTGCCGCCGGCCAAAGGTGCGCCGGGAACGCAAGCGGCCTATAATGAAGTATGGCGAGTGCCCGGCAGATCCTTCCGGCAGATGCTCTAGGTGCGCCCCCGTCTCCTGCCGGGGAGCTTGAGCCTGTCCCGCGCACCGTCCCGCCTCCCCCTCCGCAACGCCCCATCGACCAGCGATTTGAATCCCTGCTGCGCCGGGTCCAGGCCAATCGCCCCAGCGAAGATGTTTCCCTCATCCGCAAGGCCTGGGAGTTCTGCGTCCAGCACCACGAAGGCCAGATGCGCGCCTCCGGAGAGCCCTACATCGTCCACCCGCTGGAGGTTGCCGAGGTCCTCGCCGAAATGAAGCTCGACGCCACCGCCATCGCTGCCGGCCTCCTCCACGATGCGGTCGAAGACACGCCCGCCACCAACGCCGAGATCGAGGCCGAGTTCGGCGACCAGGTCGCCCACATCGTCGAGGGCGTCACCAAGATCGATAAAATCCAGTTTGCCAACCGCGAAGACCGCCAGGCGGAAAACGTTCGCAAGATGCTGCTGGCCATGGTCTCCGATGTGCGTGTCGTCCTCATCAAGCTGGCCGACCGCCTCCACAACATGCGCACTCTCGAGCACCTCAAGCCTGATCGCCAGGAAGCCATCGCCCGCGAGACCCAGGACATCTACGCTCCGCTCGCCCACCGGCTGGGCATGGGCAAGGTGCGCGGCGAGCTCGAGGACCTGGCCTTCCGCTACATCGACCCGGTCAGCTACGAGAAGGTGGCTGAGGCGGTCGAGGCCCGCCGCAGCGAGGGCGAGCAGTTTCTGCACAGCGTGGAAGACACGTTGGTCGAGCAATTGCGCGAAAACAACATCGAGGCCCGCGTCGAGTGGCGCATCAAGCGCCTCTATTCCGTCTTTCAGAAGATCGAGCGCTCCAAGGTCTCCTTCGACCAGGTCTACGATCTGCTGGCGGTGCGCGTCATTACCCCGGATGTAGCCTCCTGCTACGCGGTCTTCGGAATGATTCACACCCTCTGGCGGCCTGTCCCCGGCCGCATCAAGGACTTCATCGCCATCCCCCGCGCCAACCGCTACCAGTCGCTCCACACCACCGTCATGGGCGCCAGCGGCCACCAGTTCGAGGTCCAGATCCGCACCGAGGAGATGCACCGCATCGCCGAAGAAGGCATCGCCGCCCACTGGAAGTACAAGGCCGGCGACGGCTCCGTCACCGCCCGCGACGAGGAGCGCCTCAACTGGATTCGCCAGCTCGTCGAGTGGCAAAAGGAGATGACCGACCCCAACGAGTTCCTCTCCAGCCTCAAGATGGACCTCTATCCCGACGAGGTCTACACCTTCACGCCCAAGGGCAAGGTGGTTGTGGTTCCCTCCGACGCCACACCCGTGGATTTCGCTTATACGATTCATACCGAGGTCGGCCACACCTGCGTCGGAGCCAAGGTCAACGGCCGCATGGTCCCCCTCCGCACCAAGCTGCGCACCGGCGACATCGTCGAAATCGTCACCCAGAAGGATCACAAGCCCAGCCGCGACTGGCTCACCTTCGTCAAGAGCCCCCGCGCCCGCAACAAGATCAAGCACTGGCTCAACGAAGACCAGCGCCTCCGCGCCGTCGAAATCGGCCGCAAGCTCCTCGAGCGCGAGGCGCGCAAGTTCAAGGTGCCCATGAGCCAGATCGACGACCAGGATCTGAGCCGCATCGCCGGCGAATACGGCGTAGCCACGGCCGCCGATCTGCTCGCCACGCTCGGCCAGGGCAAGCACACCGCCCACCAGGTGCTCAGCAAACTGGCGCCCGGCATCACCAACCCGCCGGAAGCCGAGACGCCCGAGACCAAACCGGGCTCCGGCGCAGCGGCCATGTCCGACGCCGTCCGCAAGCTCCACCTCACCGGCTCGGACTCGCTCCAGGTCGAAGGCCAGAACGACCTGCTCGTCTATCGCGCCCGCTGTTGCAACCCCATTCGCGGCGAGGAGATTATCGGCTACGTCACCCGCGGCAAGGGCGTCGCCGTCCATGCCCGCAGTTGTCCCAACGTCCAGAACCTGCTCTACGAGAGCGACCGCCGCATCGCCGTCGAGTGGTCCCGCGTCGGCGACCAGTCCGCCGGCCGCCCGCAGCGCTATCCGGTCAAGATCACCATCTTCTGCGACGACCGCACCGGCATGTTAAAGGAGCTCACCGCCGTCATCTCCGACGACAACACCAACATCCGCGGCGTCGACATCCGCCAGGCGGACAACGGCGAGGCCGTCATCGAATTCGTCGTCGAAGCCGAAGACCTCCACCACCTCAACCGCATGGTCCTCGGCATCCGCCGCGTCCCCGGCGTCCGCGCCGTCCAGCGCACCCAAAAGCTCTAAGCCATATCGACATATAATTTCCCTCGAAATGCCCAATAAATATAGGCTCTGTCATCCTCAGCAGCCTGGCTTGCCGCAGCGAGCTACGGCGGGGATGAACAAGCCGCGCCAACGTCAGCCCCGGAGGGGCGGCATGAAAATAGCCCAGGACAAGCGCAGCGCAGTCCTGGGAATGCGGCCAAAACCAATCTCCAGCCCCGTAGGGGCGTGGCGAAAAGTCTCTTGTTCATAGGGAGCGGGGCCTTTCGCTGCCTCATCGCGGGAGGTGCAGCCGGGTGCCCCATCCATCCGCAGTTTCATCGCGGATGGGTGGGAGAGCACAAACCTCGACCGTCCGCACGATGCCGCCCGCCCAGAACTCCTCCACCGCATCCGCGAATCGAAGCAGCCGGAGGGAGGCGGGGGTTTCAACCCCCGCGCAAATCACCCGCAACGACCGGAAAGATCGCCTGCGCGGCGTCAGCCGCGCGATCGTCCCTTTCTCAAATCAAGCCGGGTGCCCCATCCATCCGCAGCTTTATCGCGGATGGGTGGGAGAGCACAAACCTCGACCGTCCGCACGATGCCGCTCGCCCCGAACTCCTCCACCGCAGCCGCGCCTTCGAAAGCCGGAGGGAGGCGGGGGTTTCAACCCCCGCGCAAACCACCAAACAACCGGAAAGATCGCCTGCGCGGCGCA
>JARLGE010000067.1 GCA_031296215.1 Occallatibacter sp.
CCAGCTCCTCCATCATCGCCAGCCCGAAGATGGGCTCGTGCGCCGCGTGCACCAGCACATGGATCCGGATCAGTCCAAAATAGAGTTCCCGCTGTTGTTGCAACACACCATGAATATACCGATCTTGCTTTCATTGCGCATTGGCTAATATCGAAATTCGATATATATTGTCCCCATGATGCATCGCCTCCAGGAGAGGAACCCGGATCGCCGCGCCGGATCGGCCGCTATGATCCGAGCCTGCATCCGCGGCGCAAGGCTGACGCTGTCGTTGTTTCTTGTCCTCACCGCGGTAAAGCTCAGCGCCCAGGCGGGCCCTCCCTTTCAAACCGACGATCCCACCCCCGTCGATCTCGGCCACTACGAGTTCTACATCTTCAGCACCTTCGACGGCACCCCGGTTGAAGCTGACCCCACCGGCCCCGCCTTCGAATTCAACTGGGGAGCAATCCCGAATATTCAGCTTCACGCCATCCTGCCCTTCGGCGCCGCGGTCCCGTCCAACAACCCCGTCTATGCTCCGGGCGGAGCCGGCCCCGGCGCCTTCGGCCTCACCGACATGGAGCTTGGCGTCAAATTCGGCTTCATCAAACAGACCCCCCACCGCCCGCAAATCGGCAGCTTCACCATGTTTGAGATTCCCACCGGCAGTTACACCAGGGGCCTCGGCGTGGGCCGCGTCTGGTATAAGCTGCCCCTCTGGGCGGAAAAGGAGTTCGGCTCCTGGAGCCTGGTCGGCGGCCTTGGCTACGCGGTCGTTCCGCAGACCGGCTATCGCGATTATCTCTACGGCGGCTATCTCGTAAAGAAAGTCGTCAACGAGAGACTGGAACTTTCGGCAGAGGTCTTTTCTCACGCCAAAGAAGGTATCGCAACCGCGCAAATTGAAGCCTCAACCCTGATCGACGCCGGCGGCTACTATCACTTCAAGTCACCCGGCCTGCAACTTCTTTTCGCCTACGGGCACTCCGTCGCCGGACAAACCGAGAACTACGCCTATCTCGGCCTCTACAAGACCTGGGGAAAAGACAAAGACAAGGACGCCGGCAAGAAGACCGCGGCCGACGCCATGATCTCTGCACGAACCCCGAGGAGCGGATATGAGTAAGGCGCGGCAATGAGTATGGAGCAGCCCCGACGGCGGCCATACCCTCATCCTCGAAAGGGAAAGGCGGATCGCAATGGAAATCACACTGCGCAGCCTGTGGACGATGATTCATGGCATGGGATTCGGTGCCCTCTATCTGCTCGCGTCGTCCGGCGCGTTGGTGGAGCTATGGCGTCTGACCACCCCTTCCCCGGCATCTGGCTCCACGCCTGGCCAGGAACGCTTCCTGAAAATCTACCTGATCTCGATGGCGGTGCTTGCCTGGGCCGCTGTGCTCACCGGGGCTTACGTCATCTACCCGTGGTACCGCGCCGCTCCACCTCCCGGCACAGTCGATCTCTCCCTGTTTCCCCAGCGCCTGCTCCTGTCGAGCCCTGCCACCGCCGGCTGGCACTCCCTCGGCATGGAGTGGAAGGAGCACGTCGCCTGGTTCGCCCCAATTTCGATCACCATGGTTGCGTTTGTCTTCATCCGCTACGGTCGCGACCTGGTCAACCATAAGCAGCTTCGCGCCGCTGTGCTTGGCTTCGCGGCGGCTTCCTTCATCGCCGCCGGGGTCGCCGGATTCTTCGGCGCCATGCTCAACAAAAACGCTCCCGTACAAGGCGGACCCGTCATCCAACTCAGCCGCGGAGGGGAAAAATGAACCTGCCCGCTCGCGCTTCCCAGTCCCATCCTCCCGCGCTCACCAACGGCTCCGGCGCAGCCGCCATTCTCTCGGCGGGCATCGGCGTTTTCGTCCTGGCCGTCCTCGCCGTCGCCGCCGACCAGCTCGCACCCGTCAACGCCGCTCTTGTCTTCTACAAACCGACCGGCGTTCTCTCCGGCGTAACCACTGCCGCCATTCTTGTCTGGCTCATCACCTGGGTCGCCATCGACCTCCAATGGCGGAAAAAGACCGTCGCGATGAGCCTCATGAGCAGCGTCGCCTTCACGCTGCTCATCCTGAGCTTCCTGCTGACCTTTCCGCCAATCGCCGATCTTTTCTAAGAGCCCGTCCAAAAACTCGCACTTGCCCATTTTCAACCCGGCGTAAGCGCTCCGTGCCCCATCCATTCGCGTTTTTTGCGAATGGGTGGGAGACCGTGAACCACAACCGGCACTTTTCGAACTCGGTTGTTGGACACGTCCTAAGGATGGTTCCCGCGATACAGCTCCTCCAGCGCATCGCACGCTGCGCCCACCCCATCCTCGTGTTCCAGCCGCGCGGCCACTTGCGCCGCGCGCTCGCCAAACAAGGGCTCCTCCAGCATCGCCTTCAGCTTGCGCGCCACCCTCGGCGGCGTGTAGCTCGAGCGCTGCATCACCCGCGCCACCTTCAGCCGGCGCATGCGGCGGCCGTTGTCCGGCTGGTCGTGCGAGTAGGGCATGATCAGCATCGGCTTGCCGGCGCGCAGGCATTGCGCCACGGTCCCCACGCCGCCCTGGTGCACCACCAGCTCCGCCCGCTTGAACAGCGCCGAATACGGCGCATACTCGGCCACGCAAATCGACTCCGGCAGCGCCTGCTGCGGCCGGTTGCGCGGGTCCGACCCAATCAGCAAAACTGCCCGCACGCCCAGCTTGATCGCCGCGCTGGCCGAGTGTTCATAGAACTTCCCCGCCGCCAGCACCGCCGCCGATCCCAGCGTAAACACCACCGGCGCAGGCCCCGCTCCCAGAAACGCCTCCAGATGCGCGGGCAGCGCCGCGTTCCCCGCGTCCGAATCGTAATAACAGAACCCGGTAATCCGCGTGTTCGCCGGCCAGTCCTTCTGTTCCGCGCCCAGAACCTGCGAAAACAGCGCCAGCACCAGCCAGGGCGAGTGCTTGGCGTCAAACAGCGGATTGCTGCCCCGCTCCAGGCCCAGCTCCGCCCGCAGATCGTAGATCGCCTGCGGCCATTTGCGGCTCACAAACCGCGCCAGCCGCTTGATCACCCGTCCCATCCCCGGCACCGTCTTGTCCGCCCGCGCCAACCGCGGATACATGGGCAGCACCGGCGGATCGAATGCCGAGAAAAACGAGAGCGGCGCAAGCACATAGCTCGCCCACGGGATGCCCGTAACCTCCGCCACCAGCGGCCCCGCATAGTTGAGCTCGCCCAGCAGCAGCAGATCGGCCCGCGCCGGTTTGGTCGCCGCGTCCAGCAGGTCGTCATAGGTCTGCCGCAGCACCGGAAACAGAAAATTCCGCAGCCCGTGCTCGGTGCCATGTTTTACGTCGTAAACCATCTCCACCAGGATGCTGTTCTCCGGGTCGATATCCGGCCTTACCGCATGAAACTCAATCCCCAGCGGCCGAATCTTAGCCTCAAACACCGCCGGCACGGCCATCACCGGCACATGCCCGCGCCGCTTCAGCTCCAGCGCAATCGCGATCAGCGGATTGATGTCCCCAAACGTCCCGATGTTGGAAAGAACCACGCGCAAAATAGCCGTCTCCGCCCCCAAGCTGG
Organism: Occallatibacter sp.; assembly: GCA_031296215.1. GTDB lineage: Bacteria > Acidobacteriota > Terriglobia > Terriglobales > Acidobacteriaceae > Telmatobacter. The sequence continues at coordinate 3,546 of JARLGE010000067.1, forward strand.
GTGCCCCAGGTCTTGCTTCGGAGACCTGGGAAAGCACCGAACCTCCGCGCCTTATCCCGTTGCGGCTCTGTCGCAAAAAGGTGGGAGCCCACAAATGCCGCACTCGCTTGTCGCAACCCAGCCAGACCAACTTCGAGGTTAATGCATCGCACCCCAATCCGGCGGTCCCGATCGCGGTCACTGTTCGGCGTCGTCCGGCTTTCCGCCCGAGCATGCGGGCGGCGCTGCTTCCAGGGTCTCTTCCATATCCACCCAGTACTGGCTGTTCTTCAGTTGCGAGCAAAAGTCCGAGAGGAACTTCTCCTTGCCCGGCTTCTGCGCGGGCCAGGTCTCGTCAAGCAGCTTCCATGCCAGCCTCGAATGCCCGGTATAAATCATGTGGACCATGTTGCTCCGCAGCTTCGAGCCAATGACGTCTCCAAGCCTGCTGCCCTGTGCGAATGCGTCTCTTGCGTCACGAATCGCCTTCGTCCACTGCTCCGCCGAGGGCTCGGGACCGCGCATTTTGTCCATCGCAATGTGATAACGGCCGCCATGGTCGTCGTCCACGAAGCGCAGAACGACTGCGGGCGCTGCTGAGTCCGCAAAGGAGGCGTCCCAGTAAGCGAATGTCCAATCGTTCCCTTCGTAGTAGTAGTGTCCGTCGCCGTCCAGGTCCACAAAGTGGGCCAGATCGCCGTCCCCGTCATCGAGACGCGCCACCACCCTCAGCTCCGGTTTGAGCTCGAAGATCATGTGAACATAACAGCAATGCGCCCCGCCCGACCAGGCTGTCACGATCATGTCCGGGCGCCCTCGGCTGAGGATATCCGTCCCGGCTTCAATCTTCGGGATCTTGAATTCGGGGTTGGCCTTCTGACCAAGTCTGTACTCGCCGAAGCTGTCCGCCGTCTTGCGGTAGAGAACCACGCCATTGCGCGAGCCGCGGAGTATTTCAAGGCAGGCCTTTCCACTTTCTATGTCCTTGTACGCGTGGAAGTCGAACCCGTCCACGGTCGCCGCCTCTTTCAAATTCAGCCAGTCGCAAACTTCGCTGTTCGGGTCGATAGTTCCTTGAGCGCGTAGCTGCACCGAAGCCGCGATCGTAATCGCCGCCAGCACCGTTGCCCGGGCGGCCCTGCGGGTCCTCCCCGGCAAGCGCCCTCTTGAGCACTTTCTTCCTTTTGTGATTTCGGCCATAGGGGATCCAGAATTGCCTTGCCCCGAAAACCGCATCTCTCAGGACAAAGCAAGCGAGTTGGGGAACCGCTCTAAGATATCATCTCTCTTTTCCGTTTGGCTGCCGCTTCAGCCCTGCTTAATCTTCTCTGCCTCATACTATTCCTGGAGACACCAGCCCTCCTATGCGCGTTCTGCTCGTCGAAGATGAAGTCCGCCTGGCCGAAAACCTGGCCGCCGCCCTGCGCGACGGTCCCGGTTTCGCCGTCGATTGGGCCGAGGATGGCCTTACCGGCGACGACCTGGCCGGCAACGCCTGCTACGACCTCATCATCCTCGACCTCATGCTCCCCAAGCTCGACGGCCTCAGCCTGCTCCGGCGCCTCCGCGCCCGCCGCGATAAGACCCCGGTGCTGATCCTGACCGCCAAAGACGGCTCCGGCTCCATCATCCAGTTGCTCAACGCCGGCGCCGACGACTACCTGGCCAAGCCCTTCGACCTGGGCGAGCTCATCGCCCGCGCCAAGGCCCTCATCCGCCGCGGCAAGGGCGCGGCCCACCCCACCCTCAGCCTCCTCGGCCTGGAAGTGAACACCCTGGAGCAGTCCGTCCGCCGCCAGGGTGTCCTCGTCGATCTTTCGCCCACCGAGTACCGCATTCTCGAATATCTTATCCACCGGCCCCGCGTCATCGTCAGCAAGCAGGAACTCCTCGAGCACCTCTACGACTACAACTGGGAGCACCACTCCAACGTCATCGAGGTCCACGTCTCCAACCTGCGCAAGAAGCTCGACGCCGCGCTTCCCGAGGCCGATCCCATCGTTGAAACCATGCGCGGACGCGGCTATCGGCTGGCCGCCGGCCTTCCCCCCGGCCTCTCTTCGTCCGGCCCCGATCCCACCCCTCCCCCAACCGCGGAGCCCGGTCTATGAACTTCCGCATCCAGCCCCGCTCCATCGCCTTCCGCCTTATCGTCGCCGTCCTTGCCGTCGAGCTGCTTTCCGCCATCCTCGTCGTCGTCCTCTCCTTCAGCTATGAGCGCCACATCCACTTCCGCGCCTTCGACATCGTGCTCCACGGGCGCGCCGACTCCGTCCTGGGCGCCGTCCAGGACGCCAATGATCCCGCCGACAATGTCATGCTCGACCAGGCCGATCTGCACCTCCCGCCCGAAGATGTCTACGCGGTCTGGGATGAGCACGGCCGGCTACTGGGCCGATCCTCGAACTGGCAAGACACGAACGACTGGCAAGGCGTCGCTCCCGGCCTTCCGGCCCACCCCTGGGGCGACTTTTCCCAATCGAAGGTCAACGGCCGCCGTTACCGCATCCTCCGCGTCCAGGGCTCCCGCACAGTGGACCCCGGCGAGCACGGCGGCGGCAAGCTCCATCAGGTCACCATTCTTTACGGCTCGCCCACCTCCCACGTATGGCACGCGATTCGCGGCGCGGTCGAGTTCTACGCCGCCGGCAGCCTCTTCCTGCTCCTCGTCACCGGCCCGCTCATCGCCTGGCTGCTCCACCGCGGCCTGCTTCCGCTGCGCCAGTTGGCCGCCCTTGCTTCCCAGGTTTCCGTCGATGCCTGGCAGTTCTCGCCCCCCGAAAACGCCCGCTCCACTCCGGAACTGGCCCCGCTCACTCAGGCGCTCGAAACCGTCCTCAAGCGCCTCGAGCGCTCCTTCCAGCAGCAGCGAGCCTTCGTCAGCGACGCTGCCCATGAGCTCAAAACCGCCGTCGCCGTGCAGAAGTCGTCCCTGCAGCTGCTCAACATGAAGCGCCGCTCCCCGCAGGAGTACCAGGCCGGCCTCGAACGATGCCTGGCCGACTCCCTTCGCCTCGAAGAGCTTGTCGCCGCCATGCTCGCCCTGGCCCGCGCGGAAAGCTCCACGCACGCCGAAGGCCCAGCGCCCTCAGCCGATCTGGCCGAGTGCATCCAGCAGGCCATCACCCAGTTGGAGACCTTCGCCGCCCTGCGCAACGTCCACCTCTTAGTGCACTTGGCCGAGGAACCCGGCAGCTTCCACGCAATCGCCAAGGACTCATCGATAGGTACCCCGGTTTTGAGAGGGCATGGCGGGGTACCCTCTGGGTCCCGTGCCACAGAGAGCCCAGGCGACGATTCGGCTTTAGCCGCCGAGGGAATGCAAGGGATGGAAAATCCATTCCCTCAGGGGCTAAAGCCCGGCCCTTCTCACCCGTCGGCTGGTGGCGCGGCTGAAGCCGCGCCCTTTCAACACAACGAATCTGAGCATCCCTTGGAGATCCCCGTCCCCATGGCCCCCGAAGACTGCGCCCTGCTCCTCTCCAACCTGCTCCTCAACGCCCTCCAGCACAGCCCGCCCGAGTCCACCGTCGAACTCTGCCTTTCCGTCGAGCCGCAAACCGCCGTCCTCGTCATCCAGGACCACGGCGACGGCATCGCCCCTGAAGCCCTGCCCCACGTTTTTGATCGGTTCTACCGTGGCGACCCTTCCCGGACCCGCAACACCGGCGGCACCGGCCTCGGCCTGGCCATCGCCAAAGCCCTCGTCAACAAGGCCGGCGGTTCCATCCACCTCGCCAGCCAACCCGGCCCCAACCTCCCCAGCCAGGGAACCACCGTCACCGTTCGCTTGCCCATTGCCGGGTAAAAGCCGCCCGGCGCGTCTTCAGTGCGTCTTAATCACCTTGTGGCACACTTTCTTCGCCAGCATATTTCTCCATCCACTGCGCTCTATCCGGAGACCCCATGTCCAACCACCGCACCGCCCGTCTTCTCGCCCTCGCCGTCCTCGCCGCGACCTTCTTGAGCGTCCTGTTTGCCTCGACCGTTCAACTCTCCGCCCAACAGCCCTACAAAATCATCGACAGGTGGAAGATCGGCGGCGATGGCGGCTGGGACTATCTGCTCGCCGACCCGCCCGCGCACCGCCTCTACATCACCCGCGGCCCTCAGGTCCTGGTCCTCGACACCACCACCGGCAAACAGGTGGGCGCTATCGCCGGCCTGCACGGCACCCACGGCATCGCCCTCGATGATGCCGGCAAATTCGGCTACATCTCCGACGGCGGGGGCAACGCTGTAGTGGTCTTCGATCGCGCCACACTGGCCACCGTCGCCACCATCCCCACCGGCGGCCAGAACCCCGACGGCATCGTCTTCGAGCCCGCCACCCAAACTGTCTGGGCCTTCGACGGCCGCAGCAAGGACGCGGCTGTCATTGACACCGCCACGCGCAAGGTCGTCGCCAACATCACCCTGCCCGGCAAGCCCGAGTTCCCCGCCGTCGACGGCAAAGGGATCGTCTTCGATAACATTGAAGACAAGAACGAAATCGTCCGTCTCGACGCCCACACCAACAAACTCACCGGCGCCTGGCCCATCGAAGGCTGCGATAGCCCCAGCGGCCTGGCCTTCGACGTCCCCGGCGCCCGCCTCTTCCCCGTCTGTGACGGAAAGAAGATGGCCGTAGTCGACTCCAACACCGGCAAAGTCCTCGCCCTCCCCGCCATTGGCGACGGCCCCGACGCCGCCGGCTGGGACGCCGCCCACAAGCTGGCCTTCGCCTCCAGCGGCGATGGAGTCCTCTCCGTGGTGGACGCCTCCAAGCCCGGCTACCCTACCATTGAAACCCTCCCCACCCAGAAGGGCGCGCGCACCATGGCCTACGACTCCGCCGCCGACCGCGTCTACCTGGTGACTGCCGAGTTCGGTCCCCGCCCCGAACCCACGCCGGAAAATCCGCGCCCCCGTCCGCCCATCGTTCCCGGCAGCTTCACCGTCATCGTCGCCGGCCGCTAGCCTCGTTGGCCGTTAGCGGTGTAAACAGCTCTGTCATCCTGAGCGACCGTAGCGAAGCGAAGGGAGTCGAAGGACCTGCTGTTATCTTTCGGCTGTCAATCTGGGTGCCCCAGGTCTCGATCCTGAGACCTGGGAAACCACAAATCTCAATCCACCACGGACAACTGACCCCTGACCCCTGACCCCTGATCCCTGATCCCTGACCCCTGTTCTTCCCCTCATCTCCCGCTACAATAGCCATCAGGGAGTCCATTAACCGCCATGTCTCTCGTTTCGCGCCTCACTGTCTCCGCTCGCCCCCACCCCGCCGGCCTCGTCCTGGCCCTTGCCTCTGTCGCTCTGCTCGCCTCGGCCGCTGGATGCGCCAATGCCCAGTTTGCCCCTCCGCCGCGGGGGACCCTGGTCCACGACCCCGCCGCCCTGCGTCCCCCGGCCGGCGCACGCGTCGCCATCGTTGAATTCGAAGACATGGAGTGCCCCGACTGCGCCAACGCCAATCCGCTGCTGAAAGAGATGGCGGCCACCTACAAAATTCCCAGGGTGCGCCACGACTTCCCGCTGCCCTTCCACGCATGGAGCTTCAACGCCGCCGTCAACGCCCGCTGGTTCGACCTGAAGTCGAAGGCCCTCGGCGACGAGTACCGCGACGCCGTCTTCTCCAACCAGCCCTCCATCACCAGCCTGGACATTCTGCGCGACTTTACTGACAAGTTCGCCAAAAGCAAGGGCATAGCCTTGCCCTTCGCCATCGACCCGCAGGGCAAACTGGCCGCCGAAGTCAAGGCCGACTACGCCCTGGGCCAGCGCATCGGCATCGAGCACACCCCCACCATCTGGGTGGTCACCGCAAACAGCAAAGGCGCGCCCTTCGTCGAGGTCGTCGACCGCAGCAAGCTCTCCCAGCTCATCGACCAGGCCCTCGCCGACACACGCTCCCGATAGGCTTCGCTCGCGGCGGATCGAGCCACCAGATCCGCCCTATTCGACCCCTCCGCTAACTTGCTAACGAGCTGACCTGCTATCGATCTACCCGTTACAATCACCCATAAAGGGCCGTCCAACCGCTATGTTCCGCTTCCCCAACCTCGCTCAATCCGTCCCCAGCCGCGTCAGCCTGTTGCTGGCCGCCGCGCTCGCTTTTTCCGTCTCCGCAGCCCGCTCCCAGGCCCCCATCCAGGCCCCCATCCAGGTCCTCGACGCCTCGGCGCTCCATCCGCCCCTTGGCGCGCGCGTCGCCATCGTCGAGTTCGACGATCTGCAATGCCCCGCCTGCGCCGCCGCCAATCCCACCCTCAAAGCTGCCGCCGCCCAGTACAAGATCCCCTGGCTCCGCCTCGACTTCCTCATCCCCTATCACAACTGGAGCCGCAACGCCGCCATCAACGCCCGCTGGTTCGACTTGCAAAGCAAGGCCCTCGGCGACGAGTACCGCGACCAGCTCTTCGCCAACCAGTCGTCCATCTATAACCCCGGCTCGCTCGCCCAGTTCACCCAGACCTTCGCCCGCGGCCACGGCGTCACTCTGCCCTTCAGCGTCGACCCGCAAGGCAAGCTGGCCAGCGAGGTCGACGCCGACGGCGCGCTCGCCCGCCGCACCGGCATCACGAGCACCCCCACCATCTTCGTGGTGGCCGCCAACAGCAAAGGCAAGGCCTTCGCACAGGTGCTCAACCCCGCCCAGGATCTCTACACCACCATCGACCGAGCCCTCGCCGACACCGCCCCGCCGCTCAAGCCGGCCCCCGCCAAGACTCCCGCGCCCAAAAAGTCCTCCGGCAAATAGCGCCGCGCGGACTCTTTCCTGAGCATTGGATCTGGGTGCCCCATCCTTCCGCGGCTTTTCGCGGAAGGGTGGGAAACCACGAACGCCGGGCAGCCACTTCTGTCCAGCCGATTCTCTGCTTTCCAAAAGACCCTGCGACTGGTCCGGGAGCGGCCCCTCAGAACTCGGTCACGCTCAGCACATTCCCATCCGGATCGTGGAACCACGCAATCCGCGCCCCGCCCGGCGCGGTCCAGATCCCCAGCGCATCGCCGTCGTTGAGGCCCGGAAAGCGCAGCATCGCAACCCCGGCCGCCGCCAACCGCTCCACCGTCGTCTCAATCGATTCCACTTCCCACCCCAGCACCGTAAACGGTTGCGGATTGTGCTTGCCCACCGGCGTCACCCGCAGCATAGTCCCGTTGGCGTCAAACACCATCGCAAACGGCTTCTGGTCTTCCACTAGCCGCAGCCCCAGCACCCCTTCATAGAACGCCCGCGCCCTCACCGCGTCCGTCACCGGCGCAAATGCCACCAGCTTGCTTGTCCCCAGAATCGATTCCTGCGCCATCGTCCCCCTCCCAATTCTCCCCGTGCCCCACCCATTCTGCGACTTTTGCAGAATGGGTGGGAACCGCTATCCTCAACCCGGCCGGGTGCCCCATCCATTCGCGTTTTCTGCGAACGGGTGGGAGACCTCGAACTTTCATGGCGCGCAAGCGCCTACTACCGCGCCCCAGGTGCCGCGCAAGCGCCGTCCGCCCCATCGCAGGTGGTTAGTTCCACAAACATCTTCTGGAACCGCGCCAAATCCACATCCACCTGCGCATGCACCAGCCTTACCCCGGTCGCCGGCTTGAACTTCTCCCCCCAGGTCAGCGTGTCGCCATAGCTCGGCCCATGGTTCAGGTCCACATCCATGTACACCAGCTTCTCCCTGGTAATCAGCGTCGGGTCCAGCCACGCGCACGCCGCCAGCTCGTCCCACAGGTAGTAGCGGTCCTGGCTCCACGCCGCAATATACTTCGCCGCCGGCGTCCGCGCCCCCCCGGCATCCTTTCCGGCAATCTGGCCCAGCATCTTCTCCGTGAACGGCGCCTTGATCGACACATCCACCGTCGTCACGTCCACCCGCGGCCAGTCCGCCCGCAGCACAATATGCGCTGCCTCGGGATCGAACCAGAAGTTGAACTCGTGCCGCGGGCTGTCCGCGAACTCCGGATCGCTGGTCTGCGGATTCAGGCTCCCGCCCATCAGCACAATCCCCTTGGTCAGCCCGGCAAACTCCGGGTCGATCCTCACCGCCAGCGCAATGTTGGTCAGCGGCCCCGCCGCATAAATCGTCACCGCATGAGGATGCGCCCGCACCTGCCGGATCAAAAAATGCGCCGCGTCCTCGTCGATGGCGCGCAGCGCCGGCATTCCCTCCGCCATCGGCGGCGTCACATACGGCCCGTGTGCCTCCAGGTGTTCCGGCGTAACCGGTATAGCCCCATGCTCCGTCTCCACCAACGCCGTCTGTCCCTGCCCCCACGCCCCCAGCCACGCCACCTTGCCGTTCAGCGTCTCACCCAGCCGCGTCTCCTCCTGGGTACGCACCAGCGGAAACACCGCCCCCCGCGCCACCGGCACATTCCCGTGCCCGGTCAGCTCCAGCATCCTTAGCGTGTGCAGCGTCTCCTCGTCCCGCCAGGCATTGCCCGTCACCATGGTGATGCCCAGCACCTCCACGTTGGGAGCCTCGAGCAGCGCCAGCATCGCCATCTGGTTCGACCCCCCCGGCCCCGACCCATCCTGGTCAATCAACACCAATCTCGGTTCGCCGGGCCGTCCCTGTGCCCAACAGCAACCCGCTGCCGCAACCAGCACCATTGCAAAAAGAAGTTTTCTCATTGATGGGTATTCTGCCACACAGGCCCCTCGGTTCACGACTCGGCGATTTATCGCGAATCGAGAGCTGATGCACGATGGACTGGAGATCTCGATAGGCAAAAGCCGTTTCCCGAGACTCATCCTCTTCACTCCATCCGAGGACATCGCCCCGCTGGCAAGTCAATGCTCAGAGGCCTTCATGCGCAGGTTGGCGAAGTACGCCTCGGTCCCGAATCCGATCCACAGCGCTAATGCTCCACTGCAATCGCCTAACTTGAGATCATTCACGAGCAGCGTAGGCTGCAAAGCTCCGTTTACGTAGAGCCGCATCTTGATGCCATCGACTTCTATCTTGAGGTGTGTCCACTCGCCGGGAATGAGGTCTGTGTACGACTCATACTTGCCGGGTGATTCAGTACGCAACTTCAGCCATTCGTTTTCAGGAAAAGAGGCGTACTGTGTCGAGTGGTTTCGCCGCTCCTGATCGTCGGCCCGCCCATTCGTTGGACGTATGTAGACGTAGTCATACTTGGAGGCGTCGGGCGGCACACGAAACGCAATTCCAACAAACCCGCGTGCGAGTGCCGGTGCCTTGGCCTGAGGCTTCCCGGCCACATCCACTTCGATCGTGCCGTTATGAAACGAGGAGCCTTCGAGAAGGACGATGCCGCCTCCTGTCCCTGACTTCTGCGCATCATAGACCGCATCAGTGCTCGGCAGTGACCTCACTCGAACAGCATTTCGTCCTCGATACGACAAGCGATCCACCGTCACGTTGCGTGGCTGCAAACCCTTGTTGGAATCCAATCGATAAGGCTGAGCGGCAATTCCCCTGGGCGCCAGAAAGGCCACAATGAAGACCGCATATAGTAGGAGTTGCTGGCTGATCCGGGGTACTCGGGAAAGCATACGGGCGAGTCTCCTGGGCTAAGTTGATAGGCCTACTTAGCCGGTTGTGAGAGCGGCATACCTTTCGTTCCGGCGTAGAAGACAATGAAGGTCGCGGGTTGGTCGCCAACCAGACCCCGATGCGCAGTATGGACCGTCTCCGGCATCACGTCACCTGCCGTGAAACGCTTCTTGTTGCCGTCTTTGTCTTCCACAGTGATCTCACCGGAGAGAACGTAGGCAAAGCTCGGCATCGGATGAGAGTGCCAGGTTAATTCCTTGTGCGCTGGAATGGTGATCTTCGCCACGACTGGTTCTGCCGTGCCCTCCGGGTACGCGCCGTAGGCTACGCCATTCCACGAGGCGTCCGCGCGCATCAATTCCTGCACTTCAATACCGCTGGCATCTTGTCGATCCGTGTTCACATCTCCTCCACTCTCCAGGAACACATCCGATGCATTCGCGGATTGCCTGATCTGCTCTGCGTCGTAAGGCAGGATGAATCCAGCTTTCAAAACCTCCTGCGTCGCCTTATCCACCTCTCGCACATACCCGGCGTGATCGTGGTAACGTGCTTTGAGTTCTGCGGGATTGTAGTCGTGGTGATAACCCGCGAGCATGCATGTGCCCGGTCCTGAGTTGAATCCAGAATTCTGTCCCGTTGGCGCTGCAAGTTGAGGCAGGCGTATGCCGCCCAGCAACTCTCCGTCTTCACCACGCTTGAGGGCGCCATCCCGGCTGCGCTCGAACTGCGGTGCGGCTGGAGCGGCCGTGCCGCCGTTGACCCACCGTTTCAGGTTCTCGTATGCGGCGTTGAGCACAAGCTCAGTGGGCACTTTACTCCATAGCGGATTCTGCTTGCATCCTGGTGTTGCCTGCGTGAGCGTGACAGGCTTGCCGTCGGGTGACTTCAAGAAGCCGTCTCTCAGGGTCTCAACATCGATGTAGCCGTCCATTTCCTTGAAGCTCACATGCGATGTGCCGGCTACCGGCCAGCGGCGCAGGAAGGGCGTGTCGCCCGTAGCGGCGATCACGGGAAACGCGGCTCCAAATTCCGTTCCTACGCTGATGGCAGGCACTTTTGCATCGCCTCGCAGGCTCGCGGCGGCGTCATAATACAGAAATCCGCGATAGAGGTTGTGAAGAGGCTGAATCGAGTTGTAGTAGGCGGTGAGGCGCAGAGCGGATTGCGACTCGCCGGCGGCAATGAGGCTCTTGACCGCAAGTCCCGCCAACGGATCACTTGGCCCATGGTGGCTCAAGAGGGCTGCGCCAACTTGTCCGAAGATCTCCCACGAAAGCACATCGCCGCGGTCGTCCAGCGTGCCGCCTTGGGGGTCATCGTTTGACGCCTCTGCGCTAAGGGTGCCGTAGCGAGCCGGGCTCCACGCATTCAGTTGCTTGATGCCGACACGCTGGGCAGAGACGCCTACCCACACGTATCCTTCCTGCATCAGGTAGTCATGCGAGCCTCCCCAGCAGAAATCAATATCCTGTCCAGCCGATACGTTGTACCACTCAACCACTACGATTCCGTTGAAACGTTTCAGATCTAGCGGCTTCCGTACAACGATCCTCGTCTTGTACGCATGATCGCTGTCAACAAGCGTTGCCGTCTCCAACGGGCTTTTGATTCGATACCGATTTGCGGTTCCGCTGGCGTAATACTCCTGCTCCTGATAACCGTACCTGGCCAGGTCAACAACCGATGCATCCAGCGGATGAGTGCCCGGAACGTTGACTTCTTGCAATTTCGCCGGAGGAACAGAATCGGCAGCAAAAAGAGGCGCCGCCGTAAGGCTGGCAAACGTCAGCACGATGGCCGCAACCATCACTGATACGAAGTGCGAACTTCTCTCGATTACCATGCCATCTCCTCAACCCACATTCTCACGCATGTCAGTCCACTCTCGTTAGCAGGTTAGACCTTGGCAGCCTGTGGTCAAAGTCGAGCTTTGAAAGGGCACGACCGGGGTACCCTCTGGGTCGAGGCTGCGGAAAAAACTCGCTTATGCCGTGATTCTTCCAGGTTTTGTAACAGGGCACGACTTCAGTCGTGCCGCAAACGCCACAAAACAATGGCTGGGCTTTAGCCCCCGAGGAAAGTTTTTGAGTGATTTGGACTTTTACCACAGGCTGTTGGTCCCGGTTCGAGCCGCCCCCTTTCGCCTTGCGGCGGATGTTGTCTCGCTCTTTTGACGAGGGAGAGGCGAAGAGTGTGAAATCCTTGTCAAGAATCGGCCGCATTCGCAACCACTGTCGGCACATCGTCCAAAGAGTGAGTTGCCGGCACAGGATGGGCCGTCGGCCTGAATCGGGAGAAAACCATGACGCTCGAAGATGCAGCACGGCAGGCAATTGCAGGCGACAAGGAATCCCTGAACCAACTCGTCAGCGCGCTACAGGGCGATCTTTACGGTCTCTCGCTGAGAATGCTGTGCAACCGGGACGACGCCGAAGACGCCACGCAAGAGATCCTGATCCGCATCGTGACCAGGCTTTCCCAGTTTGACTTCCGCAGCAAGCTGAAGACCTGGGCATACCGTGTTGCGGTCAACTACATCCTGGACGTGAAGAAGAGCGCGGTGGAGCGCCTGCACATGAGCTTCGAGCAACTGGCCGAGGACATCACCGCGGGATTGAGCCATGTTGCCCCGCCCGAGGCTGAGCAATCGCTCTTGGTCGAAGAGGTGAAGATCGCGTGCAGCATGGGGATGCTGCAGTGCCTGGATCGGGAGCATCGCTTGGCGTTCATTCTGGGCGAGATTCTTGAGATGCAAGGGCCGCAGGCTGCAGAGATCCTGCGGATATCGCCGGAGTTGTTTCGCAAACGGCTTCAGTTTGCTCGTTCGGCGGTGCTGCGCTTTATGAAGAGCTACTGCGGGTTGGCTTCGGATGCGGCGCCTTGCCGCTGCAATCGCCAGATTCCGGCAGCACTGCAAACCGGCAGGATCAGCAAAGAGGGTTGCAACTACGCGACGGCTCCCACTTCGTTCGAGCAGACCCGGACCATGGTGCGGCAAGTGGAAGAGGCGCGATGGGCTCTGCAGGTGCACCGCGGCAACAACCCGCGCGCCGCCTCGACTGACTTTGCCCGGCGATTGCTTCAGACGCTGGATATTCACCCGATATCTGGTCCACCCATGTGATGCCGTCCAAAACGAGTTTGACTGAGCCCGCTCCCGGGAATCCTGAATGCTCTTCGGTTGACGCCATCAGCCCAAACCGCGTTCCGAGGACAGGGGTTCCGTCGAACCACGCATCGGCGATAATGCGTCAATTCACATGGAATACAAACCTGCACGGCGAATGGTCTTCGGTTCGCTGTAGCTACATCGGGTTCAACCGGCGACGGGATGCAGAAATTGGTTTCTCCACTGTGGCATCGAGAGGGAGCTCGGCCCAACTCTACAGCCGCATGGTGTGTTTTCCCGGTGTGACCGAGAGTTCCAGAAAGTCGCCTACGCGTTGTCCCGTGCGGATGGCGCCATCGAGGGTAAGCGATGCGCTCCGCCCGCGATGATAGAGGCGAACGAGAGCATGGCACCCTGAAGGACAATCCAAATTCAGCTCGAAGGACTCATCTTCCAGGGTTTTCCAGTCAACCGCCACGGGGCCGAATTCGGTAACGGCAATTCCTTGTGCCCATCGCAATCCGCCGCAGCGGGGCTCGATCACGATGGACCGGGCAGAGACTGGCCCCTGACGCCGCGCTCCCAACACATATGCGGTGAGAAAGGCCCCTGGAACGATTCCGTAGATGTGTGCTTTCGATCCGCCCTGCAGGTCTTCCCATGTGGTTTGCCAGGGGGACTCCATCTGCGCTTTCCATCCTGTACGGATGCGCGACAGCACGTCGGCGTCCATCTCGGGCTTCTGCATTTTGTACAGAGCGTCGAACAGATAGTAATGGGACATGACGCCCGTGACTTCCTGTACATGTCCCAGTACGTATCGGCGTACGGAGTCCAGGTGCTCTTGTGGAACAATGCCGGCGTAGAGCGCAAGCAGTTCCGCCTGCACGACAGGATGGAAGCGCCCGTTCACGATGGGACCGGGAAAGACCTTTCCATTCAACTGCTCGGCTGTTCTGGAGCCTGGGCCGAAGAGGGCACTATCGTAAGCTCCTTCTCGCGTGTTCCACAACTCCCGGTTGAAGTCCTCGCGTAGCTTATTGGCGCTCGATGCATAGCTTTCAGCCTGCGCGGTTTCACCGATCTGTGCACCCAGCCAGGCGGCATCGCGCAGGGCACGATAGAAGAGCGCATTCAGGCCTGCGCCCTCGCATACCTGATAGCGCAGCGGGTTGTCCCACACCTCCCACTCCCGCGCCAGCACCAGGCCGCGCGGTGTGCGCCTGCTGAGGAACCAGCGCAGGAGCCTGTTGAGGGCCGGCCAAAGTTCGCGCACCAGCGCAAGATCGGATGAACTCTCAAAGTACTCGCGTAATTGACTGACCCAGTCGCAGGAGCGGTCTTCCATGATCGCGTGTATATCCCACCGCTCGGAGCAACTGTGGGCCTTCATCTGTCCGTCTGCCTGCTGGGTCAGCGCTATGCGACGAAGCAGCGCCTTGAGCAGACGGTTGTCACCCCAATAGGTCTTGTCTCCATCGTCGGGGCCGCGCATCATGGTGCGTGTGCAATCGAATGCCGGGGGCGAGTCGTCGGTCCACTCCACTCGTTCCCGGTCGGCGCAGTCCACGTAGGAATCCTCACTGAGCAATTCGAGCGAGCGGGCGCAGATGAGCCATATCCTGTTCAGAGAGACGTCGTCGCACTCGAAGCTGGCTGCTCGCTCGAAGGGATAGCGCATTTCGACGACCTCAGCGCGTCGCACGACCGCGCGTCCAGACTTGAGGCGAAGCGAAAGCTGTTTGAATGCAAAAGTATCTCCTCCCATCCATGCCTGCATGCCGGCGCAGGCGATGTAAGAAGACGCACCGCTCGATTCTCCTTCGGGCAGCAGATAGGATGCTTCGATTTCGCTTCCTTCTTCTGCATCGAATTCAAGGTCGTGATAGCCCTGGAGAATCTCCGGCAGTTCGAGAACGAGATCCTTGCTCGGTTCCAGCGCAAAGGGAAATGAACCGCTTGCCGCGCTCCAGGCGCGCCTCTTTTCCATTTGCAGCGCCGCAGTCCGCGGCCAGACGGGAAAGAATTCCGGGCCCCCTACCGGGATTGCGGCCGGCCATTGGGCGGCCGAGAATCCCGGGGCGCTCCAGTCGGAGCCTCTGCGTGCGTCAATGTGCTCCTGGATTGAGGCCCAGGCCTGTTCGCGCGGACCAAAAGAAAACTCGGGACGCGCCCGCCAGCTTGAGTCGCTGGCTATGCTGGCAGCGCCATCTCCCTCCCCCAGTGTCAGCATCGCGGCAAAGCCGGGCGCGTGCCGCATGATGCGGCCAGTCGGCGCGTCACAATGCACAAGCAATGCAACCGAGTTCTTACCCGGCCTCAGTTCCCCGCCAATCTCTCTTGTGTCGTATTCCGGCCGTTGGTTCTGGAAACGGCCGGGACCGCGGCCCATGTAGGCTCCATTCACATAGAGTCGGTAGCGTGTATAGGCGAAGATCCGCATCGAGGCATGGGCAGGGACAGAATCGAGATCGAACTCGCGGACGAAGACTGCGTGCTGGTCCGCGTCCTCCGTGAGGGGGTTGCCCGGCGCAGAGGATGCAATGCCAACGGCGTTTCCTTGTCGGAGAATCGGGATGCGCGTCTGTTCGTCACACCAGATCATCTGTGCGGACAACTGCCCGGTGGCCGGGGTTTCCGCTGCCGCATCCGGTAGAAACAACACCCTCTGCAAGGACGCTGTTGCGCCTACGGCAAGGCCGGTTTTCAAAAACATTCTGCGATTCATGCTTGATTATTACCTCTTGTCTGCACCGCTCCATCCAGAAAGCGAGCTGTCCATTGCGAGGCGTAACCGAAAATCGAACACGATACTGCAATCCGGATATGCGCCTCAATGGATGACTTCAGCCCAAACCGCGCTTCCAACCTGTGGATCCAGCGTTCGCTCCCCGCATAAAGCGCTGCCCGGTCAGGGGGCCGCAACTCTCCAGGCGCGCAAGCGCTCCGCCGCGGCGGACCCAACCGCAGGCGCCGCGCAAGCGCCGCCCGCCCCACTGCAAGGTGCTTGCGTAGAATTACGCTCCCTTGGCGCACAATTGTCTTGCGATGGGCAAACACAAGGGCGTCAAAGAGGGAAAGGAAGAGATGCAAACGGCCCCGTGTACCCCACCCCCCCCTTCCTATGTTGAAAACAAAGCACTTGACGGTCCAGCTTACTTTCGACTTAAGAAAATAAAGGAGTTACGGACGGTCAGTTTTGCAGGATGCCCCTTTTCCGGTGCAAAACGGCGCAAATCTTCCCTCTTCGCCCCGATTTCTCCTGCCAGTGCCCCGAAGCGGAAGCGAGTTCGTTTGCCGGTGCCAAAAACAAACCGGCGGAAAAATCGGGAACTTGCAGCCTGCGAACCGCACCTTGCGCCCGCTTTCCGGTTGAGTGCCTGCCTCATCCGCCTTAGCGTCCATGCAGGGAGGTTGCACAGGCTTCGCGCCGGCTTTCCGCGCGGCCCTCCTCAAGAACGCACACACACCGATGGCAGGACAGGAAACAGCAACAGACACGGCTCAGGACCTGACCGGCAGACTGACCGGCAGGCTGACCGAGGTCGCGCTCGGCTACCAGCGGACGCTCCTTGACAACCCGCGCGATCCGCGAGCTCTGGCGGGCATGAGTCTGGTCGCCTTGGCCAGCGGTCAGGCCGCAGCCGCCATCAAGATGGCCTCGGCGGCGGTGGAAGTCGCGCCCGCGATGGGCGCCGCCTGGGTGACGCTGGGCCAGGCCTCGAAGGCCGCCGGCCGCGCGGAGGATGCGGAGCGCGCCTACATGCAGGCCATCCGCCTGGACGGCATGAACGAGCTGGCGCGGCTGGGACTCGGCGAGCTCCGCCTGGCCGCCCGCCGCCCCGACGACGCCATCCGCGAGTTCGAGCTGGCCTTGCGGCGCAAGCCCTCCCTGGAGGCCGCTCACCTGGCTCTGGGCAATGCCCTCTCCTTCACCGGGCGCTATGAAGAAGCCCTGGAGCGCTATGGGCAGGCATTGGCAATCAATCCCCGATTGCCCGAGGCCGAGTTTGCCGCCGGCTTCGCGCTGGCGCGGCTGGGGAGACCCAAGGAAGCCGAAGCCCGCTACCGGCACGCACTCGTCCAGCGGCCGGACTTCGCCGCCGCCTGGGTCAACCTGGGCAGCCTGTTGCGCGAGCAGGGCCGGGAAGCCTATGCCGAGGCCGCCCTGGTGCGCGCCGTCGAGCTGCGCCCCGACATGATTGTGGGCTGGATCAATTTGGGGCTGCTGGAACGCGAGCGGCGCAATTCCGCCAAGGCCGAAGTCCATCTGCGCAAGGCCTTCCAACTGAACCCCGAGCAGGTGGAGACCCACATCGCCTGGTGCCAGTTCCGGGCAGCGGAACGCGACCTGGCCGGCGCCTGGGGCTGGCTGCGCTGGGCTCTCGAGCGCGATCCGGACCAGCCCGAGGCCGTCAATATGCTGGGCATCCTGCTCCATGCCGAAGGCCGCTACGCCGAGGCCGTGAACGCCTTCGAGCGCGCCGAGGCTCTGGGCCACAACGCCGCCCCTTCCAACCGCGGCAATACGCTGCTGGACATGGGCCGCATGGACGAAGCCCTTGCGGCCCATGCCGAGGCCGTCGAGCGCGATCCGTTGCACTGCGGGGCGCGCTACAACCTGGCGCTGACCGAGCTGCGGCTGGGAGACTGGGAGCGCGGCTGGGCGGGCTACGAGGCGCGCTTTGGCTTCCGCGAGGTGCATCGCGGTCCGCGCGTCTTCCAGCAGCCCCGCTGGCAGGGCGAGCCCCTGGAGGGCCGCCGCATCCTGCTCCACGCCGAGCAGGGGCTGGGCGACACCATCCAGTTCTGCCGCTACGCAACCATGGTCGCTGCGCGCGGCGGCACGGTCATTCTCCAGGTGCAGCCCCCGGCCGAACCCCTGCTCCGTTCCCTTGCCGTGGTGCGCGCCGGGCAGGCGGTGACTGCGGTCCTGGGCAAAGACCTGCCGGAGTTCGACCTCGAATGCCCGCTGATGAGCCTCCCCGCCGTCTTTGAGACCACCCCGGACACGGTTCCCTGGCCCGGCCCCTACCTTGCCGCCGACCCGGCGCATGCCGGCGAGAAGCGCCTGCGATTCCCCGATGTTCGCCCCAGCCCCCAGCCAGGCCAGCACTCCCTGCGTGTGGGTGTGGCCTGGGCCGGCAATCCCCGCTACAAGGCAGACAGCCAGCGTTCCTTCCACGTCAAGACGCTCCTCCCGCTGCTCCGTCTCCCCGGTATCAACTGGATCTCCCTCCAGAAGGGCCCGGCCGCGGCGCAACTGTCCGCTCTTCCCGGCAGCGTATTTATCTGGGACGGCTCCAGCCGCGACCGCGATCTGGCCGAAACCGCGGCCCTGGTGGCTACGCTCGACCTGGTCATCACCACCGACACGTCGATCGCTCACCTGGCCGGCGCCATGGGCAGGAAGGTCTGGATTCTGCTGCCGCATCTGGGAGACTGGCGCTGGATGCAGCAGGTTGAGACCACCCCCTGGTATCCCACCGCCCGCCTGCTGCGCCAGCCCTCACCCGGTGACTGGGCCGGAGTTCTGGATCGCGTGATTGGAGAACTGATCGGATTTCACCTGGCGCATTTCAAGCCGGCATTTCAGAGGTTTGCGGGCACCCCGGGGATGGGGGAGTCGCGGAACTCAAGGCTCATCTCCCCACCTCTCTGAAATGAACTCAAAAGAAAACTCCGATTTCAGTTGACAGTTAGTACTCTATAAAGTAGAGTACTCTTCATGGCGGATGCTAAGTGCCTGACAGATCGATCAAGCAACGCAAAAATCAACCTCCCGCGACCCTTTGGGAGAGACACCGGGGTGACCGCATGAACGCCAAATCGACGCCAGCCGATCCCGCTCCGCTTTCCCCGTCGCCTCTCGAAGTCGATTCGCTGGTCAAGCGCTTCGGCAGCGTAATGGCTGTCGACGGCATCTCGCTTGCATTGCATAGCGGTGAATGCCTGGGGCTGCTCGGCCCGAACGGGGCGGGCAAGAGCACGCTTATCCGCAGCATCGTCGGCCGCGTCACTCCCGACGCAGGCCATGTGGCGGTCTTCGGTCACGAAGCCAGTTCGGCAGCGGCCCGCGAGGCTCTGGGATGGGTTCCGCAGGAACTAGCGCTCTATCCGCGGCTCACCTGCAAGGAGAATCTCACTGCCTTCGGCCAGTACCAAGGCCTTTCCTCCAGTCAGATCGGGCAATCTGTCGCATGGTGCCTGGAATGGGCCGCACTGCAGGACCGGGAGACAGACCTGGCAAGAGCCCTTTCCGGCGGCATGAAGCGGCGGCTCAACATGGCTGCTGGGATCATCCATCGGCCCAAGGTTGTGTTGATGGACGAACCGACGGTGGGAGTGGACCCGCAATCGCGCAATCGCATCTTCGAAATGATCGAAGCTTTGCGTGCCGAAGGGACCTCAATTATCTACACCACCCACTACATGGAAGAGGCTGAGCGGCTCTGCGATCGCGTCGCCATCATCGACCACGGGCACATCGTCGCCCTGGGCACCAACGCGGAGTTGGTTCACAATTCCTTCGGCTCGCGCAGCCAGGTGCTGGCGCGATTCGAGGGCCCGGACGAAAGAGTGGCCCCCTGGGTCGCGGAACACAGTGGGCGGCTTGTCGACTCGATGGCGGAGTTCACCATCGAGCACCCCACTGAGGTCGCCGCCTTGCTCGTTAGCGCGACGGCGGCAGGTCTGGAACTTGTTGACCTGTCGCTGCGCCGTCCCAACCTTGAATCCGTGTTCCTGCACCTCACCGGAAGGGAGTTACGCGATTGATTATCCCCATCGTTCGTACCGCCATTGTCGCCCTGCGCCGCGACCGGGTTTCGCTGGTGCTCAGTTTCGTTGTGCCCATCGCTTTTTTCTCGATCTTTGCGGTCGTCTTCGGCGGCCAGCGGGACACGGTGCCGAAGATCAAGGTGATTCTGGTCGACGAAGATCGGAGCGGCGGGTCGCGGCAGCTTGTGAAAGGCCTGGCGAGCGACGGCTCTCTCACCGTCATCACCCGGCCCAGCGCCACAAAGGACCAGCCGCAGCCCGCGGATTACACCGCGGTTACTGCCGAGGCCGCGGTGAAAGCAGGCGACGTATCGGTAGCGCTGATTGTTCCGCGTGGCTGGGGGGCCCATCCCATCGCCTTTGGTCCGGATTCGAGCGCGCCGCCCATTGAACTGCTCAACGACGCCAGCGACACCATCGCTCCGCAAATGGTTGGGGGACTGCTGCAAAAGGCGGGCATGACCTCGATGCCCCTGACCATGGCGGAACAGGGAATGAAGTACACCGGCTCCTACATCGGCGGATTCACGCCGGAACAGCAAAAGAAAATGAATGGCAACATGGAACAACTGCGCCAGATGGAGAGCCGGCAAGATGCCGGTGAAGCCAGCCCCGCCGCTTCCGGCAGCGGGGGCCTCATCGCCGTCAAGACCCGCTCCGTGGTGGGAGAAAACAAGAACAATCCCACTTTGTCATTCGAGGCGGCGGCCATCGGCGTGATGTTCCTGCTGTTTACGGCGAGCGGTTCGGCAGGGGCGCTCCTGGATGAAGCCGAAAGCGGCGCATTGGATCGCGTGCTCAGCTCGCGCGTGACCATGACCGGGCTGCTGGCCGGCAAGCTGGTCTTCAGCACACTGCTTGCGTTCACGCAACTGACGGTGATGTTCCTGTGGGCATGGGCGGTGTTCAAGATCGACTTCTTCAGCCATATCCCCGGGTTTGTGGTGATGGGTCTCTCCACCGCGTTTGCCGTGGCCGCCTTCGGCATGCTCCTGGCCAGCATCTGCCGCACACGCGCGCAACTGAGCGCACTCTCGACGCTGTTGATTCTGGTCATGTCCGCAATCGGAGGCAGCATGTTCCCTCGTTTTCTCATGCCGCCGGCAATGCAGAAGGCCGGCTTGTGGACCATCAACGCCTGGGCCATTGACGGCTTCGAAAAGGTCTTCTGGCGCGATCTGCCGGTCACCGCTCTTTGGCAGCAGGTTTCTGTGCTCCTCGCCATCGGGATCGTACTGTTCGCCATTGCCCGCAGGATCGCCCGCCGCTGGGAGTATGCATGAGGCCGGATTGCAATCGCCTCTACAACGACCACCCACCCCTACTCAAAGATTTAGTCTCACCGCAATCAGGAGAATCGCAATGACAACCGACGCAGAACAGGAACTGAAAGACAGGCTGAGCCTGATTGAGACCATGATCGCCGAGGGCCGGCGCACCACCGGAAGCTGGGGCTGGACCTTTGTCTTCTGGGGCGTGGCTTACTACGTCGCCATCGCCTGGACCGCCTGGAAACAATGGCCGTTTGCCTGGCTGGTCACCATGACGATTGCCTGGCTGCTGTGCTGGGCCATCATCCGCGGCAAGCAGAAGAACCAGCCGGAGCGGAAGCCGGAGACTACGGTCGGCCGGGCCATCTTCTCCGTCTGGGTCGCCATGGGCGTGTCGATGGCTTTGCTGTTGCCTGCTCTGGGCTTCAGCGGCAGGTTCAATCAGCACATTTTTGTGGCAGTGGTTGCCGCCATGCTCGGCACGGCCAATGGGGCCGCGGGCATGATGATCCGGTGGAAGGCGCAGATCGCCGCCGCAATGGTCTGGTGGGCGGCAACCGTAGCCGCGTGTTTTGGCTCCGATGAGCAGTGCACGATCGTGTTTCTGGTGGCCATCTTCCTCTGCCAGATCGTCTTCGGAGGTTATGCCATGAGCTGTGAGGCCCGCGAACGCAGGCAGGGGGCGGTCCATGCCTGAGCTGCCGGAGCTGAATCCTGTGATTCACGGGAAGCTGCGCCTGGCCCTCCTTTCACTGCTGGTTGGAGTAGAAAAGGCGGAGTTCATCTGGCTGCGCGCGAAGACCGGCTCGACAGACGGCAACCTTGGAGCGCAGCTTCTGAAGCTGGAAGAGGCGGGCTACGTGACGGTCGAAAAGAAATTTGTGCAGCGCAAACCGCAAACCCTCTACCGCATTACCGAGACAGGCCGCCAGGCCCTCACCGAATATGTGCAGGCGCTCAAGCAACTACTTGGAACGGCGATCGGCGCGTAGAAACCAGGAGATACGGGATGAGAAGCTTCCCCAATGCAAATCAACTCAGAGGCAGGGCCATTGGATCGATCTTCTTCGCCTGCTTCGGAGCGGGCTGGCTGTTCCTCTCGCTCGCTGCAAAGCAACGCATCACTTTCGCCACCGTTTCCGGAGTCATGCTGGGCATGTTGCTCTTGCTGTTGACCGCGTTCTACCTGCTGCGCCAGTCCAGGCGCTGGCCGCGCCTGCCGGACGATCCTGCCGTCGGCCGCGCCTTCGCCTGGATTAATGCGATCCAGTGGATTGCCATCCCCGTCGCGGTCATCGCGCTGGGCAAGCTGCACCTGGACGCCTTCGCCACCTCCGCGATTGCCGCCATCATCGGGCTGCACATGTTTCCTCTGGCGCGTTTGTTCCGCTATCCGATGCACTACGTCACCGGCGCAGTTCTGGTGGCGTGGGCCGCGGCCAGCGCGCTGCTTGTTTCTCCAGACCAGTTGCAGGGCAGCGCTGCGATGGGGACCGGCCTCATCCTCTGGGCCAGCGCCGCCGTCACGCTCTTCCGCTCTCAGCAGGCCGCCCGCCAGGCCGCTCCTGCCTAGAACCGACTCCTTAATGCGGCTCAAGGCTCGCCCGCACCCGCTTCATGAGTCCCAGGTAGTAGGCCAGATTGTGAATGGTGTTCAGCGTGCCAGAAAGAGCCTCGCCGGCCTGCATCAGGTGGCGCAGGTAGGCGCGGGAGTAGCGGCGGCAGACCATGCAATCGCAGGCCGGGTCGGGCGGGCCCTGGTCCTCGGCGTAGCGTTTGCCCTTGATGTTGACTCGGCCCTCGCTGGTGAATAAGAGGCCGTGCCGCGCGGCGCGAGTGGGAAGCACGCAGTCCATCATGTCCACGCCCATGCGCGCATACTGCTCAATCTCGTCCGGGTAGCCCACGCCCATCACGTAGCGCGGCTTGTCTTTGGGCAGCAGCGGCAGGACTTCGGAGATCATCTCCAGCGTCAGTTCGCGCGGCTCGCCCACGCTCAGTCCGCCGATGGCGTAGCCCCCAAAACCGGATCCGGCCGCGTCCATCTCCACCAGGCGCTCGGCGCTCTGGCGGCGCAGGTCGCGGTACATGCCGCCCTGGACAATGCCGAAGAGGCTCTGCGTCCGGCCGCCGAGCTCATCGCGCCAAACCACTTCGTTGCGGTGAGCCGTAAAGTGGTCGAGCGATCGCCGCGCCCAGGCCATGGTCAGCCGCAGGCTTTCCTCGGCTCGGCCGCGATCGGCGGGGTACTCCGTGCACTCGTCGAAGGCCATGACGATGTCCGCGCCCAGCGCGATTTGAACATCGATGGAATGCTCGGGAGTAAAGGAGTGCGAACTCCCGTCCAGATGCGAGCGGAAGCGCACGCCCTCGTCCGTGACCTTCCGCAACTGGCTGAGCGAGAAGACCTGGAAGCCGCCCGAGTCGGTGAGCAAAGCGCGCGGCCAACTCATGAATCGGTGCAGCCCGCCCATCCGCCCGATGGCCTCGTGGCCGGGCCTGAGGTAGAGGTGATAGGTGTTCCCCAGGATGATCTCTGCGCCCAGAGACTCGAGCACATCCTGCGCCACTGCCTTCACCGTCCCGGCTGTCCCCACCGGCATGAATACCGGTGTCTCGACCGTCTGGTGCGGCAAGGCGAGCTGCGCGCGGCGGCCGCCGGCTGCGGTCTCTCGAAGGATCTTGAAGTCTAGCCCCACCCCACGATTCTACCGGCCAGATTTCATTTGCCCGCTCCGCCGAGCCGCACCAGGAACCCGATCCGCGCCACGCGCGGCATGCCCAGCGTTGTCGTCGGCGTTTTCGAGTTCTCGATCTGGCGGTTGAGCAGGTTTTCGCTGGCCGCGAACAGTTGCAGCCGTTTGCCGAATTCGTGCGAGGCATAGGCGTCGAGGCGGAAGTACCCGTGCAGCAGGTACGAATTGGCCGCATCGTCGAACTGGCGTCCGCTCAGCCGCCCCTGCAGGTTCAGCGTTCCCAGCGCGGGCCGGAATGCGCGCAGGTTTATCGTGGCCAGGTTGCGTGCAACTTCAGGAATCCAGTTGCCCATGTCCAGGTTGCCACTGGTCACCGTGGCGTGCGCATATTGGTAGCCGCCATCCACCGCCAGCCAGCGGAGCGGGGCAAGTTCGTAGTCCAGCGACACACCCTTGCTCTCGATCTGGCCCAGGTTCTCGCGCTTGTAAGTGGCGCCCGACCCAACAGCCGTTATGGGCCGGTTCACCTGGGTGAGGAAGTAGCTGGCCCGGATGCTGCCCCGTCGCCGCTCGGTGGCCATGCCCGTCTCCCAGCCTGTCGCTCGCTCGCTGAGCAGATTGCCATTGGGCAGGGTCAATTGGCTTCCCACCTGGGTTGCGCGGTAAAGCTCGTTGGGCGTGGGCTCACGAAAGGCCCGGAAGCCTGTCGCCGAAACCGCCCAATGGCTCCCCAACTTTCGCGAAATCCCCACGCGGGGATCGAAAAACCGCTGCCCGAGCCGCGCGGGCTGCGCTGCGGCCGGAACCCACGCGGTCCCGTTCCACAGGAGCGCCTGCCCGTCGAAGTTCTGGAACCAGTCCATGCGTCCTGAGGCGGTCAGCGTCCAGGCCTTGCGCACCGCCATCGCCTCGGCGTAGACGCCGGAGTCGCGCTGGTGGTCGTGCAGGTTGGTCAGCGCGGCCGTCGCTCCATAGGTCTGTTCCCGGTCCCACACGCGCACGTCGCGGGTGTCGGCGCCGGCCACCACGAGCAGCCCGGCGCCCAGTGGCTGGCTCCAGTGTGCCGCCGCGCCCAGCTCGTTGTCCGGCGTGAGAGAGAACTTGGTAGGAATCTCCCCGCAGCGATAGGAGCAGGCGGCATTGCCGAAGTCCGGCAGGTTGGAGATGCTGGAAAACGTCTGCCGATAATGCTCGGTCGACCCGTAGAGCCGCGTCACTAGCGTTCCGTTTCTCGGCCCCTGCCAGTCGCCTCCCGTTGCGTAGCGCCAGAGCCGCGTCCCATTGGTCTGGAAGGTGGTTCCATTGTTCCGCGCCTCGTTGAAGCCGCTGCCGTGCGCGAAGACCCGAAGTGGCCCTCGGTCGTGCTCGACCAGCAACAATCCGTTTTGGGCGTGAACGTTACTGTTAATGTCCACCGGCCCACGCTGCTCCGGAGCCTCCTGAATATAACCGTCGGTGCCGACCACGCCGCCCGCCGCCAGCAGCCCCCAGGCGCCGCGCTTGGCTGCGAGCAGCAGGTTGTCGTCGTAGGTGCTTTCGCCGCCGTAGCTCGACCTCAGTTCCGCCAGGTCGAAAACAGGTCGCGCGGGGACCACGCTCACCACCCCGCCGATGGCACTCGACCCATAAAGGTCGCTCGCACCCCCGCGCACCAGCTCAATGCTCTCGATTGCCAACTCCGGCTGCTCCAGCCAGTGAATCGTCCCTGCAAATGCGTCGTTCAGCGGCACATTGTCCTCGGTGATCAGCGTCCGGCTGGCCGAGGTGGATCCGAGCCCGCGCAGGCTCATTCCCTGCGAAGATGGGTTGGCCACCAGCGAGCTCGACCGCCGGAACAACTCCACGCCCGGCAGCTGCCGCAGCTCATCGTCCAGCGTGATGGCGGCCGTGGTGTCGAGCCTGTCTTCAGAAAGGAGGCGCGTCGTCACAGGGCTTTCCAGCTGGCCCATCGGAGTGCGGTACGCGGTCACGGAAACCTGCTCGGCATGGGGCGCGGGCGGCAATTGGATGACCATCCCCGAAGTCAGGCGAACCGTCTTCTCTTCAAATCCCGGCGCGGCGACTCGCACCAGGCAGGGAGCGGCACAGGCCACTGTCAGATTGCCGCCCCCATCCATCCGTCCCAGCAGCTTCCCCGTGGAATCTCTCGCTGTAGCTCCAGCCAGTGCCGCCCCGCGCCTGTCCGTCACCGTGACGATCATGGTCACGGCCGCTTTCTCCGCGACCGCTGAAGGGGGTTGTGCACGCAAGTTCGCGGGGTTAAACCCCACCGCCGCCAGCGCCAGCGCGCCAGCCATCACTTTGGATTCGAACCACCTCATCCGTCTCGTTTCTAACCCGGCTGTTCAGGCTGTCCAGCAATTGTGACACGGTCTTCCCGCACGCCGCATCCACCACTTCCGGCGCAATTTCGCACAAAGGGATCAAGACAAAGGCGCGCTCCGTCAGCCGGGGATGGGGAATATCGAGGCCCGGCTCGCTGATTTTCAAGTCTCCGAACAGCAGAATGTCCAGGTCCAGTGTGCGTGGCCCATTCGCGAAGCCCGCCTCCCGGTCTCGCCCAAACTCCTGCTCGATGGCTAGCAGTCCCTTGAGAAGAGCCCGTGGCTCAAGGTCCGTCTCCAGCGCCGCCACGGCATTCACGAAACGCGGCTGTTCGGCAAACCCCACCGGTTCGGTGGAATAGAGCGAAGAGCGGCGCGCCACACGGCCCAGCGATTCGAGGCGGACCGCGGCGGCGGCCAGAGTCGCCTCCGGCGTCCCCATCCAACTGGCCAGGTTTGCGCCCAACGCGATGTAGGCAGTCCACATCTTCTCCAGACTATCGCGGAGCGGCCGGACGACGGCCAATCTACCCAAACAGGATGAGGAGCAAGCCCGCAATCTGCTAGCATCCCTCTTGGAGACTTTTCCTTTTATGGACGCTCTCAACAGCGCGAGCCTCGGCGCCCGCCGCAATGAAGACATCGCTCTCGACCTGCTCAAATTTGTAGCCGCCACGGCCGGCGTGGGCCGCCCTGCTGTCGCCTCCACCGGCTTCAGCGGCGCCGCTGCCCCTAAGCCCGAGGAGCACGTAACCCAGTTGCTCGACCTCTACAGTCGCTGCCTGAAGGCCGTCGAAGGCCTGAGGCCGGCCTCAGGGGTAGAACCATAGCAGGCGAGCCCATCCTCCGCGTCGCCGTTGCCGGCGCCGGCGCGTTCGGCCGCAACCACCTCCGGGTCTACCGCGAGCTCGAGACCGCCGGTGAGGGTGTCGCCCTGATCGCCGCCGTCGAGCCCGACCCCGCCCGCGCCGCCGATGCCGCAGCCCAATACTCCATCCCTGTCTTTTCCTCGGTGGAGGCGCTGCTCTCCGCCGATCTGAAGCTCGACGCAGCCACTGTCGCCGTCCCCACTGTTCACCATCACGCTATAGCCTCGCCGCTGCTTGACGCGGGCCTCGACATGCTGGTCGAAAAGCCCCTTGCCGCCTCGCTCGCCGAGGCCGACGACCTGATTGCCCGCGCGGAAAAGGGTGCCCGCGTCCTCCAGCCAGGCCACCTGGAGCGCTTCAACCCCGCAGTGCTGGCCGTTGAACCAAAACTGCGGCGTCCCATGTTTTTTGAGGCGCACCGGCTCTCGGTCTTCACGCCCCGGTCCCTGGATGTGGACGTCGTGCTCGACCTGATGATTCACGACCTCGACATCGTGCTCACTTTCGCCGCTTCGCCGGTTCGCGAGGTGCGCGCCGTCGGCCTTCCCATCCTCTCGCCCAAAGTCGACATCGCCAACGTCCGCGTGGAGTTCGAGTCCGGCTGTGTGGCCAACTTCACCGCCTCGCGCGTCTCCACCGAGCGCGTCCGCAAGCTGCGCTTCTTCGAGCCCCGCCAGTACGTTTCCATCGACTACGCCCGCCGGGACCTGTTGATCATCCGCGTGGACGCGGGGGCGGGCAAGGCATCGCCGGCCGATCTGATCGCATCGCTGCCGCCCCATGTCGCCGCCTTGCTGCCGCCGGGGATCGCCGAGGGAATCGCCTCGGGAAAGATCGACCTCGCGAAGATCGACCAGACGCTGATCTCGCAGTTTGCCGCCATGGCGAAGATCGATCCTGCGCTGATTGCGCAGCTGACCAGCCCCGCGGAATCGAAAACAGGGCTGAGCTTCTCGAAGCCCGCGGTCACCCCCGGCGAGCCGCTGCGGCTGGAGATTCTCTCATTTCTTGAATCGGTTCGGACCCGCCGCCAGCCTCGCGTCACCGCCCGCCAGGGCCGCGATGCGCTGGCGCTGGCGCTGGAGATTCAGTCCTCCATGGCCGCTCACGCCACGCGCGCCGGTCTCGATGACTTCTTCTCCCCCGGCGCATAGATCGCCGTCTCGGACCGGCTCACACGCCCGGCCACCACCGCCGGACGCGATGGCAGTAGGCTTCATACTCCGGTCCGAACGTTCGCCGCAGCGTGGGCTCCTCGTAGAGCAGCACAAACAGATGGGCCACGAGCAGGAATATGGCGACATAAGCCAGTAGCGTCGGCGACCGGTAAAACAGCGCGGCCCCCGCCAGCGCCGTTCCTGCGCCCATGTACATTGGATTCCGGACGAAGCGGTAGGGCCCTCGAATCACCAGCCGCCGCGGCGGGTCGAACGGCGCCGGAGTGCCTTTTCCGATCCATATAAACGTCGATACGCACCACAACGCTACCACCGCCCCGATGCCGCCAACGATCATCCCA
>JARLGE010000300.1 GCA_031296215.1 Occallatibacter sp.
CGCGCGTTTCAGCAGGAGATTGTGGAGCGGGCACGGGAGGCGGAGCCTGCGGAGCCGGGGTATGCGGGCTATCAACTGATTCGGAATGTGTTGGCGGCGTATGCGGAGGGATGCAGTGTTTGCGTGCTGCACGATGAGCGGCGGCCGGATCTGCGGGAGGCGTGGTTTCAAGTGATAGCAGCGGTGCGGTCGGCGGAGATGCGGGTAAGGTGCAAGGTGATGACGTGGCAGGAGCTGGCTTTATTGCTGCCTGCGAACTTGCAGGGTTTTTTGGATTTGAAATATGGGATCGTGAAGGCGGGGCGGGTGGCGTCGGCGGTTGGGGAGGTTGCGGAGTTGGATTAGGGCGAGTTTGGGTTTGTGGTCTTCCACCGTCTTGTGGGAAAACGGCAAAAGGATAGGGCACTCAACCAATGTGAGAGATTTCGTTTGCGCCAATGTTGCAACTGTGCGATAACTACGTCATGCGTAGTACGCGAAACGAAGTACCTGACAAAAAAAGGCCCGAACTGGGGCACTACTCCGACCCGCCGCTGCTGGTGCTGGCCAGCCTGTCGAATGGGCCGAAGCACGGGCACGCAATGATCGAAGACATTCTGCGGCTTTGCGGGACGCGGCTGGGGCCGGGAACGCTGTATGGGGCAATTGCGCGGCTGGAACAGCAGGGCTGGATTGAGCCGCTGCCGGCCGAGGAGCGGCGCAGGCCCTATCGAATCACAGGTGAGGGGATGCGGGTGTTGCGCGCACGGCTCGCCACTTTGCAGCAGTTCATCAGAGCGGGCGCGGAAAGACTGGAGCCGTTATGAGGACAGCGATTGCCCGGCTGCTTACGCGGCTCTATCCGCGTGCGTGGAGGGAGCGCTACGGCGCGGAGTTCGAGGCGCTTCTTGCGGACGGCAGAAGCGACCTTCGCACCTACGTCAAAACAGGCGCAAATGTTATTTGGTCGGCAGCATCTGAACACATCTTCCCTACCCAAGGAGGCAACATGGAACGAGATCCCGGTTCTTTCGGCGCTATTGTCAGGCACCCGAGCGCCTTGATTCCCATGGCGATGTCAGTGACCGCGCTGGCGCTGGTGGTTGGGCACATCGCGCTTTACGGCGCGGCGCGCGAGGGCGATGAGGGGGCCATTGCTCATCTCTGGCAGTTGCTGATGGCTGGGCAGTTGCCGGTGCTGGCGTTCTTCGCGATCAAGTGGCTGCCGCGCGCGCCGAAGCCCACGCTGGGCGTACTGGCTCTGCAGGCCGGAACAGTACTGGCGGCGATGGCGCCGGTGTTTTATTTCAATTTGTAGATGGGTTTGCGGTCTCCCAGGTCTTCCGCCGCTGCGGACGAGACCTGGGGCGCCCATCCTTTGCGGTAATTGAAGCGTTCGGCCGGAAGCTAGCCGCCGGCGCCGGGGATGTATTTGTATTCGATCTTCTGCGGCTGTTTGGGTTTGTCGCCGGTGAGGTCGTGGGTGTGCCAGACAACTGACTCGCTGGCGACTTCGGGGTGTTTACGGAGGAATTCCAAGGCATAAATAGACGCAGTGGGGTCGTCTTTCTGGTCGGCGAACTTGGCGGACTCGATGGCGGCCTTAGCCTTGTCGCCGAGACGGCGGTAGAGGATAGCCAACTGGTAGTGTGCGGCGAGGTCGTCGGGGTCGATGGCCTGGAGGCGCTCATAGGCTTCGCGGGCGGCAGGGTAGTCGTGCTGCTGGTAGTAGCTGAAGCCCAGCTCGCGGATGGCGTCCTTGAAGCGGGGGTACTTGTCGAGGGCGGCCTTGAGGTCGGCGATGGCGCCGGGGACCTGGCCGGCCTGGCGCTCGACGATGGCTTTGTAATAGAGAGCCCGCGGGTCGCCGGGCAGAAGCGCGAGCGCCTTGGCGAGATTGGCCTTGGCGTCGTCGTACTTTTCCCAGGAGACTTCAACGACGGCCATGTTGGTGAAGGCGTCGGCGTAGTCGGGGCGCAGCGCGGCTACGCGCTCAAAGGCGTGAACAGCGGCGTCGAACTGCTGGCCGTCGAGCAGGCCAATTCCGTAGTTGTTCCAGCGCATCCATTCCCTATTTTCGGTCGGGTCCGGCGGGATCGGGGCATTTTCGCCGATCTTGAGGACCTTCGTCTCGGAGGCCATGTCGACGATGGGCAGCGGGTACTGCTTCTTGTCCATGGCGTAGTCGACGAAGTGCTGGTTGAAGCGGCGATAGCGGACAGTTGCGGTGAGCGAGACCTGGCCGCTTATCTGTTTCGGCAGGCGGAAGCGGTAGCGGACCAGCTGGGAGCGGCCGGACTGGAAGGCGTTGTTGTAGGCCAACACCCGGTTGTGCCAGATCTGGTGCAGGTCGTTCAGTTCGCCCTTGACGTTGACCAGGCGGTTGGTGAAGGAGTGTGCGGTGAGATCGAGGTTGCCGTCGGGCTGGAGGAAGCCGCTCTCGGCCAGCACCTTACCGTTGCTGTCCTTGACGGTGAAGTCGACCCAGGCCTCGTAGAAATCGCGCTGTTCGGGGATGAAGGAGTGGCCGATGCCCTTGTTTTGGATGACGACATCGGCGACCAGGGTTTCGCCGGGTGCAATGGAATAGCTGGTCAGGCCGAGAGGCGCGACCAGGACTGTGTCTGTCGGCGTGGCTTCCGCGCCTTCTTTTTCCAAGCCAAAGATGTCCACGTTGAGGACGCCCTTGCCGTCGAAGCCGTTTTTGAGGAAGTCGGCGACCTTGTGCGCCTGCTCGTCGAATTTGTAGTAGGCGGGCATGAGGGTGTTGCCGCCCACCCAGCGGTGGGAGACGAGCTTGCCGTCCTTGGCGCCGGGGTCGGTGGCGCCGGCGGCGAGCGGCTCGCGCAGCATGTGGCAGCTTTGGCAGGTGGAGACCACGTCCTTGCGGTAGAAGGGCAGCGGCGACTGCTTGGTGAAGCTGGCGCCCTGCCACTCGTCGTAGACGGAGAAAGCGCGGAGCCACTTGTAGTCGTCGAGGGAGCGGGTGATGGCGGCCTTGTGGCAGGCGACACAGAACTCGGCGGTTTTCAAGAGGGGCCGCATGACGGCCTGGGAGTGACGGTCGAGGTGGGCCAAGATCTCGGCGTCGGGGACGGGGCCGCTGATGGGCGCGCCTTTCTCGTCGACTAGCACGGTGGGGATGCCCATGACGTAGGAGCCGGTCCCGGTTGTGTCGGTGGACTGGATGGAGTGGCAGACGGAGCAAGAGATGCCCTCGTCTTCAAAGGGGCGCTTTTTGGGCATGCCCTGCGACAGGTCGCCGGAGAAAAGGGCGACGGGGTTGTGGCAGCCCTCGCAGTGGCGAGAGTACTGCACGCCCTTCTCGTCGATGAGCATGTTGACGTTTTTCAAGTACCAGGGAGCGCGGAAACTGTTGGAGTGAACCGACTGACGCCACTGGCGGTAGGCCTCCTGGTGGCAGTGGCCGCAGTACTGGGCGGTGGGGAAGACCTTGGGGCTCCAGAATTGGCCGTTGACGGTGGTGGCGTTGGAGGGCAGGAAGGGCGTGTCCTTGCCGAAGGC
>JARLGE010000068.1 GCA_031296215.1 Occallatibacter sp.
CCCTACAAGCGCAGGCCGGCCCATTCTGCTCCAAACGCCGAGCGGGCCGCCCGAGGCGGCCCGCTCTAGCCCTATTCAGACCCAGGCTGGGGTCCTGCAGATTCCTCTCTGCGAGTAACTGACAACAGTGTGCGCCCCTTCCCCGCCGTGCGCAAGTGGAAAACATCCGAGTTCTTTCCATCCTGTCAAAATGATCGATGCCGGCCCCAGCCCAATCTCCACCACCCCAAAAGGGAACGGCCGCCCGCTCACTTCAGCCGGGTCCACGTCTCCGTCCGCCCCAGCAGCGGGATGCCGATAAACCCCCGCATCCGAAGAGTGTCCTTGTCCACGGCCCAGATCTTGCCCTTGTATTGCTTGCCGTTCTCCGGGTCCACCACCGTGCCGTCCACCCAATCGTCGCCCTCGGCGTGGAAGCCGCGCAAGTTCACCATGCCCAGGATGAGCTGGTTCTTGAATTCCCCCGAACACTTGTCGCACACGTCCTTGGGCGTGCGCCCCGGCCGCACCTCGGTCACCCGCCCAAACAGCTTGCCGTTCTCGATGTAGGTGTCCACCTTGCCGCCGGGGCTGCCGTCGCTGTTCACCACCTGCCAGTGGCCGACGGCGTTCTCGAGCTTCGGCGAGAGTTGCTGCGCAGGGGCATCGGCAATCGAGACAAGCGCGAGCAGAACAGCCACGCAGGCGCAGAGAAAAACTGGTCGAGTCGTTTTCAAGGCAGTGACCTCTCGGCGGGATTATAGACCGAACTCTGAAGGCCTGGCCCACCAAGTCTCCGGGAGCCTGCACATTGACAGCCGGCCGCGCCCCGGCGTGTAATTGAACTGTTGGTTGTGGTGAAGGAGTTCACCCTGCCGCAAAACCAGGGATGGAGCCCGAAAGGCCAATGCCCTCAAGTCGACGCGACCTCAAGGAGCGGCGACCCTGCTTAAAGCTGGATCGGACCCAGTTTTCCTGGTTTTGCTGTTAACCGCTGTCCCTCCTTTTATTCGGCCGGACAGATGATGACTCCTGACAGGGAATCCTGTTGCGGAGTCATATCCCGGCGCGATCCCCGAGTAAAACAAGAGCAGTTGAATCGTCTCGAATCCGCGGCACTGCGCCTGCTCTTGCCGTGCCATTTTGAGGCCGCGTCAGCGGCGTCTGCCCCACCGCAGGTAGTTGCTGTATAACCGGAAAAGGAGAGGCACATTGCAGAAGTATTTGCTCATCGCCATCGGCGGCGCGTTGGGATCGGTGGCGCGCTTCTGGGTCGGCTCCACCATTGCCGGCCGCATCGGAATCCGGTTCCCCTACGGCACGCTGATCGTCAACATGACCGCCTGCCTCATCATCGGCTTCACGCTTACCTATATGGGCAAGCGCGCCGACCTGGACCCCGCGTGGCGTTTCCTCGTCCCGGTCGGCTTCATCGGCGCCTATTCCACCTTCTCGACTTACGAGTGGGAGACGCTCTCCACGCTGCGTTCGGGCGCCTTTGTGCTGGCTGCTCTCTACGCCGGCGGCAGCCTCATCCTCGGCCTCATCGCCGTCTGGGCCGGCTCCGCGCTGGGAGAAGCGCTCTGAGCCGCACGCCGCGCCGCTGTGCCGGGCTGGCTTGCCAACCCTACCTGGAGAGTGGTCCAATCCAGGGTTGCACGGGGAGCGCGACCGGGCGCTGTCGGTTTCGTCAAGGGGGGACCAACCATGTTGACTTCAGGAAAGGCCGTCAAAGTCTCTATCTATCTTGGCGATGGCGCCAAGCATCACGGCATCCCCGTCTACACCAGCCTGCTGGACTTCCTGTTCAAGAACGGCGTCTACGGCGCCACGGTGTTGAAAGGCGTAGCCGGCTTCGGCTCCACGCACCGCATCCACTCCGCCCACATCCTGGAGATCTCCGACCACCTGCCCATCAAGATCGAGTTCATCGAGACCCGCGAAAAAGTCGACGCCCTGCTGCCGGAGCTGGACCAACGCACCGGCTGCGGCATCATCGAGATTCAGGAAACTACCGTCCTCATTCCCGCCAAGAAATAGGAACCCGCTGGTAATCCTATTCGAAACTCCTGCATCCCTTGTCTCGATTTTTAGACATCGGATGTAGGATACATGCATACAAGAAGCCGCCGTGAGCACTGATGCTTGCAGCGCCTTTCGGTGACATCAATGAAACCTCTCGCTAGACTTCCTCGACCATCAGCTGACAGAACGTTTCGCGGACGTTTGCGATCGAATGCGATATGGTGGGGTATTCCAATGCTACTACTCGAACTCGTTGGCATTCCCTGGAGGCTTTGGATTTATATTTTACTGCTCGCATTTCCGGCAACGGCAGTAGGCGTGGTTTGCTTCACAGCATTAGAGTACATAGCGCTCTTGCCGAGGCCTGGCTCCGAACAACGGGGCCACATCGATACAAAGGTTTGAGACTGCGGCAGGCGGCTATTCCCCCGGGTGCCCCATCCTTGCGCTTTCTTCTAGCGCAAGGGTGGGAACCCACGAACCCTCGGGCGCGCAAGCGCCGTCTGCCCCACCGCAGGTGTCTATTCCGCCGACGTAAACGGCGAAGCCGGCAGGCCCGCACCGCTGAACAAATTGCACTGCGGGCTGTTGGCCCAGCCGTAGCGCACGTACACGGGCTCCGCCACATCCGGGCTGCTGGCCACTACGGTGTTGCCGTCGATCTTGGCCGCCGCGGGCACGAACTTGCCGTCGGCTCCGGCTACTTCAAAGCCGGTCAGCTCTCCGCCCTTTGCCGCAAGTCCCTTGGCGTGATGCTCGAACCAGACGCGAATCGAGCCGCCCTCCGGCGTGGCCTGGCGGAAGGTGGGTCCGGAGTAGCCGATATCCTCGCCGTAGCTCAGCGCCCGCGCCGCCAGCGCCAGCCGCAAACCCACGTCCAGTTTGTCCGTCGGGTGCACGTTGTCCGGATTCCCAATGTCGATGGTCACGGCCATGGCCGTATTGCGCAAAGCAAGTGTCTTCAACTGCTGCTCGCGCAGCTCGGCCCAGTTCTCCGTCTCGTTGGACTTGAAGTTCGAAATCTGCACAAACAGAAAGGGGAAATCGCCGATGCCCCACTCGTGCCGCCAGTCTTCGATCATGGTCGAGAAGACGCGGCGGTAGAGCGGCGCACGCAGGAGGGCGCTGTTGCTCTCACCCTGGTACCAGATCACACCGCGAATGCCGAGCGGCGTCAGCGGCGCGATCATCCCGTTCCACAGCATGCCCGGACCCCAACTGTCGAGCTGTGGATGCCAGGGGAACTGCGGCTCCGGCTTGCCTGCCGTCTTGGCCTCGTCGCGCTGCCGTTGCTCGTCCCTCTCCCGCGCCAGCGCATCGGTCTCGCGCTCGGTCATCTTGCCCCAGGAGACAAACACCGGCGCCAGCGCCGCATCCGCGCCCAGAGCCGCCTCGCGCGTCCAGGCATCGGCCACCGTGCCGCCCCAGGTGGAGTCGATCACCCCCACCGGCACATGTTCGCGCTGCTCAATCTCCCGCGCAAAGTACCAGGCCACCGCGGAGAAGTTCTTCGCCGTCTCCGGCGTGGATGCGGCCCAGCCCTCAGTCTCCACATCGTCCAGCGGATAATCGATGGCTTTGTGCTTCACCTTGAGCAGCCGGATGTGGTCGTTGGCCGCGTGCGGCAGGTCCTGGTCGGCGGTGGCCGCCTCGCGCATCTCGAACTCCATGTTCGACTGGCCCGACGCCACCCACACGTCGCCCACCAGCACGTCGTCCAGCGTCACCGTCTGCGGCGCGCCGTCAGCGGGTGCGCCTGTCACCGTCAGCTCGAACGAACCGCCCGGCGCGCCCGGCTTGAGATAAACGCTCCACTTGCCCAGGGGGTCGGTGGTTGTGGCGCGCGTCTCGCCGCGGAAGCTCACGCTGATCGGCTCACCCGGCGCGGCCTTGCCCCACACGTGCACCGGCAAGTCCCGCTCGACAACCATGTGGCTGGAGAGAACTTTGGGCAACGCCACCTGAGCATAGGCTGAAGCGGCAGCGCCCGGAAGCAGGGCAAGCAAGACCAAAGTTCGCAGTTGCATGAGGAACCTCACTGGCAAGCAGAAATCTTCCCGGCTGCGCGGCATTCTGCGAGCGCTTTCTCCGGAAAGAGAACGTTATCACCGGCCGCCCTCTCCGCGCCACATGCCGTTCTGATCCTCGGCGCCTTCGATGTCGCGATGTACCGTCCTGAATCCGCGGCCTGCAGGCGGCTTCTTCGTCGATGATCTGGTTCGCAGCAGCGGCCGGCTAGTTCCAAAGAGTGTACAGGTCCTTCGGCCAGGCGGCCTTTCCCGATTGACAGTTCCCTCCAGCGGCCAGCAAAATGCAGCCAGTGCGGGTGTACAGGCTCCCCGTGCCGCTGCCGCTCGCGGCTCTGAATTCGAGGCGCCGGCGATAGTCCATCCTGGCCTGAGAGAAATGAAGGATTTCGATGAGTGACACCCCCCAAAGTTTCAAGAACCACGGACGGCTCGACCCGCCCTATCACTTTGTCCTCTCTGCTGTCTTGCTTGCCAACCTGTTCATCGTGCTTTGCTTTGCCTGGAAAAACCCCAACTACTTTTCCGAGTGGCTGGTGCTTCTCTCCATCGCTGCTTTCATTCCGGTGCTCAAGCTGCGCAGCTACCCGCTCAAAGTGCAGGATCGCGTCATCCGTCTCGAAGAGCGGCTCCGCCTGCAGGCGCTGGCTCCGGCCGAGTGGCACGCACAGATCTACCACCTCACCGAGGACCAGTTGATCGGCCTCCGCTTTGCCTCCGACGACGAAGTGGTGGCGCTGGCCAAGCAGGCGCTGGAAGAAAAACTGACCCGCAAGCAGATCAAGGAGCGCATCAAGAACTGGCGCGCCGACGACTGGCGCGTTTGAACACTGCCTTCCTCGCGGCGGCCATCTCTGGATGGCCACCGCAAATCCTTCTGCTCGGTCAATCTTCCCGCTTCGTCTCCGCAGCCTTCGCAGCAGCGTCGGCCTCCGCCAGAGCCTCCGCATCCAGCCCATGTTCATGGCGGTAGTGTTCTACCGGCATCTTGCCGTCCCACCACGCCCAGTTCATGGGATACACATCGGGATCGAGGAACACCTGGTAGAAGTGCCACACCACGATGGCCAGCGTAGCCAGAATCGCCTCGTAGAAGTGGATGGCCGTGGCCACATCGACCCACCAGCGCGCCAGCAGGTTTCCCACCCAAACCTTGGCCCACATCATCACGCCGGTCACGCCCATCAGCGCCGTGCCCCACACCAGCGCCCAGTACTCGGCCTTCTCCGCGTAGCTGAAGCGCCCGAACTTGGGCCGCTCTTTGCTCAGGCCAAGGTAGTAGAGCATGGTTCCCCAGGCGTCGAACGCATCCCTTGGCCGGGGCGCAAAGTCCCAGATCAGCCGCCGCCCTTCCCGCGTCGCGGCTAGATAGAAGACGTGATAGATGCCTGCTGCAATCAGCACTACGCCCGCCACGCGATGCGTCATGCTGCGCAACTTCTCGCTCATGGCCAACACCTCGGCCAGCCACGAGTTGGGGAACTTGAGCGCAAACCCCGTGATTACCAGAATGATGAAGCTGGTGAGCAGGATCAGGTGCTGCCAGCGTTGATTCGCCGTCATGCGCGTCATGAACGGGTTCTGGATCTTCCGTTTCGCAATCGTCTTGCTCCGCCAGATGATCGCGTTATGCAGGAACATGGCGCCAATCACCAGCAGAATCAAAACCACATAGATCAGCCGCACCCACCGCACCGCAATCGAACCAATGTCCCTGGGATGCATGCCGTCTTCCTGATGCACCCTGGTCAGGGTGAACTTCTGCGTCACTCCCTTGTGGCACTTGCCGCAGGTCGCGTCCAGGTGGGCTTTGTTGATGGTCGACCGCGGATCGCTCGAAGGCAGAATGTCGTGCACTCCGTGGCAGCTCGAGCAATTCGCCGCAACCACCGAGCCGCCCTCCGCCGCCAGCCCGTGATAGCTGTCGAAGTAGCTGGCCACGCGGTTGCCCGGCACGCCGAACTCCTGCGACAACCGCACGCCTTCGTGGCAGCGCGCGCAGGTGTCGCGAGAGAGATTCTGCTCCGCGGCGGGCGAATTCGGGTCGGCGTGCGACTTGATGGAGTGGATGCCGTGGCAGTCCGTGCACACCGGCGCAAGCTGGTTGCCGCGCGCTATCGCCTGCCCGTGAATACTCTGGTTGAAGGTGTTCTCAATCTGCGTATGACATTTGCCGCAGGTCGCCGGAACGCTGGCCTTGTAGATGGGCGACCTGGTGTCGCTGGCCGGAAGAATCCCGTGGGCGCCGTGGCAATCGGTGCAGACCGCTGCCTTTTGCGAGCCGTTCTCAATGGCCCGCCCGTGGACGCTCTCCTGGTAGCTGATGAACGGCTGCGCGCTCTCGCCGTTTGACTCCATCAGAAACTTCTGTCCGTGGCAGCGTCCGCAGGTGGAGGGAATGTTGGCGTGATTGACTGGCGACTTCGCGTCGTCCGCGGCCAGAATCTCGTGCGCGCCGCCGTGGCAGTCCTGGCAGTTTGCCGCCTGCGTATTCTTCAGGCTGGCAGGTTTTGCATGCAGGCTGTGCGAGTAGGCCTCTTGCGCATCTGCGTGGCACTGGGCGCAGGCGATCTTCTTGGGCGGAGCCTCGTGCACCAGGCTGGTCACATCCTTGTGACAATCCACGCAAGCGAACATGGACCCGTGGACGGAATGCTTCAGCTTGCTTCCATCCACAAACAGGCTCGCCTGCTTGCCGTTCACGTCCTTGGTCAGAGTGTTATCGGAGTGGCACCCAAGGCAGTCCTGGTCCTTGAGCTTGTGCTCAGCCCTGGCCGCGCCAGCCCCCACCAACAACACGGCAACGACGATCCAAATGAAAAACCTTCCGCGCCTGTTCTCCCTTGCTCTGCTCAGCTCAACTCTGCTCAGCCCCAACCTGCTCAGCCTCAGCCTGCTTAACCCGGACATGCCTTGCCTCGTTACTCTCTCTCGACCCCACTACTCTCTGAAATAGGCGCTCAGCGTGAGCACCAGGAGAATCAGCCCAATCGAAATGGCCGTGAATCCCGCCACGCGGCTGAAGTTCACCAGCCAGACTGCAGGCTTCTC
This sequence comes from Occallatibacter sp., assembly GCA_031296215.1. GTDB lineage: Bacteria > Acidobacteriota > Terriglobia > Terriglobales > Acidobacteriaceae > Telmatobacter. The sequence goes on from JARLGE010000068.1 coordinate 7,083, forward strand.
CCCAAGCCTCTTTTCGAGCTTTCCCTCCCGAACCATCCGCTCATACTCCTGCGGACGCTTGGTCCTGAACTCTTCCTCGCTTTCCACGCCCGTGAAGATCACCATGTCCATGGGGAAGCTGTCCGGCCGCAGATGCGTGTTGACGAAGTGGATGGAAAAGATGAACAGGATGGCCAGCAATCCCTCTTCGCTGTGGATGACCAGCACCGCATTCAGCGCCCAGCCGGGCAGGAAGTGCGCGAAGAAGGGCGCGAACCACATCGCGTAGCCGGAAAAACCGATCACCACCATGCCCCAAAACACCGCCCAGTAATCGAACTTCTCCCAGTAGGCGTAGCGCTCGAACTGCGGCTTCGGCCCCAGGCCAACCATCCAGCGCAGGTGCCCCAGCAGGTCCTTCACGTCCTTCCAGTTGCCCACCATCGAGGTCGATCCCCAGAAGATTCCCTTTTCGCGATTCAACAGACCCCTCTGGAAGATCTCCTTCACGTGGATCAGAAACGCCACCGTCAGCACCAGCGCGCAAAGCTTGTGGAAGAAGATAATTGTCCCGAATCCGCCCACTCCGCTGGCGAACTTGCGCGCCCAGTAGCTCTGGCTGAAGCGCATGGGAAGACCGGTCGCGGCCAGGCCGAGAAACGTGGAGAACAGTACCGCATGCATGGACCGCTGAGCCCGCGTGAAGCGCACGAAAAAGCGCTCCTTGAAGTGGGGTTTCCCCTCTACGGCTTGCGCCGCATCGGTTTTTGCCAGGTCAGGCATTCTTTCCTCCCTCGACCGCCTTGCGCCTGATCTGGTCAACGCGCGAGCGGATCAGCCACAGCACGGTATGAATCACAAAGAACGTAAGCACGCTGGCAAGCAGCAGGTTCATGAACAGGCGAATGAAGTAGAGCGCCGGATTGAGGGTCCGATTGCGCGCGTTGGCATGCGGCTGATATTTCACAAAACTGGCGTTGGCGCCGGCGTGGCACCGGCTGCAGGTCGTAACCAGGTTGCCGGAAGCGATGGGGCTGCGCGGGTCAGACGCCGGAAGCACGTCGTGCGCCCCATGGCAGTCCCAGCAGCGCGCTGTCTCCACATAGCCGCCCAACGAACCCAACTGCGAGTGGAAGGTGTCGCGGTAGGTGGAGAACTTATCCGTATGACAGCTGCCGCAAATCGGAGTCGACCGCATCCGGAATGCGTCCGCCGTCGGCTGCTCGATGGCATGCGCCGTATGGCAGTCCGAGCAGACAGGCGCTTTCATATTGCCCGACGCAATGGCCTTCCCGTGCACCCCGCCCAGGTAGTTTTCGGTGATGCCCGCGTGGCACTTGCCGCAGGTGGCCGGAACGTTGACCTTGTTGGTTGGGCTGGCCGGGTCCTTGCGGCTCAGAATGTGATGCGACCCATGGCAGCTCTGGCAGTTGGCCGCCACCAGCAATCCCTCTTTGCTCAGCGCGAATCCGTGAATCGAGTCGATATACGACGGATATACCGGGGCCAGCCCGTGCTTCTTTGCCATGCCGTTGTCGGCGTGGCAGGCGCTGCACGTGCGCGGAATGTTCAAGGGATAGACGGCCGACTTGGGATCGGTCTTGGGATAGATCTGGTGTGCGTCCCCGTGGCAACTGGTGCAGGGATGCTCGGCCGCATTCGAATGCACGCTCCCGGCCAGCCCCTGCGCCTCGTCCGTGTGGCAGGTATCGCACTTGACCGGAGTCACTTTGTCCGGGTGCGGGTATCCCTTGATCGCCGCGTGGCAGTTGACGCACTCCAGGCTGCCGTGAATGCTCGCGCCGAATTTGTGCTCGTCCACGCTGACGCTGTGCCCGGATGCATCCTGCAAGCCCGCATCCGCGTGGCAGGCCAGGCACTCGCTCTTCGACTGCGCCCTGAGCGGCGCGGCGCCAATCAGCAGCGCACAGGCAACCAGCGTCACCGGGACGGAGAAAAAGCTCTTCATCTCGACTCCCATCACCAGCTTTAAAAGGGCGCGGATGGTAGAGAAAAACCGCGCCGCCAAAAGAAAAACGAAAAGACCGGGACTTCAAGCGGCGGGTTTTCAGCCCACCCCTGGGTCCACGCGAGGGATTGCCGGCCTCGCCGCAAAAACGCGTTCGCCGGCTCCCTTCCGTGCCCTTATTTCTGCAACGTGCGAATGTATGCGACCACGTCCTTGATCTGCGGATCGGTCAGTTTGCCGGTGTAGGCCGGCATCTTGCCTTTGCCGTTGGTGGTAGACGCGATGAACTGCGCGTCGGACGCGCTGACCATCGCCGGGTCCTTGAACGAAAGCACCTTCATGCTCTTGGCCATCGGCGTGGCCGCCAGTCCGTCGGCTCCATGGCACATGGCGCACTTGGCCTTGTAGGTGTCCGCTCCCGGTCCCTGCGCAAGTGCAGGCGCCGCCATCATGGCAGCCATCACAACCAGGGCCGCCGTCTTCATTCCGTGAGTCATTGCATTGCTCCTTCGCCGGGCGGGGGTCAGTGCCCAGTCCATTCGAGTGCCCAGCCCATACGAGTGATAGCCCGATGCTTCCTTCGCCGTATGTGATGGAGACCACAGGTCTATTGCGCCGTTGGCCGATTCCGCGAGATTTTTTGCGGCTACCTCACATCGCACACATCCCCGCCATGGTCTCGCCCAGGTGATACAGGTCACATGCCGCCGGGTGCCAATTCAAGCACAATGATCCCGCTGCCGGAGGACCAACTCAATGGCCACAGCTACGCTTTCCGAATCCAGAACCATGCTCACTCTCCCTTCAGACTCGGTGCGCCAGATCCTGTGGCGTTTTGCCGATCGCTACGATCTGCAGATGCTCGTCCAGTCCGCGCGCGGTGTTGCCCGCGGAAAGGTGGCGCGCCTGGTGGCCTCCGGCGAACGCAACACCCACGACTGGACCCCGGCCAAGAACGAGATGCTCCTGGCCTTCGATCGCGCCGGGATCACTGCCGCCTTCATGGAGCCGGAGGAGGGCGGATTCATCGCCGGGCCCAAGAACCTGGCGCTGTCGCTCTCCGCCTTCGAGCTGGCCTGGGTCGACGGCGGCGCAGCCACGGCCAGCCTGGCCAGCTTCCTCGCCCTTTCTCCCATCCACGAGCGCGGCACCCAGGAGCAGATCACGCATTACAAGACCCTGGCCGCTCCGCCCCAGCCCCAAGAACAAAAAGATGGCCAGGACCGCCGTCCGTGGCGCGGCGCCTTCGCCCTGACCGAGCCCATCCCCTATGTCGGCGTCGACACCGGCATGTTGAGCGGTAAGGTCGCCATCGCCGAGTGGCGCGATGGCGAAGAGCCCTGGCTGCAAGTCGATAAACGCGGCCGCTTCATCACCAACATCGCCTTCGCCGACTTCGTCACCGCCGCGGTCAACTCCGCGGACCCGCGCATCAAGGGCAGTTGTGTCGTCATTCTCGAGACCGGCGACGAGGGCTCCTTCGACCGCGGAACCCCCACCAAAAAGCTGGTCCATCAGCTCTCCTCCACAGGCGATCCCATCTTCTCCATGAAGGTCCCGGCCAGCCGCATCGTGGGCGGATACACCGTGAAGGACGGCGTCCTCATCCCCAACTTCAGCCACGGCGAAATCATCGAAGCCGTCTTCCGCCGCACCCGTGTTCCGGTCGGCCTCATGTCCGCCGCCAAGCTGCTCTCCGCCGTCGAGCCCGTCATCCGCTACCAGCGAGAGCGCTTCCGCGGCGCCGAAGGATCCAAGCCCGGCTCCATCCGCTACGAACATGGAATCCAGCAGCGCGAAGACGCACTCCATCGCCTGGTCGATGTCTGGGCCACCGGCGAAGCCGCCGCCTCGCTCGGCTTTGCCGCCGCCCGCCTGTTTGACGAAATGGAACCGATCGAAAAACAGAAGACCGCCATCCTCAAGGAGCGCGGCGTCGCCGGCGGACGTGCCGAGATGAAGGCTCTCAAGGAAAGCGAGCAGCGCGCCATCGAGCTTCTCTCGCTCAAGAGAGACGACCCGCGCCGCGCCGAACTGGAAGCCGATCCGCTCGTCCAGTATGTCCTCATGGACGCTGAAGCCAACGTTCTCTGCCCCGCCACCAAGCTCTGGAACACCGGACACGGAACCAACATGATGCGCGAGGCCGTCAGCCTGATGGGCGGCTACGGCATCACCGAAGACTGCCCCGGCTTCCTCGGCCAGAAGTGGATGGACTCGCAACTGGAAGCCACCTACGAAGGCCCCGAAGCCGTGCAGCGCCGCCAGCTTACCGTGACCATGACCAGCGAGGTCTTCCTCGCCCAGTTCCGTGCCTGGACCAGCGGGATGCGCCGCATCGCCAACACCAACCCCGGCACCGGCGCCTGCACCCTGGCCTCCGCGATGCACCTATGGCTGTGGACCCTCAACTATCTCCAAAAGGCCACCGACCCCGCCGGCAACAAGCTCTACCATGGGCAGCGGCAGGGCGTGACTTTTGCTCTCGCCGACGCCCTCTGCTGGCTGCTCGCATCCCGCTGCCAGATTCTCGATGTCCTTGAACTCGAAGCGCAGGGCCCGGCCGATTCGGTCGCCGCCGAGGGTCTCGAAGGCACCGTCCAGTTCCTCTCCGACCTGTGCCACACCCAGGCCGCGCAAGCCGCCGGCGAAGCCTCCCGCATCTGCGCCGAGCTGGTCTTCGGCTACATCCCGCACCCCACCTGGGTCGACGCGTCCCACCAGGGTTGCTTCCTGGCGAGTGAGCTAGCCGACTACGAAGAGACCATGCCCGGCATCACCGCCATGGCCGTCGATGTCCTCGCCGCCGACGGCAGCCATCCACAGAAAGCCGGCCCCTGCGCAGGCTGCGCCGGCAACAGCGAATTCCTCCGCCTGCAGAACAAGCTCGCCACCTGCCTGAGCGGCGCGCGCCTGGCCAAAGACCGCGCCGCCGAAACCGTCAGCAAAGTCATGATCCCCGAAGCCCTGGACTACCCCGCATGACGAGCAACACCTCCGCCCGCACAAAGCTCCGTGCCCCATCCATTCGCGCTCTTGGCGAATGGGTGGGAAAGCACGAATCTCAACCGGACCTCATCACGAGTTGGCTCAAATGAGCGTCGAAACCACAACCACCGGCTCCCCCTCGGCTGAGATCGACCGCCCCTCGATGGAAGTCGATATCGCCTGCGCCGGCTTCGGCCCCGCCATGGGCGGTTTTCTCACCACCCTCACCCGCGCCTGGACAGAAAACCCCGCCGACCCCGCCTTCGAAAGCAGAATCGCCCCCGGCATGCCCCTCCAGGTTCTCTGCTACGAGCGCGCCGACGACCTGGCCGCCGGCGTCAGCGGCGTCGTCACCCGCGCCCAGGCCATCCGCTCCACCTTCCCCGGCCTCGAACCCGCCGAAATCCCTATGGCCGTCGACGTCGCCGAGGAGCGCGTCTTTTATCTCCTCGACCCTCTCGGCGCATCCCGGCGCTCCGCGCTTTTGCGTTTCGGCGATCGGCTGCTGCGCACGACCGGCCGCCTCGCCGGCATCAAGGATCACGCTTTTGAACTCCCATGGACACCGGCCTTCCTGCACAAGCACGGCGGCCTGATTCTCTCCATTGGCCAGTTCAACCAGTGGGTCGCATCGCAACTGATGGCCACTGGCCTGGTCCAGATCTGGCCCGGCACGCCGGTCGCTGCCCCGCTCTTCGACGAGCAATCCTCTGCCGGAAAAGTCCAGGGACTCCGCCTCGCCGATCAAGGCGTCGATAAGTCCGGCGCTCCCACTGAAGCCTTCCTGCCCGGCATGGACGTCCGCGCCGCTCTGACGGTAGTCGGTGACGGCCCAGTCGGCGCAGTTTCCCAATCCATCGACCAGAAGATCGGCCTCCCACCCGGCCACGCCCATCGCGAGTGGGCCCTGGGCATGAAGTTCGTCCTCTCGCTCCCCGAAGACACAGCCCTCAAACCTGGAACGGTCTGGCACACCTTCGGTTACCCCGAGCCGGAGATTTTCGGCTTTCTCTACGTCCATCCCGACCGCCTCGCCTCCGTTGGCATCTTCGTCCCCTCGTGGCTCAGCGACCCCTCCCGCACCGCCTACCGCTATCTCCAGCACTACATCCAGCATCCCGCCCTCTGGCAGCACCTTAAGGACGGAACCCTGCGCTCCTGGGGCGCGAAATCGCTGGAGGAATCCGGCCTCCACGGCGAGCCGTTCCTCACCGGCGACGGCTACGCCCGCATTGGAGAATCTTCCGGATCTACCAATATGCTCACCGGCTCCGGCGTCGACGAAGCCTGGGCCACCGGAACGCAACTGGGCGAATCCGTCATCGAACTCCTTCGCGCCAACAAGCCCTTCACCCAGGAGAACCTCGCCGCCACCTACGAAACCCGCCGCCGATCCAGTTGGGTGGATAAGGGCGCCCTCGAAGCCCAGCACGCGCGCAATGGCTTCCACGGCGGTGTCGTCAAGGGCATGATCGGCATGGCCCTGGCCGGATTAACCGGCGGCCGCCTCGCCTTTCATGGAAACATCCCGCCGGCACACAAGCAAATCCGCTCCGAATCGTCCCGCCTCAAGATCAAGAACGGAACGGTCCTCGCCCTGGCCAACGGCCGTCCGCTTCACGACGCCCTGCTCACCGCCTGCGGCTGGCCTGAGATCCCCTTCGACGGCCGTCTCCTCGTCACTCAACAGGACGCACTCCTGATGGGCGGCAAGGTCCAGGCCATGCCCGGCTTCGCCGACCACGTAGTCTTCAGAAGCCCCAGCCTCTGCATCGCTTGCGAAGAAAAGACCTGCATCGCCATGTGTTCCGGCCAGGCCATCACCGAAAGCGCCGAAGGCGTCCCATCCTTTGAACGCGAAAAATGCATTCACTGCGGCGCCTGTCTCTGGAACTGCGCCCAGTCTCCCGACGGCGTCCACTCCAACATCGACTTCCGCGCCGGGGCCGGCGGACTGCATTCAGCGGAAAACTGACGCCTGGCGCAATATTTCTCCTGCGCGTCCCGATTGACCAGTTCCGTGCGGGGAGACTAAGGTATCTGCCATGATATCCACAACCGGACTTGACGTAGCGAAGATCAAGAAGAACGTGATCGCCTACTGGATGCAGGATAGGCTGAACTGGCCGGTCAAGGTCATCTCCGCGGCGCGCGCCTCTAGCATGGGAGCAACGGCCGGCTCCGTCCGCCCGGTGCGTGGCTGCGTAGTCTCCGCGAAATTCGTCCAGGGCCGGTCTCTCGACCTGGCCGAACAGATACTCGGCCTCAAGCCCGGAGAACTTGCTATGGGCGCGGCGCTCCTGCGCCTGAATCGGCTCCCAAACGCGAGCGAGTTCGACCTTGCGGGCTACACCAACGCTGCCGCCTATCCAGGGTATCCTCCGGGCCTCGGATCGAATCAGTGGGTGCTGACCGCCGATATTCCGGCGACCGTCGAAAAGATCGCCGGCCCCGGCCAGACTCTCTGACTCACGCTCGACAAAGGATGCGCGCCGCCATCCCATCCAGCCGAAGGACTCTCCGCCCTTCGATTTAAACTAGTCACAGAATCCGCACAACAAGGGGCTCGAATTGCCAAAAACCCTTCACATCGTCGTCTGCGCCGGGATCGTTCCCGACCCGTTGCAAACCCTGGAGCCCGTCACCACGCCCGCTGGCCCCGGCCTCAAAAACGAAATGGTCCTCCCCGCGGTCCTCGACCCATGGGCCGCCAGCGCCCTCTACGAAGCCGCCGCCCTGGCCGCCAAGAACCCTGGCAGCAAGGTCTGGTTAGTCAGCCTCGGCCCGAAAGCCAAGCTCCAGCAGGTCATGTTGACCATCGCCCAGAGGGTCCCCTTCGAGCTGGTCCCCATTGACGGCCCCATCGGGGGATTCCCCGACGCCCACTCCACCGCCCAGGTCCTCGCTGAAACCATCGCCGCCCTCCCGGGCCTCGACCGCTTTCGTCTTCTGCTCTTCGGCGGATGGGAGTCGGCCACGCGCGGCGCAGGCGTCACGCTTCAACTCGTCGGCGAACGCCTCGGCATCACCGACCAATTCCAGGGCGTCGACCAGATTACCCTCCGCGACGACGGCAGCTTTGAAGTTCTGGAGCGCGTAGAAGGCGGCCGCCACCAAGTCTCCATCTGTGCCGGCGCACCCGCCGTCTTAGGCTGGGCCACCGGCAACCTCGCCGAGCCGCGCAACAACCCCCAAATTGGCATGGCCAACATGCGTACCATTATGCCCGCGCTGCAAAAGGCCAGGCCGGCCACGCTTGCCGCCAACAGCCTGCGCTACGTCTCGGCAAGCCTTCCCAAACAGCAGCGCACCACCAGGGTCGTCAAAGACCTCTCCCCCGACGAAATCGCCGCCGAGCTGGCCGCTTGGATTGGAGCCGAATGATGGAAAGCGTCCTCGTACTCACGCAAGCCGACGAAACCGGCGCAGCCCTCACCCGCGCCTCGCTCGAAGCCGTCACCGCGGGCCTCGCTCTCGCCGCCCGCCTCTCCGCGCCGCTCGCCATCGGCATCGTCGCCGCTGACGCCACCGTCGCGGCCAACTCCCTCGCCTCTACCGGCGCTAAGCTCCTAGCCGTCTCCGGCGAAGCCTTCGCCCAGCCGCGCTATTCGACCGACGCCGCCGCCTGCGAAGCACTCTGCCGCGCCGCCGCCGCAACCATCGTCCTCGCCCCCGCCAGCTCCCGCTTCAACCGCGTCGCCGCCGGAGTAGCCCATCGCCTGGGCGGCCTCATCGACACCCACATCACCGCCATTGCTCGACAAACACTGGGTGCACCTGGTCTCGCTTCTGAGACCAGGGAAACCGACAGTCTCACGTCAGCCGTTGAAGCAACCCGTTGGTTCTACCGCCAGCGCATCGAGGCCGTTCTCTCGCGCGACGTCCGCCCCTGGTTCCTGCTCCTTGACGCCGGCACGCACGCGGCCTTTACCGGCCAGCCTGCCGCTGTGCAAGTCGAAGGGATTGCCGTTCAGTTGTCTTCAATCCGCACCAACGTCAGCGGCCTGCGGGCACCCTCGCAGGGTACACAAACCATCCGCCCCGACGCCAAGCTCCTCTTCGTCGCCGGCGCCGGCTGGACCAAGAAGCAGCCCGACGGCCAGACCCACGTCGCCGAGGCCGGCGATCTCATTCTCGGCTTCCTCCGCACCACCAGCGCCTCCCTCGGTAGCAGCAAGTCCCTCGTCGACCAGGGCGGCGAAGGCCAATCCGTTCTTCCCTTCCTCACGCATCTAAACCAGATCGGACAGACGGGCGCAACGCCGCGCCATCCCAAGGGCCTCTCCACATGCTGCCATGGCGAAGAGCCCCACGTCGTCGGCTGGCGTTTCATCGCCGAGCGCCGCGCCATCTCCCTTGACCCCAACTGCGGCTGGACCCGCGGCAAAGCCGACGTCGTCTACGTCGCCGACGCCTTCCAGGTCATCGCCAAACTCAATGCTCTGCTTGAAGACCAAGCGCAATAGCCGGGCGCGCTCCGGCTGACAGCCGACTCTACACGTTGCGATACCAATCCGAGTGCGGTGACCAGGACCCGCACGACGGGCATGCCGTGAACGCCCATCGTGTCAGGCATGCCGGACACACGCCGCCTGTATCGAACGTGTTCCACAAGTGCTTGCATGTGCAGATCCACTTCGAGTCGCTCTCGGGCGTCCACCCGCAGATCGGGCACCGTATCCTCCCGCCCCCGCCATCGGACTCGGCCGCTTCCGTCACGTGTCCAATCCCAGGCTCATTCAGAATGGTCGTCTCGTCGCCAGTGCTCATCTGCACCTCCCCTGCATCATCTACCCTGACGCGCCCGCGGATTTCTGTTGCGCTGTAAACACATCCTAGCGGATGATCGTGCAATCTGGAGGCTCCATTGTTCGATCTATTCAAGCCAAAATCAAGCACTGGCGGCGACCCCGGCATCACCTCGCTCGACCTTCGCATCACAACCCCATCCGCTGCTCAATCTCCACCCCGGGCCGCCACGCCGCCCGCGCCCCAGCCAGCCCCAACGCCGGTTCAGCAGCCAGTTCAGACCTGCGCCCAGCTCGCCCTCACTCTGGAAGGCGCGCACATGTACTTCTCCGGAGCATTCCTCAAAATCCAGGAACTCCAAAAAAACGGAGCCAAACCGGAGCTTCTCTATTACCTCGTTTATCCCCAGCAAGGCCACACCTTCTCCGTCACCACGTCGGACGGGTCCCGAACCATTTTGCCGCTCTTCACCTCCAAACCAATGGCGGACGCTTATATTGCCGCCAAAAAAATCGGGGCCATCGCAGCTGTCTGCCGCCTGGAGAACCTGCCCGCGCTGTCGGAAAAATGGGCCGACGCCGGAATGAACTTCTATGCATTCAACATCTGTTGCCGGTGCGTGAGCTTGCTCCTTCACCCTATCGCCGAGCTTCAGTTGGAAGAGCCAGTCGTCAATCGCTGGCGAAACGACGCCGGCCAGCGACGGCAGTTTGCCGAGACCTTCGGCCGCGGCGCCTACAGCGTCATCGGCTCCAACCCCAAAGCCGCCCGAACCATGTTTGAGGGCATGCGCGATCACATTGACCCCGCGAATCCTTATCTCCACTGGGTCATTGCTGTGCTTGCGGGCATGGCCGGAGATATGGACGCCAATGCCGCGTCCATCAAGCGCCTCGAAGAGTTCGGGCCACCCTTCATCGGCAAGCTCCAGGGGACCTCATTCGACCCCACGCAAGAAGGCTCGCAGATGAGCACGATGGCCGAAGCAATGATTGGCCTTGGCGCTTCCCTGGGCATGCCCGATTTCGGAAAGATGAAGAAAAACACCGACGCCATCTAACCCCAAGCCAGCCGCAGCCCTTTACGTCCCGCAAATTCAACTGTGGTAGCTTATCTATTGGAGTTCCATCGATCTATGTCTACCATTACCTCGTTCATCAAGCACCACTATCGCCACTTCAACGCCGCCGCCCTCGTCGATGCCGCTGAAGCCTACGTCAAGCACATCGCCTCGGGCGGAAAGATGTTCGTCACCATCGGCGGCGCCATGAGCACTGCCGAACTCGGGCTCTCCCTCGCCGAGATGATCCGCCAGGACAAGATTCACGGCATCAGCTGCACCGGCGCAAACCTCGAGGAGGACGTCTTCAACCTCGTCGCCCACGACTTCTACGAGCGCGTGCCCCACTACCGCGACCTAACCCCTGCCGACGAAGCCAAGCTGCTCGCGCGCCATATGAACCGCGTCACCGACACCTGCATCCCCGAGATGGAGGCCATGCGCCGCATTGAGAACGAGGTGCTCAAGGAATGGGTCCGTGCCGACCAGGCCGGCGAGCGCTTTTTCCCGCATCAATTCATGTACAAGATTCTGCTCTCCGGCGACCTCGAAAAGTCCTACCAGATCGATCCGAAAAACAGTTGGCTGCTGGCTGCCGCGCAAAAAAACCTTCCCATCTTCGTCCCCGGCTGGGAAGATTCGACGCTGGGCAACATGTACTCCGGCCACTGCATCAGTGGCGACGTCAAGAACGTCCACACCGTCCGCACCGGCATCGAATACATGATGGAGTTGGCCGAGTGGTATACCAACACCACCGCTAAAACTCCGCTCGGCTTCTTCCAGATTGCCGGCGGCATCGCCGGCGACTTTCCCATCTGCGTGGTCCCCATGCTGCACCAGGACTTGCAGCGCGAGCATGTCCCACTGTGGGCCTACTTCTGCCAGATATCGGACTCGACCACGAGTTACGGCAGTTACTCCGGCGCTGTGCCGAACGAAAAGATTACCTGGGGCAAGTTAGGTGAAGATACGCCCAAGTTCATCATCGAGTCCGACGCATCCATC
>JARLGE010000301.1 GCA_031296215.1 Occallatibacter sp.
AAGGTGGCTTTTTCTTGAGGAAAACGCCACTTGGCGGGGTTGGCTCCGAGTTACATCCACTCTGGTTCCGCTGTCGGCGGCAGCGTCTGAACATAAAATGGGAGAGAAGCCTGGCGGGGGTCCTCCGTTGCGGCGTACTTCCCGGCGGGGATCGAGCAATTCAGTAAGCGATCGAGGGGCCTGTGGAAACAGCTCTGGCGGAACTGGAGGCCGCACTCGGGCATGGCTTTGGCCGGCGCGAGCTGCTGGTGCGCGCGCTGACGCACCGGTCCTTGGCCAACGAACGCGGGGCGAACGAACGGGCGGCGATTGACGCCGCGGCGGCGCATGAAGGCGACACGGCTGAAGTTCCCGGCGACAATGAGCGGCTGGAGTTTCTGGGCGACGCGGTGCTGGGGCTGGTGGTGGCCGAGGCGCTGTTCATTGCGCATCCGGAGTGGCACGAGGGCGAGCTGACCAGGGTGCGCGCGCAACTGGTGAGCCGCAAGCACATGGCGGAGGTGGCCATGGAGATCGGCCTGGGCGGCCACCTGCGCCTGAGCCGGGGCGAGGATCGAAGCGGCCTGCGCAGCAAGGCCACCGTGCTTTCGAATACCATGGAAGCAGTGATGGGCGCATTGTTTCTAGACGGCGGCCTGGAGGCGGTGCGAGACTTTGTTCGCCGCAGCGTGATGGGCGAGGCGGCCGAGCACCTGGCCGAGGAACTTCGCTCTGGCGCGGCGCTGGGCAACTTCAAGTCGGCGCTGCAGGAGCACTCCCAGCGGGAGGGCGCCGGGACGCCGGTGTACAAGGTGAAGAGCGAGAGCGGTCCCGACCACCGCAAGCGGTTCCTGGTGGAGGTTCGTCTGAAAGCCGAGGACGGGACAACCGGACCGCCGCTGGCGGCCGGCAAAGGCAGCACCAAGAAGCTGGCCGAGCAGGATGCGGCGCGGCGGGCGCTGGAGCGGACCAGCTCAGCGGAGACCGGCCAGGGCGCAGGAGAGGAAAAGGAGGAGAAGGCGGCAGGATGAGCACCTCAACCCAGCAACCAGGACCGATGAGGCGGCTGATGGCGCGGACGCGGCTCCATTTGCCCACGGTGCCGGAAGCGCTTGCCTCGCTGCTGCAGACCGTGGTGGTGGCGCTGTTTTTGCTCACTTTTTTGCTGGAGCCCTACCTGATTCCGTCTGAAAGCATGGAGCACACGCTTTTGGTGGGAGATTTTCTGCTGGTCAACAAGCAGGTCTATGCCGCTGGGGACCCGTTGAGCCGCTGGCTGCTGCCCTATCGCGATGTGGAGCGCGGCGACATCGTCGTCTTCCACCATCCGCATCCCCCGTTTCTGGTCAAGCGCGTGGTGGGCATTCCCGGCGACCGGCTGCGCATCGAGGAAGGCCGGGTGATGGTGAACGGCCAGGTCCAGGACGAGCCCTACGCGGCCTTCGAACCGGCGGCCAGCAACCCCTTCCGCGACGACTTTCCCGCCCGTGTCTATACCGATCCGCAGGTGGATCCGCAGTGGTGGCGCCAGATGCAGAGCCTCACCAGGGACGGTGAACTGGTGGTGCCCAGAGACGAGTATTTTGTGCTGGGAGACAACCGCAATCACAGCCTGGACTCCCGCTTCTGGGGGTTTGTGCCGCGCTCGGAGATTGTGGCCCGGCCGCTGGTGATCTACTTCTCACTCACCCGGCCCTCCTCGACCGATGTGCAACCGGCGCCGCTCGAAGCCCAGGATGATAGACTCGGACACGACAGGCAGCTTTCCGCCCGGCTCACGGGGTTTGCGCGCTGGAAGCGCATCTTCCGCATAGTGCACTAAAGGCAGGGAACAGGGGTCAGGGATCAGGGATCAGTAAAAGCCCGGACCGCCAGCCGCTGTTGGACGACCAACACCGACAAACCCCTGAACCCTGACCCCTGATCCCTAATAAAGAGCGACCGGATGACGAAGAAGAAAACGCAGAGTTCCAAGACGCCGTCTGAGCCCGCCGCCGACGGAACGGAAGTCCCCGTTGAAACCAGAGTGGAAGAGACGCCCTTCGAGGCGGTCGCCAGCATCTGTTCGGTGCTGGTGGTGGGCCTCTACATCCTCACCTTTCTGGGGCAGAACTTTGTGATTCCGTCCGGATCGATGGAGGACACGCTGCTGGTGGGCGACCACCTGGTGGTGGACCGCATCACGCTTGCCCCGCCGTCGAAGTGGATGCCGCTGGTTCACTATCGGGAGCCCAGGCGCGGCGACATTGTTGTGTTTCTCAAGCCGGCCGCGGACCCGGACCCGGTGGACGGGTCGCCGACCTATCCATTTCTGGTGAAGCGCCTGGTGGGCGTTCCCGGCGACCGCATTCACCTGCGCGACGGGGTTGTCATCCTCAACGGCGTGGCGCAGAATCCGCCTAAAGGGAGCAAGATGGGGCCTACCGCGTTCAGCGAGTTTCTGGATGAGTATCCGTCCACTCCGCCTTCGACGGACATTGGCGCCACCGAGGCGTGGAGCGTGGACTTCCCCAATCACGTCTCGAATGGCGACCTGGTGGTTCCTCCGGGCCATTTCTTCATGATGGGCGACAACCGGCACAACAGCCTTGACTCGCGCTACTGGGGCTTTGTGCCCAGGGAAAACATCATTGGCCGGCCGCTGTTCAACTACTGGTCGTTCATCACGCCCGAGGACCACGAGTACGAGAGGCCGGGGATCGGCAACAGCCTGGCCTGGATGGGCCACGTGGCGCTGCACTTCTTTACCGAAACGCGCTGGGCCAGGACGCTGCACCTGATACGGTGAAAAGCAGGGGTCAGGGTCGGGGGTCCAGGGTTCAGGGTTCAGTTTTGCCCCGGCGGCACAAGTTAGGTCAGGCCGCATGGAAGTTTTTTTGCATGAAGCGGAATGTGCGGACAATCGGTTTGACCCACAACCCCTAACCCGTAACCCCTGATCCCTGACCCCTGAACGCTGAACCCTGAAAAGACCATGACGGAAGACGTGCAAGGGCGGCGACGAAAGCGGCTGCGGCTGTGGGTGGGCCTGGCGGCGTTTGCGGTGATGCTGGCCACGGTGATTGTGCCTCCCATGGTGAGCATCAGCCGCTACCAGAGCCGGATTACGGAGTTGATGTCGGGCGCGCTGGGCCGTCCAGTGCGGCTTTCATCCGTAGAGCTGCGGCTGCTTCCCACGCCGGGCTTTGTGCTGACCGATTTGACCGTCCAGGAGGACCCGGCCTACGGCGCCGAGCCGGTGCTTCATGCGAACACGGTGCGGGCCTCCATCCGGCTGGCTCCGCTGTGGGAGGGACGCCTGGAGATCGGCACCATCAGCCTGGACGAAGCCAGTCTGAACCTGGTGCGCACCGCCGAGGGCCACTGGAACCTGGACCCGTTGTTCCGCACCGCAGCAGCGCGCGCCGAGCCGGCCACGGGCGCCGGCGAAGGGGGCACGGAACAGGGCCGGCGCTCGGCGCGGCTGCCTTATCTGGAGGCAACCAACTCCCGCATCAACTTCAAGCGCGGCGCGGAGAAGCTGCCGTTTTCGCTGGTCGAGACCGACCTCTCGTTCTGGCAGGAGCGGCCGGGCGAGTGGCGCATCCGGCTGCGCGGCCAGCCGGCCCGCACCGACATGAGCATGAATTTGTATGACACCGGGGTGGTGCGGCTGGAAGCAAGCGTGCACCGCGCGCCCGAACTGCGGCTGATGCCGGTGCACGTTGACCTGGAGTGGCGCGAGGCGCAACTGGGCCAGCTTACCCGGCTGGTCCTCGGCTCCGACCCCGGCTGGCGCGGCGACCTGACCGGCGAAATGCACGTGGACGGCACGGCGGAGGCGGCCGCGATCAAGACCCGCCTGCGCGCCACCGGGGTGCACCGGGCCGAGTTTGCTCCCGCGGCGCCGCTGGACTTCGACTTGAGTTGCGGCCTCTTGTATCACTATTCCAGACGCTCGGTAGAGAAGTTGACCTGCGACTCTCCGCTCGGCAATGGCCGTGTGCGTCTGGGCGGGGAAATGCCCGGCGATTCGGGCAAGCCGCGCCTCTCTGTCGAGCTTGACCATATGCCCGTAGGGGCTGGGCTGGACGCGTTGAGAACCATCCGCAGTGGATTCGGCCCTGGCCTCGAGGCCGTGGGAACGGTCAGCGGCAAGATCAGCTACGACTCGGCCGCGCCGGAAGCTGCGGTGCCGGAGCGCAGCCGGCAGAGCATCGGCCGGGCAACGGCGAGCCGGGACAAGACGCGCGCGGCCAAGGCGCATGAGGCTCCGGCAGGGCCGCTTACCGGCAGCCTGACCGTCGAGAATTTCCAACTGTCGGGGGATGGGCTGAGCACGCCCATCCAGGCGACCAAGCTGGTTTTGGAGCCGGCGGCCGCGGTTGTGCAGAGCCTGCCGCCAGGGCATTCTCCGGCGGCGGCTCAGCCCCCGGCGCTGCAAGCTACTGTGACGGTTCCTGCCGGCGGCTCCATTCCGCTGGCCATGACGGCCAGGCTGGCGCTCACCGGGTACGAAGTGACGGTGCGCGGGCAGGCCAGCCTTGCGCGAGCCAGGGAACTGGCGCAGGTGGCCGGCATGGCCAATGCGGCGGCGCTGGACGCGCTGGCCGGGGACCCGCTGACGGTGGATCTAAGCGCGCAAGGGCCCTGGCTGCCGGCGGAAACGACAGGCGCGGAGCCGGCAAAGCCGCCGGTGGGCGACAGCCTGAGCGGGACGGTGACGCTGCACAACGCCAACTGGAAGGCGGATTTCCTGGCCAACCACGTCGAGATTGCGCAGGCTACGCTGCGCCTGGCCGCAGGCCAGCTCGAGTGGGACCCGGTGGTCTTCTCCTACGGCCCGGTGAAGGGAACGGCCCGCCTTTCCGTGCCCGCCGACTGCGCAGCAGGCGAGCCATGCGTGCCCCAGTTCGAGGTTCACTTCGGCGACCTGGATGCGAGCAACCTGCAGGCGGCCATCCTCGGTGCGCACGAGCCGGGGACGCTGCTCTCCACGCTGATTGCGCGTCTCAGCCCCTCCAAAGCGCCGGCCTGGCCTCGCCTGGAAGGAACGGTCGTGGCCGATTCGCTGACTCTGGGCCCGGTCAAGCTACGGGCGGCAACGGCCAGGTTGCGCGTCCAAGCGACCGGCGCCGAGATTACAGGCCTCGATGCGGACTTGCTGGGCGGCCACGTCCATGGAGGCGGCAAGCTGGCCACCGCCAGCGGCGAAGGCAAGCCGGCCTACACGTTGGAAGGCCACTTTGCGAAGCTTCGCCCGGCCGAAGTGGGCCAGTTGCTGGGGCTGCGCTGGTCGGGCGGAGAGTTTGAGGCCGACGGCAAGATCGACCTCTCCGGTTTTACCGACAAGGACCTGGCCGCCTCGGTGCAGGGAACCGTGCACTTCGACTGGCGGCGGGGCGCAATGACCGCCTCGGGGCCGGGCGCGAGTGTTCCGGCTGCCCTGGCGCGGTTTGACCGCTGGACGGCGGACGCGGCGATCGCCAACGGGACGGTGACGCTCAAAGAGAACCAGGTGCAGCAGGGCTTCCGCAAGCAAGCGGTGGAAGCGACGCTGACTCTTGGCCAGCCTCCCAAAGTGAGCTTCGCCAATCTCAAGGAGACGCGCGCCAGGCGCTGATCGCCTCGCCGCAGAATCGCCTCCCGATAGAATGGGAGAATGGCTTCATCGAAAACTTCTTCCCCTGTGCAGATCCGCTGCAAAGGCATTCTCTTCGACATGGACGGGATTCTGATCTCCTCGATCGGATCGGTGGAGCGCAGTTGGACCCGCTGGGCGCTGCTGCGGGG
>JARLGE010000302.1 GCA_031296215.1 Occallatibacter sp.
GAACAGCATGGCCACCATGGCGATGAGGATGGTGGTGACCACGTGCCCATGCGCCTTGTTGCTGATCACGCCGTAGATGCCCATCGGCGCCGTCGGCTGAATGATCACCATGCCGATGATGATCAGGTTCCACAGCCCCAGTGTCCGATGCAGGCTGGCCGGCTTTGTGTGCGCATTTCCCACTGCGTCCGCCATGCGTATCCTTGCTAAACATCTGGGTCAGTTGAAGCTTTGAAAAGGGCACGACTTCAGTCGTGCCGAATACGGCCTGGAAACGGGCGCGGGTTTTAGCCCCGGAGGGAATTCAAACTCGCCAAAACAAATCTCCTGATTCTCTCACTGTCCCACAATCGCAATCTTCTGCTCTCCCGCGTTCCAGCTGCCAATCTCCACCACCGGCGCATCCGTTCCGCTCTCCGGCAGCAGAGCTGTCAACACGCGCTTCTCGCCCGGCACAAGCTCGATCCAGTTGTCAGACCAAATCACCGGAGCAATCAGCCCGCCGTTCCTGGTCCGCACCGCCGCGCTTACCTGGAAGGCCAGCGCACCGGATGGATTCTCCAGCTCCACGCGCAACTCGCGTCCACGCGCGGTCTTCTCCAGCCTCGCAGTCGCAATCACCTTCGCCGCGGGCAGGTTCGCCAGTGCAGTCAAGTCCTCGTGCCGCGCGGCCGGGGTATGCGTGTAGTCGGTCTTCTGCCAGTCAAACGTGGTCAGCGTCCCCGGAACCCAATAGAAGTTGCGGCTCACCATCTTGCCCGCGCTGTCCTTCAGGGTCAGGTCAATGAAGAACGTTCTCTCCGCGTCCGTGTACAGCTTCTCCGGAATCGTGGCCACAATCTGTGCGCTGTCCACGCCCGCATCCACCGCCGCCTCTTCGCTGTAGAGTTCCTTCCACGCCGCGTTATGAACGTGCACACTGGCATGAAGCCCACCCACGCGCTCATAGGTGCTGTTCACTACCACGATGGTGCGGTCGTCGTAGGAGTACTGAATGTGCACCGGCTCGCACGCCTTCTTGGTTCCAAAGTAGCCGGCGCCCGCGTCGAGGTAATAGTCATACAGGTGCCAGATCATCGACGGCCACGCATTGTTCAGCATCCACTGGATCACGCCCGTCGAAGCGTACTTGTTCCTGCTGTACGCCTCATACATGGCGCGCTCGGAGTCGTACTCCATGGTCTGCGCAATACGCTCATAGTCGGCCGCCGACTGCGGCGTCGCATACACGGCCTGCATCGCCGCGTCGAAGACCTTCAGGTTGGTGAACTCGCCGCCGCCGAAGTGATAGCTCCACGTCGCCGTCGGCGGCCAGGCCTTGGCATCGGGCAAGAACCTCTGCCGGCTCGCCAGCGACGGAATTGCCGGCCCCGGGCTGGTCTCCGTATTGAATCCGTAGGCGCCCCCGTTCTCCTTGTCCAAATACCAGTAGCTGGGCGCAACATAGTCGTACGGCCCGGTCATCTTTACGCCGTTCAACCCCCCGCCCGCGGTCACCGCGGACGACGCCGCGGAGAGTACCGGGTTCGGCCAGTGCGTCTCTGCTTCCACATCCAGATACGCGCGCTCCACATTCGCCGGCGGCGCGTTGTCGCTGCCGTTCAGCCACACCAGCAGGCTGGCATGGTGCCGCAGACGCAGCATCTGCGATTTGAGCGATGCGGCAGCGATCGTCAGATCTTCCCCCGTCCAATCCTTCCAGTGCTCCCAGTGGTCGCAGCAGCACCAGCCCAGCATCACCAGAATTCCATCGCGATCGGCCAGGTGGAAGAAATCCTCCGTCTCCAGCTTCCCTTCCAGGCGAATGGTGTTCAGATTCATGTCCTCCACCAGCCGGAACTGATCGCGAAGCCGGTGCTCGTCGGTGCGCAGCAGCATGTCCTGCGACCAGCCCGCGCCGCGAATCAGAATCGGCTTGCCGTTCACGCGAAACAGCCGGCTCCCGTTCGGAGTCAGCTCGGACGTGATCTCGCGAATTCCGAAATCGACGCTCTGTTCGTCTGTCGTTTCCCCCTGCTCGCGGAAGCTCATCGTCAGCCGCTCCAGGTGCGGCTCACCCATCTGCCGCGGCCACCACGTCTTGGGATTGCGGATGCGCAGTTGCGCAAACTGCTCCGGGGCGAAAGCAACCGTCCTGTCCTCCTGCGCTGCCAGTTCCACCGGCTGTTCAAACTTCACGCCGGCCGCCGTGCCCTCCACCGTGCCTTTCACCGCGCGGTCGCTGGCGTTGTGCAGCTCCGCATAAACCGTCAGCTCCGCCGTGGCCAGGGTCGAGTCCGTAAAGTGCGTCACCGCCAAGGGCGACCGCAGAGTCACCCTGCCCGTCGTCACCAGGTCCACCGCGCCCCACAGCCCCATGTCCTTGTCCGGCGGGCAGGGATTCCAATCCACCCAGTTGATGCCCAGGTCTTTTTCCGTCGGCGCAAAGGTCTCGACGGCCAGCACGTTCTTGCCCGGCTTCAGCAGTTCCGTTACGTCGAAGTCATACGTGCGATACGCGCCCGCAACCTTCGTGGTGTCCGCAATCTGGTGCCCGTTCAGCCACACTTCGCCACGGTAGTTGATGCCGCCGAAGTGCAGCCACGCGCGCTCGCCCGCATGTGCGGCAGTCGGCGATGGGAACTCCGTCCGATACCACCAGCCGCAACGGTAGGGGCTGTCCGCAGCCATGGGGATGTTGGCGAAGATGCCTCCGATGCGATACGTCGTGCCCGGAATCTGCCGCAAATTCATCCCGTAGTAAGGATCGGGAAACACGCCCGCCGCCGCCTGTGCCGCCAGCACCGTGCTGGGCACCGTCGTCTTCAGCCAGCCGTCCGTGGAGAACCCGTCCGTGGCGATCGTGTCGCCCGCGGCCTGCAGCTTGCACGCCGATTGCAACTGCCACCCTTCCCGCAAACCCGTTTGCGTTCCCGAGTGCAGCATCGGCGACGCCGCCAATGAGAACACACAGCAGAGCAAGAATCCTTTACGCATTGAGCACCATCATTCCTTTTTCCAGCAAAGCACGATTTGCCTGCCGGGTTATGTCGAACACTCCTGTTTTCTTCTTGGAATGCCCGTAATTGAATCCGAATCCAGTCCGTGGCCCATTGGGAATCTTTGCCCCATCCAACGGCCCCTCAAGTCACCTCTGCGAGCTCCCGTCCGTTTTGCGTTTCTCTTCCGGCCGGCGCGGCCGAGGACATCCGCACCACCAGTTCCGGAGGCGCCCGGTGCAACAGCGGCATCTGCTCCCGCCGTTGCTCCCGCGCCTCAACGGCAGACAGCACCCACTCTGCCGCCAACAGGCCCATCTCCCGCAGTGGTTGCCGTATGGTGGTTATCGCCGGTGTCGCCACCGCGGCCGGCAGCACATCGTCGAAGCCCAGCACCGTGCAATCCTCCGGCACACGCAGCCCCGCGCCCACCAGGCCACGCACCACGCCCAGTGCTGTCAGATCGTCAAACGCCAGCACCGCGGTGAAGGCTTGCCCCCCTGCCAGCAGGCGCCGCGCGCAATCGAGACCCCCTTCAAACCCCGAGGCAGGGTCCACGAGACTGGGCAATTGAAAGACAAGCTGCGCATCGAACTCGATGCCCGTCTCCGCCGCCGCGCTCTGAATTCCAGCCCAACGCGGCCCGCTGTCGAACATCTCTTCCGGACCGCGAATCACGGCAATCCTGCGGTGCCCCAGTGCGTGCAGGTGGCGCAAGGCCAGGGCGCCGCCCGCCTCGTTGTCCACCAGCACCGAGCTTACCCCGCGCGCCGTCAAGTCGCGGCTCACAATCACGATCGGCACGTTGTTCTTCTGTATGTCGCTCAGCAGATCGGTCTCATCGAAGACCCAGCTGGCAATCACGATCACGCCTTCGGCGCGCCGCTCCAATACCATCTGCAAATATTTGTCGAACAGCCTCCGCTCGGTCTGCGCATCCATCAGCAGCGGCAGGTAACTGGCCGGTTGCAGCCCCTCCTGGATGCCGCGCACCACGGGAAGGCAGTACGGATCGGAAAGATCGTAAGCCAGCACGCCGATCGTCTGGCTGCGCCGCCGCCGCAGCGAGCGGGCAAACGCGTCCGGGTGGTAGCCAAGCTCCTGCGCCTTGGCGCGTATCAGTTGCCGCGTGGTCTCCGCCACATTCAGCGACAGCGGCGCCTCGCTCAGCACAATCGACACGGTCGACACCGAAAATCCGCAGGCGCGCGCAACGTCCATCAAAGTCACGTGACCGGATCTGCGCTGCGCCACTATGATTCCTTCCTCGGCGGTGCCACTCTCTGCCTCGACCGGCCTGCTCGGCGCGCCCATTGCGCTCGCCCAGGCAAGCACCATGGAGTGCGGTCGGCCCGATTTTTCCCTTGACAGGGAAATGAATTCGACCTACATTGGTTTTTACTATTCAAACGTTTGAATGTCAACACTTTGATTGGGAGATGGCCAAAATGATCAAAAGAACAAGCCCCGTATTTCTACTTCTATCCATTTCCATCGCCGTGCTGCTGCTCGCCACCCCCTTCGCCCAGGCCCAGGCCGGCCGCGGCGGAATCAACGGCACCGTCACTGACCCCACCGGCGCCGTCGTCCCAGGGGCCAGGGTGACCGCGCTTAACCACGCCACCGGAGTCTCCCAGTCCACCGTCACCACCGCAGCCGGACTCTACTCTTTCGTCTCCCTCAACCCAGGCAGCTATCGGGTTACAGCCAGCCTCAAGGGCTTTGAAGCGGTCGCTCAGGATAACGTCACGGTCAGCGTCGACCAGGTCACCGCCATCAACATTGCCCTCCAGGTGGGAAGCGTCAACGAGGAAGTTACGGTGTCGAGCAGCGCGGAGATCATTGACACCAACAACTCGACGGTGGGCCAGTTGATCGGCGCCGAAGCCATCGATCGCGTGCCGCTGGTTTCGCGCAACGTCTACGACCTAGTGCAATTGAGCGCCGGCGTCACGCCCGCCAACGGCTCGGCAAACTCCGGCGATTCGGCGCAGATCAACAACATCGCAAGCGGCCGACCTGGAATCGATGTCTCCTCCTACAGCATCAACGGGGCCGTCATCGGCTCGGTCTATTACATGCTCGACGGCAGCCCGCTGGGC
>JARLGE010000303.1 GCA_031296215.1 Occallatibacter sp.
AAGACAGGCGAGTGCCAGCGAGTTGACGCTGTAAGGCGAGAGGACGCGACGCACCCAGTGCACGAGATCGACAGGGCCGGCCAGCAGACCGAGCCGCAGACCAGCGAGTCCGTAGGCCTTGGAAAAGGTGCGTGCGACGATCAGGTTTGGAACTGTGCCGACCAGATCGATCACCGTTTCGCCGTAAAAGTGAAAGTAGGCCTCGTCGATCAACACCACGGCATGAGGCGCGCTGTGAGCGATTTCAAGAAGTTGTGCGCGCGAGGCGATGCTGCCGGAAGGGCTGTTGGGATTGGCGATGGCGATGATTTTCGTTTTCGGCGTGATGGCCGCGAGGAGCCGTTGAAAAGGAAATTGCAGATCGTCGTCCGCTTGCACTGCAACCACGCGCGCGTCGGTTGCCGAGGCATAGACCTCGTACATGGTGTAGGTGGGCACGGGGAGCAGCAGTTCATCGCCGGCTTCGAGAAACGCTTCAAACAGGACGTGAATGGCCTCGTCTACGCCGTTGGTAAGAGCGACCTGGTCGGCGGCGAGGCCAAGATACGTGGCGACGATGGCCTCGACGGGCTCACGCTCGGGATAGCGTGTGAGGGCACCGGCAGAGATGCTGCCGAGGACTTCGCGGACCTTGGGCGAACAGGCGAAGGTGTTCTCGTTGAAGTCCAGGCGCAGAAGGTCGCGACTGCCGAGAGGAGGGTGATACTCCTTCATGGCCTGCACGCGCAGACGTGGCGCCGGATTGGCGGGTGAGACGGGTGCAATTGCAGCTTCCGTCATTGCGATCTCCTTTTCCTGAGACGGCCGCGAATGGCTTCCGCGTGGCCGGCGAGGCCCTCGGCATCCGCAAGCAGCGCGGCTTTGGGGCCAAGTGTGCGCAGAGCTTGCGCGGAGTACTTCTGAACTGTGATGAGCTTTGCGAAGTCATTGACGCTGAGGCCGCCGCGCACGCGCGCCATGCCGCCGGTGGGCAGAGTGTGATTGGGTCCTGAGATATAGTCGCCCATGGGCTGAGGGGACCAGCGGCCGATGAAGACCGAGCCTGCGTTACAGACCCAATCGAGATCGGTTGGCAGGTCAACGGTTAGATGCTCGGGCGCGATGCGATTGGTGATGGAGCGCGCTTCGTCGACAGTAGCGGCAAGGATGACCAACCCATTGCGGGTGAGGGACTCGCGAGCTACGGGGTTGTTGCGGCTGCGGTGCTTTACTTCGGCCATCACTTCTTTCGTCAAGCCAGCGCGCGTGGTGATGAAGATGGCCAGCGCTTCACAATCGTGCTCGGCCTGCGCGACAAGGTCGGCAGCAATGTCGGCGGCGTTGCCGCGTTCGCTGGTGATGACGATTTCAGTAGGGCCGGCGAGCATATCGATGGCGCAGTCGAAGGCGACAAGGCGCTTGGCGGCGGTGACGTAGAGGTTGCCGGGACCAACAATCTTGTCGACGCGCGGCATGGTACCTGTTCCGTATGCCAGTGCCGCCACCGCGTGTGCGCCGCCCAGACGATAGAACTCCGTGATGCCGAGCAAGTGGGCGGCGGCGAGAGTTTCCGGGGCGGGCTTGGGCGAGACCACTACGATGCGCGCGACACCCGCAACCTGCGCGGGAATTGCGGTCATGAGTAGTGTGGAGGGCAGAGGATGACGGCCGCTCGGGACATAGCAACCCACGGACGCGAGGGGGCGCACGAGCTGGCCCGTGACGAGGCCCGGGATGGGAGACTCACTCCATGAAGCGGGGAGCTGGTTGACGGCAAAAGCGCGAATCTGATCGGCGGCCATGGATAAGGCATTGCGCAGAGCCGGACTGAGTGCTTCCCAGGCCGCGGACATCTCTTCCGGTTGGATGCGGAGCTTCGCTGGATCATTGAGGCCGTCGAATTGGATTGCATAGCGAAAGAGTGCGCGGTCGCCTTGTTTGCGCACCGCGGCGACAATGCGTCGGACAGCGGGCAGCACTGTGTCCAGAGCAGTGCCGCCGCGGCGTTCAAGTGCGGCGATAGCGAGTGCGGCTTGTTGAGCACCGCGGCCTTTGGTCCGGATTGTTTTCATGGCTGCCTCCGAACTAGAGCACGACCTTGTTGAGCGGGTATTCGACAATGCCTGCCGCTTTGGCCGCTTTCAAGCGCGGGATTACATCGCGGGCGACGCGCTCCTCGACGATCGTATTCACTGCAACCCAATCCGAGTCGCTCAACTGAGAGATGGTGGGCGAGTTCAACGCTGGCAGCACGGCGAGCACGGTGTCGAGGTCTTCGCGCCTGACGTTGAGCATGAGGCCGACCTGCGACTGGGCATCGATGGCGCCGCGCAGCATGAGGGCAATCTGGTCGAGCTTCTCCCGCTTCCATGCATCGGCGAGCGTAGCCTTGCCGGCGATCAGGTGCGTCTCGCTTTCCATCACGGTGTCGATGATCTTGAGGTGATTGGCCTTGAGGGAGCTGCCGGTTTCGGTGACTTCGACGATTGCGTCGGCGAGCATGGGCGGCTTGACTTCCGTCGCGCCCCAACTGAACTCGACCTTGACCTTGACGCCCTTGGCGGCGAAGTAGCGCTTGCTGACTTCGACGAGCTCCGTGGCGATAATCTTGCCTTCGAGGTCTTCGGCCTTCTGAAAGCCGCTCGCCTCAGGAACTGCCAGAACCCAGCGGACCTTGCGCCGGCTCTGCTTGGCATAGGTCAGCGTGGTCACGCTGGTGACGTCGAGGCCGCTCTCGACCACCCAGTCAATGCCGGTCAGGCCGGCGTCCAGGACGCCATGGTCCACGTAGCGGGCCATCTCCTGCGCGCGAATCAACATGCACTC
Organism: Occallatibacter sp.; assembly: GCA_031296215.1. Classification (GTDB taxonomy): domain Bacteria; phylum Acidobacteriota; class Terriglobia; order Terriglobales; family Acidobacteriaceae; genus Telmatobacter. The sequence continues at coordinate 2,806 of JARLGE010000303.1, forward strand.
GATCTCGGGGTCGTCGATCGACGGAAAATAGGAGCGGCCGTCGGCGTAGATATTCCAGCCGGCGCGTTTGAAAAGACCAATTGTGGCATCCTGCAAGCTGCCCTTGGGGATGCCCAGACGGAGTTTGTCAGCCACGGAGTTCCTCTTTCTTTTCTGATTCGGATTTTTCGGCGAGCGCGATGGGCCGCGTGAAACAGCTAACGGTGCCCTCGTGACAGACCAGGCCGTCGCCCTCAACCTCGACACGGAACAACAGAGTGTCGTTGTCGCAGTCCGTCGAGGCGGAGACGATGCGCAGTCGATTGCCGCTGGTTTCTCCCTTCATCCACAGCTTCTGGCGAGTGCGGCTCCAAAACGTGACGAAGCCGGACTCCAGGGTCTTAGCGTAGCTGACGGAGTTGAGAAAGCCCAGCATCAGCACCTCGCCGGTGCCGGCATCCTGCACGATGCCGGGGACCAGGCCGTCCATTTTTCCGAAGTCGATTGTCGCTTTGTCGTTGTTCATGTTCTCCCTGGGTTCGCTTTGGATTCTTTGTGAGCGCAGCAAAAAGCCCGCCAGCGTTAGTCGCCGGCGGGCTTGGGTGTTTCTTCTTGTCTCTCTGGCCGTCTACTTCAGGCCATGGCAGTCCGCCGGCATGGGGGTTCCATGATGGTGGTGGTGACCGTGCTGGCGGTGGCTCTGCATCTAGATAAAATCTACGGGAAGCCCCCGAAACGTGTCAACCCTCACATGCTTCGACTCGCTAAACCGTGCCTCTAGACGTTCCTAACCCCGGACGCCGGGTCTGCCCCCGCTGCGTGCTTCTCCTTATGCAGCAGATCGATGACCCGTTGGTACAGGCGGTTGCGCACCCCGAAGCGCTCGGATGCGCGGGTAACATAGCGCACCAGGATTTCGATTCCCGATCCGGACGGACGCAGGCTCACCTTCGGAGCCGCGCTGAACCGGCTCAAGCCATCGTCGCGGGTGCCGCGCTTCCATTCATGTTCGGCGATGCGGGCATTCTCTTGGGTTTCTTCCTGCGTCACCGTGCGAATGCGTTCCACCATAGCCTCCGTGTCGTCGGAGATGGGCAGGTTGACCGTGATCTCATCCCACATCCACTGTCCGGCAGTGGAGAAGTTGAAGTACTTGCCGCGAATCGCGAAGTTGTTGAGGAAGGTGATGCGGCGGCCGGTGGGATGACCCCGGTCCGCCAAATCCCCCGTCTCAAGCAGGGTGGTGCTCATCAGGCCGATCTCGGTAACCTCGCCGCCCACGCCGTTGATCTCAACCCAATCGCCGATGCGAATACCGTTCTTGCCCATGAGGACGAACCAGCCGAAAAACGCCAGAATGAAATCCTGCATCGCGATCGTGAGCCCTGCGGATGTCAGGCCGAGAATGGTTGACATTTGCCTCGGCCATCCGAAGACAACCAGGAGAATGAACAGGCCGCCAATTACCTGTATGGCTAATTGGAGGACGGAGCGCAGGGTTTGCATCTGCCTCCGGTCGCGTGCCAGATTCGCCATCAGCCGCCGCACAAGAGCATCGCAGAGGACGACGCAGATGAGGATGAAGGCGATCAACGCCAGTGACTGCAGAATCAGATGCAACAGGATGCGGTGCTGCAAGAGCACCTGGGCAGACCACTTGCCGTAGACTGCGGCAAGCTGCTGCTCCGTTTGAATGCGGTCGTTACAGATGATGAGAAGCTGGCTTCGCGCGCCCCTTTCCTTGATGTTGGCAAGCCTCGATGTCCGGCCCGACGGGTCGCTCTCCGCTGCGGCCGTGCTTGCATTGCCCATCGCCTCAAGAGTCTTGTGTTCTGCAGTGAGACTTGCTATATCGGCTTGTGTCTGCTGCGTGGCCTGCTGGATCAGTTTGTAGCGGTCGCGTTGACTGCTCCATGCCGTCAGTCGGCTCGCCAGTGTGCTGTGTTGTGTGGCGGAAACAACCGCCGCCTGTTCAGGGCCGTGCGTCTCGCTGTCGTATTTGCGCATCAACGCTTCATGCGCGGCCAGCTCACTTTGGATCTGAGCGCGGTCATCGCCAGATGCGCGATCAAGCTCCTCCTGTGTATCGGCCAGTTGGTCGGAATCGAGCCCGAGCTGCGCTTTGGCAACTTCAAGGTCGTCATCGCCGGCATTGGACTGCGTAGCATCTTGAGCCGGACCGGCTTGCGAGTGGGATGCGGGGGTGAGCCTATCGACGACCGCCTGGTCTTCCTTGACGAGTTGTTGAAGTTCTTCGACCCTCTGCGAGAGCCCGAGCGCCTCGCCCGTGAGGTTGAGATGCTGCGCTCGGATGCTGGCGAGGCGCAGCGCCGAGGCAAACGCCTGGTCCACTTCGTGATCGGCCAGGCGTTCGGCCTCGCGTGCATGCTCTTTTTCCTCAGCCGTCACAGCCAGTTGCGCCAGAGCCTCGGCCGTTTGCCAGGGACGCAGATCGACCAGCGTCTTCTGTGTGTCAACAAGGCTGCGGATATTGCCCCGCCCCGAAAGAAAGGGAAGATGTGCCATGGCGTCGCGCGTGGTCCAAGAGAAAATCAGGCACAAACCCAGCAGAACAATCAGCGTGAGAAGAAAGATGAGACTGGGCCGGCTAAAAATGCGATTGCGGGCTCCGCCGGGAATGGATGCAACCGGGAGTATTGCCATGATTAATTGTTGCAGGCCGACGAGCAGTTCCGCGGTTCAAAAAGGACAGCCTGGACCTCTTTAGACGCAGCTGTGGAAATCCTGGAAATGAGTATTTGGCGAATTAAATACGAAAGCTCTGTGTATTGGATGCAGCCATAACTGATGCCCGCATCCAGGGCGAACTTGGCCTGTTCTTGTTGCCGGCTTGCGGTTGGCTGGGCCGAGACGCAAAATAAAGCGATGCGAAGTGCGCCAAGACTCGGTGCGCTGGCGATGGCAATCCTGTGCCTCTGCATGAACGGGTTGGCGCAGTACCAGGACCGCGACAGCTCCGGAGTGCCGAAGACATCCGCCACGGCGCCTCCGCCGGAGCAGCGTGTGGACATCAACCACGCAAGCATCGCGCAGTTGCTGAAGGTTCCCGGCATGTCGGCAAGCTGGGCGGGCCGCATCGTGCGCTTCAGGCCCTACCGCACCAAACAGGACCTGCTCGAAATGGGAGTGGTGAACAGCAAGGTCTATGACCGCATCAAGGACTTTGTGATCGCACACCGCGACAGGGAGTGAACCCCCGTTGGTGGAGCGCTAGGGCATGCGGCGCGCGTCTACGCCACGACTGGAGATTCGGCCTGCTCTGGGCCCGGCTTGTCGCCGCGCTTGAGCAACCGGCTCAGCAGCACGTAAAGCACGGGGATGAAGAAGAGGTTGAGCACGGTGGAGAGCAGCATGCCGCCGACGATGGTGGTGCCCACCGAGCGACGCCCCATGGCTCCCGCGCCGGTGGCGAAGACCAGCGGAAGAACCCCGAGGATGAAGGCGAACGAGGTCATGAGGATGGGCCGCAGGCGCAACTCCCCGGCCTCGGCCGCGGCGTCGGCGATGGAACGGCCCTTTCTGCGCAACTGCTCCGCGAACTCGACGATGAGAATCGAGTTCTTTGCCGACAGGCCGATGAGCATGACCAGGCCGATCTGGCAATAGACGTCGTTCGCGAGGCCGCGCAGAGCCACCAGCCCCAGCGCGCCCAGCACCGCCATCGGCACGGCGAGCAGAATGATGAAGGGCAGCGCGAAGCTCTCGTACTGCGCGGAGAGGGTGAGATAGACGACCAGAATTCCGAGGCCGAAGATGATGAGCGCCTTGCCGCTGGACTCGATCTCGTCCAGCGTGAGGCCAGTCCACTCGAATCGCATGCCCGGCATCCTGGTGTGGTTAAACAGGTCCTCCATCGCGGCCAGGCCCTGGCCGGAGCTGTACCCGCGCCCGGCGCTGCCGTCGATCTCCACCGCGCGGAAGAGGTTGTAGTGGCTGATAACCGGCGGCCCCGCGCTCTGGGCAACGGTCACCAGGTTATCCAGCGGCACCATCTGGCCTGAGTCCGACCGCACATAGTAGTTGTGCAGGTCGCGGGCCGACATGCGGAAGGGCTGGTCGGCCTGTACGAAGACGCGGTAAGTGCGGTTGTTGTAGTCGAAGTCGTTGATGTATTCCGAGCCCATGAACACCGAGAGCGTATTGGTGATCTGGGAGAGCGGAATGTTCATGGCCTTGGCCTTTTCGCGGTCGATGGTGACAAGCACCTGCGGATCGTTCGCCTCGAAGCTGGTGTAGAGGCCGACAAGATCTTTGCGCGCATTGCTGCCGGCCACCATCTGGTGCGCCACGCGGTCCAGATCTGAAAGCGTGTTCGCGCCCGTGTCCTGCAGCATGAACTGGAAACCGCCGAAGCTGCCCACTCCTTGCACCGACGGCGGCTGAAAGGCCTGCACAATGCCGCCGTCCGGGGCAAACATCAGCATGCCGAAGTTCTTGTTGAGGCTGGCCACAATGTCCCCGGCGGAGTGGCCCTGGCCCCGGCGTCGATCGGCGGGAGTGGTGCTGACGAACATCATGCCGGCGTTCGACGATCCGCCGGCCAGCGAAAAGCCCATGACGGAAAACGCCCCGGCAATGTCCGGGTTCTGTCTGAGGATGAACTGCGCGCGATCGGCAAGGGACGTGGTATAGGCGAGCGAAGACCCCGGCGGCGCCTGCACAATCACCATCAGGAATTCCTGGTCCTCCTGCGGGATGAAACCGGTGGGCACATGATTGTAGGTCCACACCGTCGCTCCCAGGCCGGCGAAGAAGATCACGACCAGAACGTAGCGCAATTGCAGCGCCACGTGAATGGATTTGGCATAGGTGCGCCCCAGCCAGCTGATTGCCGCATCCGCGCCGTGGATGGAAGCAGAGAAGGCCCGCGAGACGGGGCGGATGTGGAGAAAGTCCAACTGCCTGGGACGAGCTTCTTCGCCGCGCAGGAACAGGGCCGAAAGCGCCGGCGAGAGGGTGAGCGCGTTGAAGGCGGAGATGGCGATGGCAAATGCGATGGTGAGCGAGAACTGGCGGTAGAGAATGCCGGTGGTGCCGGGAAAGAACGAGACAGGCACGAAGACCGCGATGAGCACCAGCGATGTTGCAATGACGGCGCTTGTGACTTCGCCCATGGCGCGCGATGTGGCTTCGTGCGGATCGGAGTGCTCCATGGCGATGTGGCGCTGCACATTCTCGATCACCACGATGGCGTCGTCCACCACCAGTCCGGTCGCCAGCGTGATCCCGAACAGCGTGAGCGAGTTGATTGAGAAGCCGAAGAGCTTGATGAAGGCGAAGGTGCCGATCAGCGAAACCGGAATGGTGACGGCGGGGATAATGGTGGCGCGCCAGTCGAGCAGGAACAGGAAGATGACAACGATGACAATGGTGATGGCTTCAGCGAGGGTGACGAGGACTTCGCGGATGGAGTCGCCGACCACGGTTGTGGAGTCGAAGGCGATGGCGTACTTGAGCCCGGGCGGAAAGCTCTTGGAGAGCTCCACAAGCGCGGCCTTGACGCCGCTGTCCACGTCCAGCGCGTTGGCGTTGGACAACTGCATCACGCCGATGCCGTTGGCGTCGTGGCCGGCGAATTTGAGCGATGTACTGTAATTCTCCGCGCCGACCAGCGAGTGGCCGACATCCTTGAGCAGCACCAGTCCGTTGGAAGAGTTCTTCACGATGATGTTGTCGAATTCGGCTGGACTGCTGAGACGGCCTATGACACGCACCGGAATCTGGAAGGCTTGCTTGGAGTCGGCCGGAGGCTGGCCGAGCTGGCCTGCCGGAATCTCTACGTTCTGTTCCACCAGGGCGTTGATGACGTCGGTTGCGGTGAGGCCGCGCGCGGCCAGGCGCACCGGGTCCAACCACACGCGCATGGCGTACTTGCGCTCGCCGAAGATCATCACGTCGCCCACGCCCGGTACGCGCTTGATGGCGTCCTTGACATAGATATCGAGATAGTTGGAGAGGAACTCGGGCGAGTAGCGGCCGTCGTCCGTGTAGAAGCCGGCGCCCAGCACGAAGTTGAAGTTGGCCTTGGTGATGGTGATGCCGGCGGCGTTGACCGCGGCCGGCAGGCGTCCCTGCACACTGGCCACGCGGTTCTGCACATCGACCGCCGCGATGTCCAGGTCGTAGCCAGTCTGAAAGACGGCGGTGATGCTGCTGGTGCCGGTGTTGGCGCTCGATGAGCTGATGTAGCGCATGCCCTCGACGCCGTTGATGGCCTCTTCCAGCGGAATGGTGACGGCCTTTTCCACTGTGTCGGCGTTGGCGCCGATGTAGTTGGTCGACACCATCACCGACGGCGGCGTCAGCGTCGGATACATCGCCACGGGGAGATTGGGAATGCAGATGGCGCCGGCCAGGATGATCAGCAGCGCGCAGACCGTGGCAAAGACCGGTCGATGAATGAAGAAGTCGACAAACAATTTGAGCCTTCCTTTTTCACTTGCAAGGAGCGCTCCGTTCGCAGCGCCCCGACCCAGCCCGCGGCAACTGTCCGGCTGCGGGCGGCCGATTCGTCTAGGCGCCCGGCAGCGGCATCACCGGCATGTCGTTTACGAGGAACTGCGTCGCCGACACAATCACCTTGTCGCCCACGTTGAGTCCCGAGGGGATGGAGTAGGTGTTGCCCACCGTATCGCCCAGCGTGACCGCGGTCTGACGCGCCGTCCAGTGGCCATTCTCCGAATGGGCAACAAACACGAAGCTCTGTCCGCCCTGGCGCACGACGGCGAGGACCGGCACGACGGCCATGGGCGCTGTGCTCCAGATGACCCGCGCCTTCACCATCTGGGCGTTGCGCAGAATCTCCGGCGAGGCATGAACCGGCGCCTTCACCAGGATTTCCTGCAGCATGCTGTCCACCTGCGGTGAGAGAAAGTCGATCTTCGTCTTCTCCAGCAGCTTGCCGTTGGTGTCCATCAGGTCCACATCCAGCCCCAGGCGAACCTGCATCGCGCGCTCGGTGGGAACGTAAATGTAGGCTTCCAGATCCTTGTTCTCGTCCACCGTGGTCAGCGCCGTGGTGGCGGAGGCGTAGTCGCCCACATGCACGGGAATGTCGCCCACCACGCCGTCGAAGGGCGCCCGAATGGTGTAGTAGGCCAGTTGCGCTTCCTGGGTCTTGCGCAGGGCCACGGCCGACTCGTAGTCCGCCTTGGTGTTGTCATAGGCCTGCTGCGCCTGCTCAAAGACGTCGCGGCTGGTGATGCCGGCCTCGAACAGCTTGCGCTGGCGCTCGATCTCCACGCTGTTGTAGTCGTATAGGGCTTTCTTTTGGCGCTCGGTGGCGCGCGCCGAATCGACCGAGGCCTGCTGATGGAGCGGATCGATGCTCATCAGCAGTTGTCCCGCCTGCACGTGGTCTCCGGAGCGGACCCGGATTTCAGTGAGCCGCCCATCCACCTGGGGCTGTAGCGTGGCTGAGCGCCGCGACTTGATGGTGGCCACATACTCGCTACTCTGCGCCACCGGAGACAGCGTGACAGCCACGGTTTGCACCGGCAGGCCCTGCATGCCGGCTCCGGCAGGCGGTGCTACCGGTTTCTTCTGGCAGCCGGCGGCCGCAAGGGCTGCCACGACAAGACAAACAAATCCATAATTGCGTTTCAACGCGCTGGTCCTCATTCGATCTTTCCGTTGCATCCGCTAGCCTTGCCCTGCGTCTCTGGTCCAGCCAGTGCAATGGCGTTTCCGGGTTGCAGGCCTGCCTCGTCCGCCGCGGCTTCCTCTATTGTGGAGGATGCCAGTCGGCGGAATGACCCCCGCCGCCCCAGACTCTTTTCGACCAAG
>JARLGE010000069.1 GCA_031296215.1 Occallatibacter sp.
CATTCGGCTCTTTTGCGTGGCTTAGCCAGCGACGGCCTCACAAGCGCGGCGAGTCGAACGGCCAGCGCCAAGAGGCTTCAACATCGGATCCGACCAGCATCTCAACTGTGGATTGAGCGGGACTCTCCGGAACTGGTTACATAGACTGCCGGCTGGCCCTGAATCGGACAAGCGTACTCGCACGCTCCGCAACCCACGCAACGATTCAAGTCCACATGTGGCTGCTTCAGCATCCGCGACTTGCCCTCCGCGTCCACGACCTTCGCGTCTTCGACGTAAATGGCTTGCCGCCGAGTGCGGCAGCTCCGATGCTGTTGAGGGAGAATGGAGAATCCGCCGAGTTCTCCTGCGTCCTTTCAGCTTGTCCACGGTTCCAGTAAACCCCGAATCCGCCACGAATCACAAACGCGTGCTGGCCTGGAGAGCCGGTGAGCGCGGCCAGCCCGCTGTTGGGAGTTCACGCGAATCCCACGCGCGGAGAAAAATGAGCCCAATGAGTTGTCGGGCTTCCGTTCCTGTTGCAGCCGGGGTCGCCGGGATAGAGCAACCCTGAAGGAGCGTTGGGAAACACCTTTGATTGTTGATTGCTCGCTACCCAGCTAGTGACACCGACGCCCTGGTATTGCAAATTCTCGAGCGGAGTCTCGACGTCATAGCCGGTACCATAAGCCAATGTGAGCGTATCGGAGACTTTCCAGTGATCCTGCGCATACGCGTAGTAATGCCAGGCCCTCACATCCACGAAGAAGCCTGATCCCTGGTTGTAGCTGGAAGGAACGCCGAGCAGAAAATCCGCCGCCGGATCGCCCGAACTGTATGTTCCGGAAGGGACAAAGTTAAAGAATCCGCTGTTGGCGGAATAGTAGGGATTGCTGAAGACGAAACGCTCCACGTTTGCTCCGAACTTCAAGCTGTGGTTTCCGGCAACCTTGCTGAAGTTGTCGAGGTAGTTATAGTTTTCATCTTTGCGCGGCTGAGGGCCGTTGGTGCTGAAGCCCAGCGCGAAATACCCGGCAACGTTGATATAGGGCAGCGTGCCCGCAGCCGCATCCTGGGGGACGATATTGAACCCGAACGAGGAGGGTGCAGCGAGGGTACCGCCTGTATCATCAAATCGAAGCCTGATTCCCGCAGTCAATACGGTGGCTGAATCGCTTGATGCAACCCGCTGGGGAGAAAGTCATGACTCGTATTCTTGGCACCGATGTCATGCTTGCCGCAATCATGCTTGCCACTGCGCCGTTGCTGGTGGTAACTCAGGCCCAGGAGCCGGCCGCCTTGCAATTGACCGGGGACTACCCTGGAACGCACGACCCCTCGATAGGAAGGGAAGGAAACGCATACTATGTCTTCGCCACCGGGCTTGCACCCGGCGGAGGACAGATTGCAATCCGCTGTTCAAGCGACTTGATGGAATGGAAACTGTGTGGACATGTCTTTGACGAAATCCCCGCCTGGATCCACGAGACCAGCCCCGGCACTAAAGAGTTGTGGGCCCCGGACATCTCCCGGTTCAACGGAAAGTATCGCCTTTATTATGCGTACTCCCTGTTTGGCGTGAACACCTCAGGGATTGCGTTGGCCAGCAACGAATCGCTGGACCCGAAGAACCCGAAGTATCACTGGAAGGACGAAGGGTTGGTGCTGCGTTCGACGGCCGAGGACGACTTCAATGCGATCGATCCGAATATTGTGCTCGACGAGAAAGGCCAACCGTGGCTGAGCCTGGGCAGCTTCTGGTCGGGCATCAAGATGCGGAAGATCGATGAAGCCACCGGCAAGCTCTCGGCCACCGACACGCGGACCTATTCGCTGGCAAGCCGCAAGGCGCCGGAGCATCCCGAGCCGGCAAAGCCGGGGTTGCCCGCTGATTGGCAGGCAATTGAAGCGCCTTTCGTGGTCCATCACGACGGCTATTACTACCTTTTTGTCTCCTTCGATTTATGCTGCCGCGGTGTGCACAGCACGTATCGAACCATGGTGGGCCGTTCCACGCAGGTAACGGGTCCTTACGCCGACCGCGCCGGAGTTCCCATGTTGCAGGGGGGCGGGACGCCGTTGCTGGCGGCCAATCAGCGCTGGCTGGGGCCGGGAGGTGAATCGGTCCTGCAGAGGCCCGAAGGCGACATCATCGTCTTTCATGCCTATGACGCAGTGACGGGAAAGCCCGCGCTCGGCATCTCCACGTTGACCTGGAAAGATGGCTGGCCGCATGCGGCGGCGCCAACCACGGGGCAGGCAAAATAGCGCCGGGGACGTGACCGGTTCCTGCCGCGTCTCTGGTTGTTTGTTACTTCGCGAGGCCGACCCGTCGCACCAGGTCATCGAAGCGCGGGTCGGAACGCAAGGGGTTAAGGCAGGGATCGACCTGAAGATAGACCAGCCCCACATCCTTGGCCCGATACGACTCTTCCAGCCATTTAAACGCCTCTTGTTTCTTGCCAAGGCCGGCATAGACGAGCGCTATTTCGTAGCGTCCAACGCCATCTTTGCGCACATTCTTTTCCAGTTCCACAATGGTCTTTCGGGCCGCATCCACCTGGCCCGCGCGGGCATACGCGTTGCCAAGATGGCCTAAAGAATCCGGGCCCTTGCCCGACTTGAGAAACTCAGCGATGGAATCCGCGTACATGCCCTTCTCCGCGTACACATCGCCCAGCAGAAAGCTCCAATCGGGCGGGGTAATGTCCAGGGCGCGAACCCTCCGGATGAGCGAAAGCGCCTGCTCGTATTGATGGGAAAAGTAATAAATGAATCCCTGATAGTGGAAGGAACGGCCGGAAACAGGATCGAGGTCCACGCCCCGCTCCACTTCTGCGAGAGCCTCGGGCAGTTGACCGGTCCGCACCAGGTAAAACGCGTAACTCTCGTGGATGGGGGCCGAATTAGGATTCAGTTCCAGCGCCCGGTGGAACTCCGTGGCCGCAGCCTTCCAGTCCCAGTCCAGAGTCATCGCGGCATTGGCGAGCTCAGAATGGCCTTCAGGCAGCAATTCATCCAGCTCAATTGCTCTGGCTGCTTCCGCCTTCTGGTGGGAAAACGCTTCCCGGTAAGCCATCCTGCCGGATTCACCCATCCGGCCGTAACAATTTGCCATCCCCGCATGCGCCTCAGCATAGTTTGGATTCTTGTCGAGGGCTTTTTGAAAATAATCGATCGCGCTTTTGCAATCGTCCGCATCGCGCTGGAGCAGGCCTCGCAGGTAAAAGTCCTGAGCCTGCGGGTCGATTGGACGCCTGCGGGACAGGCGCGCCTGCTCTTGCGGCGTCACCTTGATGCTGATCTCGTCGGCAATCGCTTGCGCCACTTCTCCCTGCCACGCAAGATCGCTGCTCATCTCACGGAGATAGGTGTGGGCCCAAATGGGGCGATCGGTCCTGGCATCGATCAATTGGGCGCTGATGCGTACCTGGTTCCCTTCGCGCAGCACGCCCCCCTCGACCACGCCGTTCACGGCCAACTCGCGGGCAATCTCGGGCAGCTTCTTGCCGGTGCGCTTGTAACTCATGGACGATGTGAGAGAAATGACGCGCAGCGTGGACACCTGGCCCAGGTCGTTGATCAACTCCTCCGTCATGCCGTCGGCGAAATATTCTTGCCCCGGATCGCCGGAGAGGTTTTTCAGCGGAAGGATCGCGATGGAATGAATCTCAGTCCGCGCATGGGCGTCGAACCACTTCCTGAAGCCCACGTAGCCGAGCACCGTGACGGTGGCCAATGCAAGCACCGCTCCAGCCAGAACCAGCAGCGAGAGGCGCCGTTTGCGCGCACCAAGAGGCGGCGCCTCGCCGCTCCGCGCCGGAGGCCCCCCGGCGGAACGTCCATTGCCCTCAGCGCTGGATTGCTCCGCGGAGGGCGGAGGAGCAGCGGCGGCCAACGGCTGAACTTCGGGCTTCGCAGGCTCGAAGATGAACCGGGGTACATAGGAACCGCTGGGCAGTTCGATGCGAACCGCCGATGTGCCGTCTCTTTCACGGTAGTACTGGGCGAGCCTCTTTCGAACTTCGGTGGCTTTGACGCGGACCACCGAATCACTTCCCGTGTCGTAGCCGATGGGACGCCCGAACATCTCGGCGCCGATCATGCGTTCCCGCAGGCCGTCGATTTCGCCTTCGAGGGTATGATCAACGATCAGCTTGAGAAAGTCCTGCGTGCGTTTGCTGCCCGCGAACGCGTGGCTGGCGGTAATCTCCTGGAGGTGCCGACGAACTAAACCGATTTGCTCTGGGCTGAATACAACCGGCAGCATCGATGAATCGATCGTGGACATAGCGCACCTATGACCCTTTGGTACCAAAATATAACATTACCCCCGGCAAACGTGGTTTGAGGCGGCAAACGGGTCCGCTGATTGCATCGATTAAACCTATGTAAAACAAAAACTTATCTACAACAAACGTCCCAACAAACTGTTAATAGCGTTGCTGTTACCGGGAGCGAGTGATTGAATGGGTACGCTCTCGAACCGGGGTAGAAGTTTTCACTCAGACAAGTAAACGCTTACCAGTCGAGCGCTGCCGGGCTAAGCGCATCCGTAGCCGCTCTTAGAAGATGTCTTCTACAGGGGGGGAGGGAGGCAGCTATCCCCGGCAGGCTAGCACGAAGGTGGACAGGAAAGTTTCCGAGTCCGCTGAAACCGAGGCGTTCGGCCGGCAAGTACAACAGTACGAACCGGTTTTCGCCAGACAGAACTTCCCTTGACCCGCCAACAGTGAATCGACCGCAAGGCACAGGGCGGAGCGGGCATAGAACATCCAGCAGAGTAACCGTTTGCTCAGGAGGCAAACCATGAATCAACTCAAGACGAAGGCGCTGCGCGCCACAAAGGGGTCCGTGGCGGAAAGTCCGGCATGGAAATACCTGGCTATGTCTTTTGCTTTGTTCGCCATGCTCTTCGTGCTCGCGCCCGGAGCCTGGGGGCAGGACAACGCCACCATCAACGGAACCGTGTCGGACTCCACCGGAGCGGTGGTTCCAAACGCCGCAATCACCCTCACCATCCCCGCCACCGGGCAGGTCAGAGCGGACACCTCGAACGGCGCGGGCGCATACCGGTTTGCCAACCTGGGCGTTGGCACCTACACGCTGAGCGCGTCGGGCACCGGCTTCCAGAAGTACACAAAGACCGACATTGTCGTACATCCGGCGCAGTCGCTGGAAGAGGACATTGTGCTTGCGGTCGGCAGCCAGGCGCAGACAGTGACGGTGGCCGCGAACGCCTTGCAGGTTCAATCGGAAACGAGCGAGCTCAGCACACTGATCAGCGGCGAGCAGGTATCCGAGCTGGCCACCAACGGCCGCAACGTAACCTCCCTGGCCGCGCTGGGGTTGGGCGTGTCCAACAACCTGCCGCCCTTCGGCGGCGTCAATGCCCTGACATCGGCCAACGGCATCAGCTTCAACGGCACCCGCTCCACCCACAACATCTATTTGTTGGATGGAGCCGAGCAGAACGATCGCGGCTGCGGCGGCTGCTTCATGAACCTGCCCTCGCAGGATGCGCTGGCCGAGTTCCAGACTCTGGACAGCAACTACAGTCCCGACTACGGCATCGGCTCCGGCGGCACCATCCTGATGGTGCTCAAGTCGGGCACACATAGCTTCCACGGCGAAGCGTACGAATTCAACCGCAACACGGCCTACGACGCGGCCGATTACTTCAGCAAAACGAAGCCCGAATTCAAACTGAACCTTCCCGGCGGCAACATCGGCGGCCCGCTGTGGATTCCGCATGTATACAACGAAAACCGCAACCGAACTTTCTTCTTCTGGAATGAGGAGTGGCGGAGGCTGATTCAAGGCAGTTCGCCTTCGGTTAACAATGCAATCCTGGCCAGCAACTTTCCGACCGCCGGACAGGCTCTGAACTACACCATTCCGGCAGGCGGTCCGATTCCGGTCGTTCCTAATACTACCGACCCCAAATACGTGGGCGCCGGTTACCCAGAAACGTTGGGTGGGCTGTATGCCGCGGATGGACTAACGCCTGGACAACCCTTTACACAGAACGAGGACGGAACTTACGCGATCCCAGCCAACCTGATCGACCAGAACGCCGTCCTGGAGGTGAACTCGGGCGCCTTCCCCAAGCCGAACTACAACAATGGCACGCAGTACATCGCTTCCATCCCCCAGCCCACCAAAGTTCGTGAGGATGTGGTGCGCATCGACCACGCCATCAACAGCAAGTTCCAGTTGATGGGGCACTACCTGCATGACACACTGGCGCAAAACTACTACCCGCCGCTGTGGGGCGACAGCACTTATCCGACGGTGGGCACGGCCATGACCAACCCGTCGTTTACGGCGGTCATCAAGCTGACGCAGACCTATTCGCCGAACCTGCTCAACGAGACCGCATTCCTGTACAGCGGCAACAAGATCACGCTGACTCCGATCGCGGGCGCCAACGCCTCGTTCCTTCAGCCCAGCGGATGGTCGGCCACCAGTTTCTTCCCGGTGGGCGACGCCGCAGTCAACGATATGCCCGAGATCGACTTGCAGGGCTCGCCGTTGAATGTGCAGTGGAGCGAGAGCTACTATCCGTGGAAGAACGGCTACGAAGGCTTCGAGTACCGCGACGACCTGTCGTACACCAAGGGCCGGCACCAGTTGAAGTTCGGCTTTGCGCTGCTGCACGACTACAAGAACCAGCAGTTGCAGGCCAACACCCAGGGGTCCGCGGCCTTCAACTCGAGCGCGTTTTCCGGCGACTCGTATATCAACTTCATGCTCGGCGACGCCTCCAGCTTCACCCAACTGCAGTTCCTCTACGACAAACACTGGGTCAACAACAACTATGGGTTCTATTTCAACGACAACTGGCACATCATGCCACGCCTGACCCTCAACATCGGACTTCGTTACGACGGATTGCCGCACGCCTTTGAGCGATACAACAAGTTTGCGAACTTCGTACCCGCGGACTACCTCACCTCGCTGGGCAACCCGGTCACCGCGGCCGGCACGCTCACTCCCTCTTCGCTCTCCACTTTCCAGGGCCAGCAGTTCTATCTCAACGGCATCGAGCAAGCCGGAGTCAATGGTTTCCCGCGCGGAAACGTGAAGAACTACTACAACACGCTGGAGCCCAGGGTGGGCTTTGCCTACAACGTCACCGGCGATGGCAAGACAGTCCTTCGCGGGGGACTCGGCATGTTCTATGAGCGGGTTCAGGGCAACGATGTCTACAACGCGGCCTTGAATCCACCCTTTGCGTACCAACCTTCGGCCAACAACGTCTACTTCTCCAACCCCAACACCAGCGCCTTGACCGGTCAGACAACGACGCAGTCGTTCCCGTCCACGATGACCAACATCAAGTTCAACTATCCGCCTCCGGGAACGGCGAACTTCAGCATGGGGGTTCAACGGGAGATTGCTCCATCGATCGTTGCGGTGGTGCAGTATGCGGGCTCGATCGGGTGGGACCAGAACGACGATCGGCAGATCAACACCCTGCCATTGGCCGATGCGACCAATCCCGACGGTCCTTACGCCAGCCGGCAAGGCGTAGCGAACGGTTCGCTCAACGCAAACCTGTATCGCATCTTCCCTGGTTTCAGCAACATCAACCAGGAAGAGAACGAGACAAACTTCGGCTACAATTCGTTGCAGGCCGGCATACGGCTGGAGAACCGGCATGGGCTCACCACGCAGGTAGCCTATACCTGGTCGCATGAGATCGACGAAGTCAGCAACGATCTCAACGGACTCTCCAATCCTTTCAACGCCAAGTACGATCGCGCGTCGGGAACCGGGTTCGACCGGCGCCACATCTTCAACGTGAGCTATGTCTACGCGCTTCCGTGGTTCGCGAAAAGCGAGAACTTCGCAGCCCGCGAGATCCTTGGAGGCTGGGAAGTCTCCGGCGTAACGGTCGCGGAAGATGGAGTGCCCATTTACATCAACTACACCGGCCCCGATGTTGTCGGCCTGTCCTGCTGCTTTACCAACCGTCCGAACCTGACGTCAAAGGTCTCCTATCCCAAGACGCGGGGCGCCTGGTTCAGCACCAACTCCTTTGCCGATCCGACCGCTCCCTGGGCCGGCGGCTCGAGCCAGGGCTTTGGCAACGCAGGAAAAGACGCGGTTGTGGGACCTGGAATCTTCAACTGGAATCTGTCTCTTTCCAAGAGCATTCCACTCACAGCCCACGAAGGGCCGAAGATCGAGTTGCGCTTCGAGACCTTCAATACCTTCAACCACACCCAGTTCCAGGGCGTCGATCAAGGCTCCCACGATGGGAACTTCGGACAAGTAGTCAATGACTACGGTCCTCGCACCATGGAGCTTGGCGGCAAGATCCGCTTCTAAACAGTGGTTTTCCTTGGGCGCAGCAGTGGGTTGACCACTGTTGCGCCTTTCTTTTGCGGGCGCGCCGCCCGGAGATTGCGTGCCGCCTTCCCGGCAAGCGAAAATGCCCATGGAGATGTGCGTGAAGCGACTTGTTCAACGGGGAATCGCCCTGACGATGATGCTGGCGATGCCGGCCTTCGGTTGCCACGGGCAGACGGCGGCGGCGACGGACAATCAACGCCAGGCGGCAATCGCGCTGGAACAACAAGGCGACACCGCCGGCGCCGAGGCCGCATGGCGCGCCTTCCTCAAGCTTCATCCCGCCAACGCCGAGGCCAACGCCCACGTGGGCTTTCTGGAAGCCCGCCAGGAACACTATAAGGAAGCTGTACCTTTCTATCGCAAGGCCTTGGCGCTGAATCCGGCCATGCCCGGCTTGCGCCTGAACCAGGGACTAGCGCTGTTCAAGTCCGGCGCGTTGAACGAAGCCGTCCAGACCTTCACAGCGCTGCTCAAAAGTCAGCCTCGATCCTCCCCTGAGGCGCTGCGCCTGACGACCCTGATCGGGCTGGCGCATTATGGGCTGGGCGAGTACAAGGAGGCGGTTCCCTATCTGAAGGAGGCCACCGCCGGCGATGCGCAGAATCTGCCTTTCCGCCTTGCCTTGGCGCACAGTTGCCTCTGGTCCAAGCAATATCAGTGTGTTCTCGATGTCTACCGCGAAATTCTGACACTGAATGCGGAGTCGGCCGAAGCGGACATGCTGGCCGGCGAAGCGCTGGACGAGATGAAAGACAGCGCCGGCGCGGCGCAGCAGTTCCGCGCCGCGGTCAAGGCCGATCCGAGAGAGCCGAATGTGCACTTCGGCCTGGGTTACCTGTTGTGGGGCCAGTTGCACTATGAGGAGGCGGCCCAGGAGTTCCAGGCCGAACTGGCGAACAATCCCGACCACGCCCAGGCGCTCGCCTATCTGGCCGACACCGATATGCGATTGAGCCATCCCGAGGCGGCGCCTCCTCTGCTGGAGAAGGCCATCCGGATCGATCCGAAGATTGCCTCGGCGCACCTCGATCTGGGCATCCTGTATAGCGATGCGGGGCGCAAGGACGATGCCCTGCGGGAACTGAAGATTGCCGAAAAGCTGACTCCCGGCGACCAGAACGTCCACTACCGGCTGGGACGGTTCTATCAGTCAATGGGAAGGAAGGATGAGGCGAAAGCCGAGTTCGACAAGACCCGCGGACTTCAGAAAGCCGCCGACCAGTCGGTATTTGACAAGCTCCACCAAGCCCAGGCGAAAGGCAAGCCGGCGGAGGAAGCGCCGGGAGCGCCGCTTGCCCAATAGCTGCGAACTCCCGATTCTCAGCCCGTACGACAGCGACAATTTCCGCCCCGCGAATTTCACGCGCTCCCCGATCAGCTTTTTCCTTTGAGGACCGCGGCTGGAACGGTGACCGACCCCATGCGGCCCGAGTTCTCGTCCACGACGACAATCCGAAGGGACCCGGCATCCGGCTTCCGCGCGATGTACTGGTCGAATGGGATTCCATCCCGCAGCAACGTCTCGTAGGTCGCGGGCCTCAACGTCAAACTCAGCGTCTGGCCGGTAACCCGCGCATGACCGCCCTCATCGTCCCTTTGCACCAGGAAGACATCCAGCTTATCCACCCAACGTTCGCCTTGCCGCTTGAGCGCCAGGTCGTTGGTTGCGATGTTGAGCTTGAGCGTGGCCCCCTCGGATGCCGGGACCGGATTGACGCTAACCGCAATCTCGCTGACATCGAGCGGCTGCCATATCGCCTGTTGGAATCGCTCCTTGAGCGTGGCGGGCTCCTTGGTGTACTCGTACCCGGTGCGGTAGCGCAGTGCGCCGCCGCGCCGCCCGGCGAGTTTCACGGTCAGCAGGTGGTACTGGTTGTCGGCCGGGGTGTCGGGGGTAAAGCCAAGCAGGTACGCGGCACGGCCATCGTCGACCACCCCGTTGAGATTCGCCTCAATGTCGCCGGAGCGGCGAAAGACGCGGCCGCCGGTAGCTTTCGCCAACTCTTGTATGGAGGGCTGAATGGGATGCATATCCTGCTGCATCTCCGCGGTAATCCGGCCAGGCGCTTGGCCGCCACCCTGGGCCGGTGGCGACGAGGTTACGCTTGGCGACAACTCAATGGAGCTGTTTTTGAGGCTCGGATCTACGGCATTGGTCTCCAACTGCGCGGCGTCAAGGGGATAGAGACTGACGTGGGCATCGTTCATCGCCTCCCGCACGCGCAGGACGAGACCATCCATGCGCTTGCCGCCCTGATCAACGGACACCGCCTTGTCGGTCGAATCCACCAGCACGTTGTCGCTGGTAACCCAAACAAGGTTCTTGTGGCCGGGGATGGCGGCAAGATGCCGGGCCACGGCGGCCAGAATCGACATTGCAGCGCGCCCGGGATTGCTGCCGTTGTCGCGCAGCTGGGGATCGACCGGGCTGGCCGTATCCGGCGCGATGTCGATGTTTCCATTCACGGATTGCAGATCTGCCGGGTTGAGCACAAAGTCGAACTCCTGGCGGTTTCGCTGCTCCAACTCCTGTGCCCGAGCCAGGTCTTGGGCGCTGGGCATCCATTGACTCAGCTTCGACCCGAGCAAGGCATAATCGGCCGTTCCTTCCACAAAAACCTGAAAGCCCCGAGCGTTCATGACGTAGAGCGCCACCAGACCGTTCGTCGGGAGCGAGCGCAGAAACCGCAGTATCTCCGCGCGGGCATAGGTCAGATCCGCCCAGGCCAGGTTGCCGGGGTCGAGCAAAAGAATCGTGATGCTACCCTCTTTCGCGCCAGTCCCGGGTTTCGAATCCGCAATATCCAAGCGTCGATTGGAGAAGACGGGCCCGTCCGGCGCATGGCCGGGCTGGCGCGGCGCTTTGGCTGGCTCCTCCGCAGACGCGCCGCTTGCCGCGCTGAAGAATCGCACCGTCTGTTTGCGCCCGTTGTCGTAGATCTCGAAGTCCTCCGGCTTCAGGTCCGTCAACGGATGGCCTTTTTTATCGACAGCGACCACGCCCACGTCGACCAGCCGCGTGGTCACGTGCAGGGTAAAGCCGGTACCCTGCCCCAGCCCTGAAGAAGAAACAGGTTCCGACAGACCGGTTGACTCCGCCACGCTCATCTCGGGGCTAGCAGTTTCTGCAATCGCGGGCTGCACCTGGGTTGACGGCGTCGCAGGAGCCACGGGCGCAACGGGAGGGCTGCTCTCCCCTGGGGCTGCGGCTACCGGGGGCGCGGCCGAGGCCGGCGAGCCAGAGCCCTTCGTGTCCGCAGGGCTGGATGCGGCCGGAGTCCCCTCGGTCTCCGCGCTTTCGCCGGTCAGAATACTGGACTCGGCGCGGAACACGTGATACTGCTCAAAAGCAACATCGTCCAGGAGTGTCTGCAGGGGCTTGGGGATATCCTGATTGTTCTGTTCCACACTCGTGGCAGAGTAGCGCTGCATGCGCACAGGGTGGACATCCTGCTCATGCGCCAGCGAGATCGAGACGCTTTTCAGCGGACAGATATATGTAGCTCCGCCAATCTCGACGGGGCCGTATTCGACCAGGATGTTCGCCTTGACAATCGGGTCGGACTTCCCCAATTCCGCCACTACCGTCAGGCGAAAGATGGTCCCATTCGCCGGATCAATCGCGATCTCGCCGTGATAACCGGAGAGCTGCTTGAAGACGCGACTCCGATTATCCCCCTGGACGCAGCAGTAATTCAACTCATAGTGCGACTTTGACTTTGGCACCTGATAGCTGAAGACCGCTTGCGGGCCGGCCGCGCCCTGCTCCCAGTGGCCCCAGCCCATCGTGCCCCCGGCGGCATCCACCAAAACCGTGGTAAGAATGGGCCCGAAAACTCCCCAGGTGGTCAATCCCGATGGCGACGACTCGGAACGCTGGCCCTTCCCCGCTTCCGATTCCACAACCTCCTTACCGTCGCGATAGAAGACGGCGTCGCTGGATCTGGCCACGGGGTGCAACGGTTGATAGGGGGTAAAGGTTCCGGATACCGAACCGACGTCAGACGCCGAACCGGTGTCCAACTGCCTTGGCGGGGTATCCTCAAAGCGGATCGTATCCCGGGTGGCAAAGAAATCGGGCAACTTGGATAGGGTTTTGCTGGCGTAATTCACAGCGAGAGCCACAATCAGGCGTTGCGTGGCGGTATCCGGAGACGGCGTAGCGGGAATCTCCGTCGCGGGAGGATTGAGAAACGCCGACGCATCGGCCAGCACGACCAGCGCCTGGCGGGACTCGGGGCCAGGCAAGTCCGCCTCCCAGCGCGCAAGCTTCGCCGCACTGAGGCGTTCGCTGAGTTCCAGATTGACCAGTTGCTGTGCCACCTTCGCATCCGGCTTGCCATGAGCAGCGGTCATCAACCGCTCCAACTGCTCCGCCGTGACGCGTTTGACCGCGGACGCCGACAGGGCGACGCCTGCCAGCAAGAACAAGAGAATGAACCTCCGCATCGTGCCCCCCTTGCATCTAGGGTTGCTTCGCCCCGCCGGTCTCCGGCGGCTTGGATGAAACAACGCCTGTGCCTTCCCGCACGGAATAGAAACGGTCCGCCATGAGATTGGTCAGCGTCTCCACCTTCCCATCCGGCCATAACACTTCGGCCTTGTCGACGCGCGTATGCTCGCCCAGGCCAAAGTGAATACGCAGGTCGTTCTGCGACAGGTAGCTGCCGCCGCTGAGCACTTCGCCAAGCTGCACCAGGTCGCCCGCTGTGGCGCGCACGCGCGCATTCAAAGCCAGGCGATTGCTCTTGACTCCCTCGAGCTGAAAACAGATCCAGTGGTTTTCCGGGCCGCCCTCAGGGCGCAGAATCACGGGCTGGCCTTTCAGATTTTCAATCACTGCTTCGAGTTTGCCATCGTTGAACAGATCGCCAATGGCCATTCCACGGCTCACCTGCGGAATCTGGATCGCGGCCCCCGCGAGTTTACCGATGTCCTTGAACGTCCCATTGCGCTGATTCAGAAACAGCAACTTCGGCTCCAGGTATTTGAGATCGGTACGAATCTGATCTACCTGTGGATATACGTGTCCGTCGACGATGAAGATGTCCTGCCATCCATCGTTGGAGAAATCGACAAATGCGTCGCCCCACCCCACATACCCTCGAGTGCCCCTCCCGATTCCCGAGGACACCGAGACATCGGTGAAGCTCATATCGCCGTCGTTGCGATAAAACGCGGCGTATTCGTTGTCGAAGTGCGAGATCAGCAGAGACATGCGCCCGGTGTGCATGTAGTCGCCCAGGGCAATTCCCATATTTGCCTGCCTGGCGCCACTTTCGCTCAACCCTACGCCCGAAGGGAAGCTGACATCCTCGAAGGCGCCGCGGCCATTGCCTTGGTAAAGATAGTTCGGCTGGCCGTCGTTGGTGACAAACAGATCGAGTTTGCCGTCGTTGTCGAAGTCAGACCAGATTGCCGTCAGGCCAAAACGGTGTTCCTCGTCCCCCACGCCGGACTTTTTTGAAACCTCGGTAAAGGTTCCATCGCGGTTGTTGTGATACAGGTTGTCCGGAGACCCCTTTAGCCCGCGCGGCCCGCACTGCACATCGATCCCCATGTATTTGCATGACTCGCTGGACCCGAAGGCGGCCATATCGTCCAGGTGAAAATCCACATAGTGCGATACGAAGAGATCGGCCCAGCCATCTCCGTCGTAGTCTCCAAAGGCCGCGCCGGTGGCCCACATGCGGTCGCCGCCTAGCCCCGCTTCCTTGGTCACATCTGTAAAGGTGCCGTCGCCGTTGTTGCGATAGAGCACCACTCCGTCAAAACAGGTCACCAGCAGGTCGGGCCATCCATCGTTGTTATAGTCACCAACCGAGGCGCCCATCGCCCAGCACGGATATCCTACGCCAGCCTTGCCGGTAACATCGGTGAAGGTCCCATCGTGGTTGTTATGGTATAAGGCGCTGCGCGCCTTCTGGCCGTGGAGCGCCATTTCAACGCTCTGGGCATTGGTGAAATAAATGTCGGGCCAGCCGTCGCGATCGTAATCGATCAGCGCCACGCCGCCGCTCATCGACTCCACAATGAATTTCTGGTCCGGACTCGAAAAATGTTCGAATTGAATTCCCGTGGAAGCTGTAATGTTGACTAACTCAGGATAGCTGCGAGCGGCTCCGCTTACCGGTTCTGCTGCCGGAGCGTGCGCGCTTCCTTGCGGAGTCAGGGGCGGCCGTGCAACAGAGGGCCGCGTTTGCCCCATGCCCGGCGGAATCAGCCATAAGACAATAAGTGCCGCGCACAGCCTCAAGCATCCAACTCCAGGAATCGCCATAGTAACCCCGTCAGCCGTGTTTCGCTGTCTGTAGCTATCTCTAAGGGGCCCGCTCACGCGCTTCCTGCGGGGCTGAACCGCTCCAAGGGCCATGCGCTATCTCTTTTCGCAAGCCGTCCGCTGGCGTATGTGTGACAACCCAGGTCCCGCGCATCACCAAATCGAATCTGTCACAACTCCCGATCGGTTGCTGTACGCGGCACACGATACTTGTAAATTGTAAAGGTTAGGTTGGGACCATCGCCTCGCGAATCTAGCCGAAGAGTCTGGGGAAGGGTGTAGCATGAGGTGGAAAAAGGAGGGTGGTTCACTATGCACATCTTCGGAACCGGCGGAGCGAACGGGGACAAAGATAGGCTGCCTCCCACACGGTGGAACCCAAGCGGATTGAAAACCAACTGTGGGTTCTGCGCCATCTCTTATGCTTTGGAACAGCAGAAAGGAAAACTCGTTACCGCAGATGAGCTTTACGAGCAGACGCTGCAACGCCTCGGGGTAGTGAGACAAGGAAACGGGGATCCGATCCCCCGGATGCTGATCTTCCCAGGATTGAACCTCGATCAGGCCAAAATCAGGGTTGAATATCACGAGTTGGAGGGCCGGGGCCGCGGCCCCGCCGATTACACCATTTGGTCCGTTGCGCAGCACGCAGGTTTGGAATTGAAGAGCGGAGCCAAAGATCTACTGAATTCACTCGTTCAGTTCGGCGCCGAGAGCAAACCGGGATGGAGACTGGACGATTTCGTGCGGGTACGGATGAACCGCCCGGAGTTGGCCGGCAGAGCGACTTTTGCGAGTATGAAAAACTACGTCGAGACCAATCTGAAGGGAAACTCGATCGTTGGCTCGATCCATGCGCAGCACTTCGTCAATATGGCTTTCAGTTCCGCGGGCGAATGGAAGGTATTTGACGCGCAGAAAGGCCTGGCCTACGACGGGCGACGTATCAGGGCGGAGCTGCGTTCGCTCGATCTGTTTGAGCGAGTCTCTACCGCTTTTTGACCGGCAACCAGTACGCGCCATGTTCGAAGCTGCCGCCTGAGGGGAGCCAATCAACTCGGCTTTGGATAGGCGCAGAGCTGCGCTGACTGTCCCAGGGCAGTCCACGCCTATGCTGAATGTGCTTTTCTAGGAAGCCTTCTGGAGCAGCTCCCGCTCGGCCCGCAGCCAATCCTGCAGCGCTTGTCCATGCTGGTAGCCGCGCTGCGCCCAGAACTCATACGCAAGCTGCTCAATCCGCTCGCTCGACAACGAGGCCGGCTTGGCGATCGCAGTCACGTTATCTCTCTTTGCAGCAGCCTTGCCTGGCGTCGCTGTCGCCTTTGTCTTTTTCGGCGTCTCTGCCTTCTCCGACTGCTCGACCCGCTCGCGCGATGTTGGCGCAGTATTTACAGCCTCCGCAACTTCATCTTTCTTGGTTGAGGCTTGGCGCGGCTTCGCAGTCACCTTTGTCTTTTTCACTGGTTCTGCCATGGAAGTCTCCTATGCTTGCTGTATTCGCCGCCAAACTCGGGGGCGTCATTTTAAGAGTACCAAACGTCTTTGTCACGAGCAAATTTAAAAGGCATTCCTATCAGCAGTTTCTGCTTGTAACATTCGGCATTCTCAGCAGTTGTCATTTTTTTGAGAAGACAATTGCAGCGTTGCCGGCGGCAGTTTTCGCGCAGGCGCCATCGACCTGCAAGCGGCATTTTCTTCTCCACGGGGGCGTGGATTAGCTTCCGCTTTTCGAACGCAGGAATCAACCCGTCAATCAGGATTGTCGATCGCGCGTCTCTGCTCACCAGCCTGGGCGAGGACGTCATCCCCGCGCGCGCCCCGGCAGCCGGCCTGGCCGACCACCCCTTGGTTTGTGTGCAGGATCACATTTTGCCCCCGGTCCAGCGGTCTACACTGCCTTTCGTCTATTCCAACAGGCAAACCCATGGCAGTGAAAGAAGAACTTCGCACGCTGAGCTACGCGCGCGGCCCGGCCCGGCCGCTGGAGGAGATGACGATCGGCGACCTGCTGCGCCGCACCGCGGAGCGCTTCGGCGATCGGCTGGCGGTGGCGTCGCGCCACCAGGGAGAGCGGCTGAGCTGGGCCGAGCTGAGCGACGAGGCCGACGCGGTGGCGCGGGGGCTGTGGTCGCTGGGTATCCGGCGCGGCGACCGGGTGGGGCTGTGGTCCACCAACTGCATCGAGTGGATCGTGATGCACATGGGGTGCGCGCGAGCCGGGGCGGCGCTGGTGAACGTGAACCCCGCCTACCGCTCCCACGAGCTGCAGTTCACGCTGACACGCTCGCGCATGAAGGTGCTGTTCCTGTGGCGGCGGGACAAGCGGGCCGACTACGAAGAGATTCTCGGCCGCGCCCGCCACGGCCTCACCCTGGAACTGGAGCACACCATCTACTTCGACTCGCCCGAGTGGCTGGCGCTGAAGTACACGCCGGGCGAACTGCCCGCACACGTGGCCGTGGACGACATCGCCAACATCCAGTACACCAGCGGGACGACAGGATTGCCGAAGGGCGTGATGCTGACCCACCACAACGTGGTCAATAACGGGCAGTTTCTCGCTCAGGGCTTTCACTACACGGAGCAGGACAAGATTGTTGTGCCGGTGCCGCTGTTCCACTGCTTTGGGTGCGTGATCGGGACCATGAGCGCCGTCAACTCCGGGGCGGCTATTATCCTGCCCAACTGGACCTTTGAGCCGCGGGCCACGCTGCAAGCGGTCGACGGGGAGAGGGCGACGAGCGTGTACGGCGTCCCGGCCATGTATGTGGCGGAGCTGGCGCTGGAGGACTTCAAGAGCTACGACCTGACCAGTCTGCGCACCGGCATGATGAGCGGCGCGCCCTGCCCGGTGGAGCTGATGAAGCGCGTGCTCGAGGAGATGCACTGCCGCGAGCTGGTGATTGCCTACGGGCAGACCGAGACTTCGCCGGTGGTGACGATGAGCGACGCCGCCGACCCGATCGAGGTGCGCGTGAAGACGGTGGGACGGGCCATGCCGCAGACGGAGATTCAGATTGCCTCCGCGGCGACCGGGGAGACGCTGCCTTGCGGCGAGCAGGGCGAGGTGTGCGTGCGCGGCTACGCGCTGATGAAGGGCTACGACGGCGACACGGTGGGAACCGCGCAGGTGATCAAGGAGGACGGCTGGCTGCGGACTGGAGATTTAGGAATCATGCGCGAGGACGGCTGCATCCACCTGACCGGCCGCTCGCGCGATGTGATCATCCGCGGCGGGGAAAACATCTATCCGCGCGAGGTGGAGGAGTTCCTCTACACCCATCCCAAGGTGGACGAGGTGCAGGTGGTGGGCCTGCCTAACGCGCGGCTGGGCGAGATTGTGGCGGCCTGGGTGCGGCTGAAGCCGGGCCTGGTTGCGGACGTGGACGCGAGCGAAGAGGAGATCAAGGAATTCTGCCAGGGGCAGATCGCCTACTACAAGATTCCCGAGCACGTGCGCTTCGTCACCGAGTTTCCGGCCACGCTGTCGGGCAAGATTCAGAAGTACAAGATTCGCGAGTTCGAGATCGAAGCGCGGGGGTTGCAGTCGGTGGCGGGCACGGCGACTGCGTAGCTCTTGAAAAGCTGTTTTGTGCTTTCCCATGTCTCAGAATCGAGACCTGGGGCACCCAGCAATTTTGGGATGGTCAGACTGGGCCACCCGGCAAAGTCAGGGCAGGCTCTGGGGCACCCAGCTTGGGCATCCATGCGAGTAGATTAGGACCATGCAATCTCCAAAAGCGGTTGGCGCAATCACGCGCTGGTTGGCAATTGCAGTGGGCTGCCTGGTGCTCTCGGCATTTGGTTGGATACCGCCGGCGCCGCAGCCGACCGCAGCAGAGAAGGCGGACTCGGTGCTGATCCTGAAGAAGGATCATGTGCTTGAGTTGCTGGCCGGAGGGAAGGTCATCCGCACGTACAAAGTGGCGCTGGGGCGCTGCGGCCTCAAGCCCAAGGAGCGGGAGGGGGACGGGCGAACGCCGGAGGGGCACTACGTGATTGACGCGCGCAATGAGGTCAGCCACTATCATCGGGCTCTGCACGTGTCTTATCCTGATGCGGAAGACAGCAAGCGCGCGGCGCGACTGGGTGTTGCGCCAGGCGGGGCGATCATGATTCACGGGCTGCCGAATGGCGTGGGCTGGCTGGGCGCGACACATCGGGTCGTTGACTGGACGCTGGGCTGCATCGCCGTGACCGACGATGAGATCGACGAGATCTGGAAGATGGTTGCGGTGGGAACGCCGGTGGAGATCAGGCCGTAGGCGCGGCCGCGGCGGGGGACCTGGGAGTCCGCGATCCTCAACCGCCCGCCATCACCTGACCGGAATTTGCAGCAGAACCGCGATGTATTGGCGCACCTTGGCGATCAGGATGGCCGGAGCTTTGGAGTGAAACACCGCCCCGCGGCCCTCCCAATCCATGCTCTTCAATTGGTCGACAAGCACGGCCCCGTCCACACTCCCAACAGTGATCGGCAGCGTGAACGGATACGGTTTGACCTTGCTGGTCAGGGGACAAACCACGGCCAGTCCGCTGGCCCGGTTGTAGCGGAGATCGGTCAGGACCAGCGCAGGTCTGCGCTTGGCCTGTTCCCGGCCAACTTGGGGATCGAAATCCAGGAAGACGATGTCGCCAACATCCGGAACGTACTGGTTCACCATTCGACCGCTTCCCGCCCGATCTCCGGCCCGAGCGAGATTTCGGAATAGCGGTTTTCCGGGGTGATCTGGGCCACCAATTGGGCCAGGGTCGGAATCTCTCCGATCCGGTGCATCTCAAGAACCCCGTCGGCGCTAACGGCGATCTCGAGCGGGTCGCCTATCTGCAAGTGGGCGTCGTCTGCCACAGGCTTCGGAATTCTTACGGCCAAGCTGTTTCCCCATTTCAGCACTTGTGCCTGCATGTTTTCTCCTGTAGATACATTGTATCATCTCCGACAGGGCGATGTATGATTCCTTTTGCCGAATCGTCGATCCAACGCACGAAGCCTGGACGCCATGCGGGAGATTGTTGCCGATGATCTTAAAGAAACTCAGCCTGATTCTTGTCGTTTCGATTTTGGTGTCCGCGGCCTATGGCGCGCCGAAGAAGACGGTGCGGCTGGCTGTGTGCCAGATTCTGGTGATCGATAGCGACCGCGAGGGCAACTTCCGCCGCATCGAATACGCGCTGGAGCAGGCCGAGGCGCAGCACGCAGACATTGCCCTGTTTCCCGAGTCGTCGATTCTGGGCTGGGAGAATCCCGAGGCGCACCGGCTGGCCGAGCCGATTCCCGGCAAGGACAGCGACCGCATCGCCGGGCTGGCGCGCAAATACAAGGTAATGATCGCCATCGGCCTGGATGAGAAGGACGGCGACCGGCTCTACGACTCGGCCATCCTGATCGACAAAACGGGTAAGCTGCTGGCCAAGCATCGCAAGATCAATGTGCTGCCGGAGCTGATGACTCCGCCTTACGCCGAGGGGCGGCCGGAAGACATTGGGGTGGTGGAGACGGAGTTTGGACGGCTGGCCGTGCTGATCTGCGCGGACACGTTTACGGACGCGTACCTGGAGCGGCTGAAAGCGCTGAAGCCGGACCTGATGCTGGTGCCGTATGGCTGGGCTGCCGCGAACGACCAGTGGCCGGAGCACTCGAAGCTGCTGGAAGAGCTGGTGAAGAAGCGGGCGGCGCAGGTGGAGTGTCCGATGGCCGGGGTGGACCTGGTGGGGGAGATGACGCACGGGCCTTGGCAGGGCCAGACCTACGGCGGATCGAGCTTTGTGGCCGACGGCAAGGGGACGATTCTGCTGACCGCGCGGGACCGCGACACGGATTTCCGCGTGATCGACCTCGGCGTGGGGTCGCTGGCTAGGTAAGTGCGTCCGCATCAAGCCGCCGTGGCAACCGCAGCCGAGCGGGTGATGGTGACAACGGTGATGTCGTCTTCCTGTCCGAACTTCTTTGCAACTTCAGCAATCGTGGCGGCGGGCTCAGTGGAGATGGCTTTGGCCCGATCGAATCCAAAGAGCTCGCCTTTCTGGTTCTGCGCTTCAACCACTCCATCGGAATAGAACGTGAGCCGGCTGCCGGGCTCGATGCGGAACTGTTTGGTTTCGTAGCGCACTCCAAGCGCGACGCCCAGGGGCAATGCGCCGGGCAGTTCTATTTCCTTTCCGTCGAGATACGGCGGCAGGTGGCCGGCGTTTGCGATGGTGCATGCGCCATTGGCGGAGATATGCGCGGCCAGGGCGGTAGAGAAGCCTCCGCCGTAGCGGCCGACGAGCCGCTCGTTGAGGCCGTTCAGCAACGCAGCGGGATCCTCTGTGTATTCGCTCAAACCGCAGATGGCTCCCACCAGCACCGAGACCAGCATTGCCGCTGGAAGGCCCTTGCCCGCCACGTCGCCGACGACGATCACCAGCCCACCTTCGCCCGCCGGCACAATCTGGAAGAAGTCTCCGCCGACCTGCTGGGCCGGCTCATACACGGAGTCAACGATGAAGCCTGGGACGATTTCGCGGTGTTCGGGCAAAAGAACCTTCTGGACTTCTTTCGCAGCGGCCATTTCGCTTTCAATGATGGCCTGGCGGCGGCTCATGCTTGTGGAGCGGAGGAGCATGATGATAGCCAGCGAGAGTGAGGAGAGAACTCCCGATACGTAATTGAGCGGAATTGCAAAGGGGCCGGCAGGATAGCGGTCGATGAGTCCCAGGCCGCGGAGAGCCACGTCGCGCGAGGCCGGGAATTGAAACATCGTGTCCAGTGCGATTTCGGTATAGAGATAGAGACTGAAAAGCGTGACGGGGATGAGAAGAATGCCCGCCTCGCGATTGCCGCGCCGCCAGTGAATGGCAAGCACAATGGGCACGACAACGGAAAGCAGGGCGATGAAGGGAAGATTGCTGATGAATTGGAACTGCAGGGGCGCAATAAAATAGAGCAATTGAATCCCGCTGTACACGTTCATAAGACCTGAGACGATCAGAACGATTCGCCATCGCCAGCCGATCCGCTGATGGACGAAGGCGAAGTACATCGACACCATGATGTACGGGGCGAGAGCACGAATCAGGATTACCGGGAGTTCCCAGACCTGGGGAATATCGTGGAATGTGGTGATGAGGGGGACGGCCGCTTCGATCGTGCTCAGGACGCACGCAGCGAAGACCCAGAGGTACTCGGTTTGGCGGCGCTGAGCGCTGTACAGCACCAGGGCGACGATCCCGAGACCGATAGCAAAGAAACGATCCAGCCAGACGACGGCGTTTTGTCCGATAATGCCGAGCCAGGCGTCGCGGTAGAGTGTGGCCTGCTGTCCGAGGGTTAGATTCTGAGCCACAAATCCAGGCCCTTGAGCGGTCCACTCGATTGGCGAAATGTGGACGCGCAAGGCAATCACCAATGTGCCGGAGGCCAGCAGGCGATCGGGAATGGGCCTTAAAATCAAGGCATTCATGGTGTAGGGCACGAAAGGCACAATCGACCCTTTGGCTATCAACCGTTCGCCGTTCACATAGACTTCGTATGCCTTGGAAATCGAATGCTCTTTAAGCCCCAGGCCAGTTTGGCCTGGGTTGACCTTCACTCGCAGCCGGTACCAGATCATTTCCGGATGTTCGTGCGGGAAAA
>JARLGE010000304.1 GCA_031296215.1 Occallatibacter sp.
CAATCTGGGCGAGGATTACATCGAGCCGCATGTTGTGGGCGAGGACGGATACGGGTATCTGCGCCTGTATGAGATGACGGGCAACACGAAGTATCTGCAGGCTGCCATCCGCTGCGCCGAGGCGCTGGTGAAGAATTGGACGCCGGGCGATGCGCAGCATTCTCCCTGGCCGGTGCGGTGCTATGCACGGGACGGCAAGGCGCCGGGCGGAGCCATGGGCCCCTATTCGGCGAATGTGGTTGAGCCGATGATGCTGTTCGACGAGCTGATCCGGCTGGGCCAGGGCAAAGTGAAGGACTATCAGCGCGTACGCGATGCGGTGTGGGAGTGGTTCCAGAAGTATCCGCTGGCGGACAACGTATGGGTTGGCTACTTCGAAGACACTGTCCCCAGCATGGAGAACATGAACCAGGTGATCCCGCTGGAGTTTGCGCGCTACGTTCTGTTGCACCCGGAGAAGGATCCGCTTTGGCGGGAGCACGCACGCAAGCTCATCGAGTGGGTGAAGACCACCCCCAAATGGCCCAAGTACATTGTGCGCGGCGCGACGATCACAACTGAGCAGGGTGACGGCATCAACTATTGCTGCAACGAGCCCAACCAATGCTGCGACAGCCACACCTCGCGGCTGGCCGCGGTGGAGGCCATGTACTACGCCAAGACCGGGGAGGTTGCGTATCGCGAAGAAGCGTATCGCTCCTATAACTGGGTGACTTACTTTCAGGGACTGTCTGGAGAGGCTCACAGTCCTTTTGCGGGACAGTGGTGGTTCACCGATCAATATGCCGACGGGCCGCGGCGCATGATGGATGCGTTCTGGGCCGTGCCGGAGTGGGCGCCGGCGGATGAGTCGCATTTGCTGGGGTCGAGTTCCGTGGTGACGAAGATTGCATACGGCAAGGGCTCGGTGACCTTTTCGACCTTCGACCCTGCCAGCTCGGATGTGCTGCGCCTGGACTTCGTTCCCGAATCGGTGATGGCCAATGGCAAGCCGATGACGCGGCGCGACAATCTGGATCAGCCCGGCTATACATTCGACAAAGAGACGCATGTGCTGCGCATCCGGCACGACGATGCTCGCGACATCGATGTACAGGGGGCGGAGGGAACCGTGCCGCCGCAGTTGATCACGTTCGACGATCCGCATTTAGCTGCGGGCACGTTTCTTCAAGGCCAATATCCTTCGGGCGTGATTGACTGGGCGCCGGGGGAGTGGCGGATTGGGGTTCCGCGCGGAGGGTTTGGAACCTTCAACCTGGTGCTGGTCGATCCCAAGGCCGGCACGGCGGAGTTTCGGTTCTACTGGCCGCGGATCTTTGTCGGCGTCGATGTCTACAACGACAGCGCAACGGATGCGACGGTGACGATGCACAGCGCGGAGATGCGCGAGGTTACATTCACCGTCAAGGCCGGGGAGTTGCGGCGGCTGCGGACCGGCTGGCAGGACCCGAGTTCGAGCGTGCGTTTCGACTTTACAAATGGAGCCGGGCTGGTGTTTGACAATCTGGCCTATCGGCAGGACTGAAGGCTTGCCGCAGCGTCGCCGGCTGCGGCCGCTCTGCGAGAATAGACTTCGATGCTCTCCCTCCAAAATGCCGGCAAGCGGTTTGGTCCGCGCGTGCTCTTCCTTGAGGCCAACTGGCTGATCCGCGCCAGAGAGAAGACGGCGCTCGTCGGTGCGAACGGAACCGGCAAATCGACGCTGATGAAGGTACTCGCGGGCCTGGAATCGCTGGACTACGGCGGGCTGCAGCAGACGCGCGGCATGAGCATCGGCTACCTGCCGCAGGAGGGGCTTTCGCTCACTGGGCGCAGCGTCTTCGAGGAGTGCCTCTCGGTCTTCGACGAGCTGCGCGAGATGGAGACCGAGATCGAGCGGCTGGCCGGGCAGTTGGCGGTCCTCGAACACGCCGGAACCGAGTACGAGTCCGCGGCCGAGCGCTTCTCCATGCTGCAGGAGCGGTTCCACGCGCTGGACGGCTACGCGCTGGACGCGCAGGTGGGCGGCGTTTTGACCGGCCTGGGCTTCGGCAAGGAAGACTGGGCGCGGCAGACGGACGAGTTCAGCGGCGGCTGGCAGATGCGGATTGCGCTGGCCAAGCTGCTGCTGGCCAAACCCAACCTGTTGCTGCTGGACGAGCCGACCAATCATCTGGACCTGGAGACGCGCAACTGGCTCGAGGACTATCTGAAGAGTTATCCCTTCGGTTACATTCTCATCTCGCACGACCGGTACTTCCTCGATGTTACGATCGACCGCACGGTGGAGATATGGAACAAGCGGCTCAATATCTATCAGGGTAACTACACCAAATACCTCAGCCAGAAGGATGAACGGCGCACCCAGTTAAAGGCTGCCTATCGCAACCAGCGCATCCAGATTGAGCACCTGGAAGCTTTCATCAATCGCTTCCGCGCACAGGCCACCAAGGCAAAACAGGTGCAGAGCCGAATCAAAGAGCTGGAAAAGATTGAGCAAATCGAGATACCGGAGGAAGAGCCGGTCATTCACTTCAAGTTTCCCCAGCCGCCGCCTTCGGGACGAACGGTGGTGGAAGCGGAGAACTTATCCAAGAGTTATGGACCCAAGCCGGTGCTCAACGGAGTCAACTTCACGATCGAGCGCGGCGACCGCGTGGCGCTGGTGGGCGTGAACGGCGCGGGCAAGTCCACGCTGATTCGCCTGCTGACCGGCGACGAAGCGCCCACGGCGGGACGGGTGAAGCTGGGGCACAACGTGGTGAGCGAGTACTTTGCGCAGGACCAGTACAAGGTGCTGAACGGCGATGCGCGCATGCTGGACGACATTAGCCGCGCCGCGCTGAAAGTTCCGGAGCAGGCGCTGCGCTCGCTGCTGGGCTGCTTTCTGTTCACCGGCGACGACGTCTTCAAGCCGCTGGGCGTGCTTTCGGGCGGCGAGCGCAACCGCTATGCGCTGGCGAGGATTCTGGTTTCACCGTCGAATTTTCTGCTGCTCGACGAGCCCACCAACCACCTCGACATGCGCGCCAAAGACGTGTTGCTCGAAGCCATTGCGGCCTTCTCCGGCACGGTGGTCTTCGTCTCGCACGACCGCTACTTCATTGACCGGCTGGCGACTCGCGTGCTGGAAGTGGAGGGCGGCACGGTGACCAGCCACGAGGGCAACTACGAGGATTATCTGCGGCGCAAGGGCATTGCATCCAGCAGCCCTGTGGCGGAGGCAGTGCCAAGTGGGTTGGCGCAGCCGGCGACCAGGACTGAGGCTGTCGCGATCTCTGAAGCTGGCGCAGAGGGCTCATCCGCCAAAGACCGTCCGCGGCGGCTCAATCCGATCAAGCAGAAACAGATGGAAGAGCGCGTGGAGTTTCTGGAAGAGGAGACGCCGCGCATCGAGGCCGCCATTGCCCATACCGAGCAGCAGCTGGGCGTCTATGTCTCTGCCGCGGAGACTGCCCGGCTGACCGCTTTGGCGGACGATCTGCGCAATCAGCTGGCCGCCTTTACCACCGAGTGGGAAGAGTTGATGATGCAGTTGGACGAGCAGGGCGCGCTGCCCTAGGCGTATTGGCTCACGCTTCCGCTCCCGGGGTTCCCAGAGCTGGCCGAGTCCCAGTTGCGGCTGGAGTTGGCGGCTCCGTAGCTGGCCTGCATCAGGGTCTGGATCTCGGTCATCGAGGTAAAAGAGGCCTCGGTGAT
This sequence comes from Occallatibacter sp., assembly GCA_031296215.1. Classification (GTDB taxonomy): domain Bacteria; phylum Acidobacteriota; class Terriglobia; order Terriglobales; family Acidobacteriaceae; genus Telmatobacter. The sequence continues at coordinate 3,679 of JARLGE010000304.1, forward strand.
GGCGCTGGCGATGCTGCCTGAACCGGAGTCCTGCCCAGGGACGAACGGGGAGTTCTGCGGATTCGAGGAGGACCGGTTTGCAGAGAGGCTGGCCTCGCTGAAAGCGTAGCTGTCCTGGGTCTTGACCAACCGCATGGTTTGCGCGCCGGCCGCATCGGTGATGGAACTGGCGCTGGTGCTCGAGATGGAGAAGTCGTAGGCCAGGAGGTTGGCATTGCCGCTGGCGCTGCCGGCGCCGTCTGTGCCGGCGCCGCTTTTGCGGCCGCTGCTGGCGTTGATGCTCTCGCTGGCCGCGGCAATGGCGGTGTCGATGGGGCCCGCGGCGCTGAAGGTGCTGGTTTGAGTGGCCATGAGGGCGCTGCCGCTGATGCTTCTGCCGGTTCTGCTGGCCTCGGCAAGGTCGATGGAACTGGAGATGGTGAAAGAACTCGCATTGCCGTCCAATTGGGCGATGGTCTGGCCCACGACGGGCAACGCGCCGAGGCTTTGGCTCAGGTTAAGCGCGCCGACATCGGCGCCGACCTGGCCTGGCGTGTAGCCCTGGGTGGAGAGATAGTTACCAACATTTGCGTTGGATTCCTGGATCAACCCTTCCAGGTTGTTGAGGTCGGTGGAGAACTGGTCAGGCGTGGCGCCGCCTGAGCCGCCGGCGCCGCCGGAGGCCGCAGTAGAACCCGGCGCCAGTGTGGCGGCGAAGTTGACCATGTCCTGCATCCAGTTGCCGTTCTGCGCCCCATCCGCCGCGGCGGTGGCCAGGGCGGTGGCCAGAGCCTGGGCCAGGCTGGGGGGCTGGTCGGCCTGCGCGGTCTGAAAGGCGGACTGGGCTCCCTGGAGGTCTCCAGTGCTGAGCGCGCTGCCCAGGTTGGTGAGGTCGGTCATGAACTGGTTGGAGGGCGTGGTCAGGGTGCTCATGGAGTCGTTGGATGCGGCCAAGCTCTGGGTGTAGTTGGTCAGGGCCGTCTGCGCGGCTCCGATGTCGCCTGCGGCCAGGCTCTGCTGGAGCGACTGCCATACCGTTTGCGATTGCGACTGATAGGTGGCCAACCCCGCGGCTAGCGATTGCGGAATGCCGGCGTAGAAGTCCACTGTCGGCAAGGTGGCCGACTGAGTTGCCGCAGGCAGAGTCGCCGCCGAACCGCCGCCGAGATTTGTGCTTGCCAGAGGGACCGGGGCCATGGACCACGGGGAAGAGGAAGACGGCGATGAGGACGAAGCTGCGGCGTTGGACAGCGCGGAACTCGAAGGGCCGGTCCAGGATCTGTAGCTCGGCGTGTAGGAGTCGTCTCCGGCTCGCGCCGAGGAGCGGTCCTCCGACAACTGGTTGAGCCGCTGCGGCTGCCTGCCGTGGTTCTGGGAGATCAGTGCGTCGAGCGACGAATTCGGTTGCAGCAAGGCTGACGAGCCCAACGCGGAGATGGCCATCGTGGACCTCATCGGGATCGGAAACAGACTCCCGCCAGTCCAGCTATCGGCGCATGAGGGCAAGGCGCGAGGGGTGCAGCGCGCGCCGAGACCTTGGTCCGGCCGGGGCAGTCCCAGCAGAGGAATCTCCCGGGTTGGTTTCAAAACAGGACAGGCCCTGCCGGGGCTACTACTTCAACGAACTGGGCTGGAAGCAGCCGGCCGCGGGTGGGAGGCCGCGCTGCCCTCGGTCATGCCCAGCGCCCATTTGATGGCTTCAAAATACATCTTGCGGATGTCGGGGTCGTTCCACGAATCCTCGGTGTGTCCGAGCGTGGAGTAGAAGACCCGGCCCTTGCCGTACATCTTGCTCCAGGCGACGGGGAAGTCGTGGTCGGCGCGGTGGATGCGGGGGTTGTTTTCGTAGTTCAGCTTCGTGGGGTCCAGGCTGAGCAGCACATTCACCTTGTCGCGCGACCAGGCCTTGGGCTGGTAGATCTCGTCGTACTTGACGAAGGCGCCGGGCAGGTGGCGCACGGCCGGGAAGCTGGGGTCCTCGTTGACGATGGGCGCGTTGAAGGTCATCCACGGATGCTGGTCGAACCAGCCGCCGATCATCTCGCCGTATTCCGGCCAGGTGTAGTTGGTGTCGAGGGCGGCGTGGATGCCGACAAAGCCCTTGCCGTCCTCTTTAATAAAGGCCAGCATGTCGGCCTTCTGGCTGTCGTCCATCTGGAGCTCGCCGGTGGTGCTGGCAAAGACCAGAACGTCGAAGAAATCGAGGTTCTTGGCGTTGTTGTCGAGCTTCTTCCTGGTGAGCAGCTCGGTGTCGGTGCGCAGGGTCGTGTCCCAGAGGCCGCTCTCCTTGCCCATGTTGAAGACGGCGGCCATGGCGGATGAGATGGAGTCGTGCTCAAAGCCCTTGGTCTGGGCGACGACCAGCACGTGCTTCAGATGGATCTCCTTGGCGTGGGGCGGAGGCGGCGTTGCGCCGGCAATGGCCGACTGCGCCTGGGCGCGGTTTCCGAGCCCGAGCATCGCCAGGCCGAGAAGGGCTGGAATGAAAAGGTCGAGTTTGCTGAAGACGCGCATGGGATCTCCTTTGGGGCTCGCGAATCCGCGGTCGTCCGTGAACTGCCACGGCTCTGGCGGAGGCACGCCGTCGGTTGCGTGCCTCTCCTTTGCGGCCCTGGGTCTGGCCCCCGATTGCGGTGGAAAAACCCGCGAGCAGGTGCTCCCGGCGATTGTACGCGACCGGGGAGGAGACGGGCCGGCCTCCGAGGAGAAGTGATCGAAATCACCGGCAGGAAGGTGAGCGCGGGCTAGAATTCTCATCCTGCAGACGATCCTGGCAAGAGGGATCGCCTGCCGCCAAGCCAGGAGGAGGGGCCGTCTCATGGAAGGTCACTGTTCAAAGTGTGACGCGCGGCTGGAATCCACGTGGAAGTTCTGCCCGCTTTGCGGAGCCACAACGGTCGAGGAAGTCCGGAAACCTGAAATCCAGAAAACCGAGCCGGAGGAGCCGGAAAAGTCCCCGGCGCCGGGGGCATTCGGCGGCTTGCTCTTCGGCATGCTGGCGGTGCCGATCCTGTTGATTGTGGGCACCATGCTATGCCTCACCGGCCTGGGCGCCATCCTGGGCGTTCCCATGATTCTGGCAGCGGTCCTTGCGCCGATCCTGGGTCCGATGATCGGCCTGGGGGCGCTGAAGGGCAAGTGCCCCTGGTGCGGGATCGCCGTGAGCAGCGTGGCGAATAAAAAGGACTTCGACTGCCACGGCTGCGGCAAGCGGATCGCCATCCGGCATCGGGAGTTTGTGGCGGCTGCCTGAGGGACATTTGGGGGAGGGTTCGATTCCTTTCGGATCGACCAGTAGGACGCTCTTTGCAGGCCGTCGTGCATAATCAAAGCACGATGGCCCTTTTGTGGAATCCCGAGAGCTGGCCGCAGCGGCTGGCGGAGTTGGAAGCGCAGTCCGGCGACCTGAAGGAGGCGCCGCTCAGGCGCGATGTGCGCTCGCTGGGCACGCTGCTGGGCGATGTGCTGCGCGAGCAGGCGGGCGAAGAGCTGTTTGCCCACGTGGAGGCGCTGCGGCAGGGGACCATTCGCCGGCGCGACGCCGAGGCGCGCGGCCAGGAAGAGGAAGCGGCGCGGCACGCGGCGACGGCGCTGGAGCTGGTGCACTCGCTGCCGGTCGAGCGGGCAATTCTGCTGACGCGGGCCTTTGCTTTCTACTTCGAGCTGATCAACCTGGCGGAGACCAACCACCGCAAGCGGCGGCGCATTGCGCTGCGGCTGAGCGGCGGGGCGGGGCGGCAGCGGGGGTCGCTGGCGGGGACGTTGTCGGAGATGCGGCGGGTGGCCATCGGCGCGGAGGAGGCCCTCGACTGGCTGAAGCGCGTGCTGATTGTGCCGGTGTTTACGGCGCACCCGACAGAGGTGGCGCGGCGGTCGGTGATGTTCAAGCGGCGGCGGATCGGCGACTTTCTCGCCTCCCTCGACCGGATCCCGGTGCCGGAGCAGGATTTGGCGCGCCTCGAAGAGCTGGTGCTGGCGGAGATTACCAGCCTGTGGCAGACCGACGAGGTGCGCTCGCGGCGGCCGACGGTTTACGACGAGATCAAGATGGGGCTCGACTACTACGACGTCTCCATCTTTGCGACGCTGCCCAGCCTTTATCAGGAAATCTCCGCGGCGCTGCACTCTGCCTACGGGTTGGAGATCGACACGCTGGAACTGCCGCGGGTGCTTGAGTTCGGCTCGTGGATCGGCGGCGACCGGGACGGCAATCCATTTGTGACGCCGCAGGTGACGCGGGATTCGATTCAACTGGCGCGGGGGCATTTGCTGGTTTACTACCAGCGGCAGTTGCAGGAGATCATCGACCTGCTGACCACCAGCGCCCAGCAGCGGACGGTGAGCGATGCGCTGCTGGCTCGGCTGAAGGCTTACATGGAGCATTTGCATACGCCCGAGGCGCAGGTCTTCGGCGAGCAATACGAGTTCGAGTACTACCGGCGGTTTGTGATTTGTTTGAAGGCGCGGGTGCAGCGGACCGTGGAGTTGGAGGGCAGGTCGAGTCCCGGCCCCCTGGGAGCGGCACTGCCGGTGACTTCGTACACGCTGGCGCAAGGACAGGAAAAGCTGGCCCGGGTGCTGCCGGCGTACGGCTCTGTGGAGGAGTTTTTGGCCGACCTGGACACGCTGCGCGCCTCGCTGGCCGAGAACCGCGGGCTGCGGATTGCGCGCACGCTGATCGATCCGCTGATTCTGCAGGTGCGGACCTTCGGGCTGCATCTGCACACGCTGGACATTCGCCAGCATGCGCGGGTGCACGCCGAGGCGCTCAAGGAGGCGATTGCGGACTCGATTGCACCGTCGCTGCCGGGCGGACTTTCCGCCGAGACGGTCAGCGTGCTGGAAACCTTCCGCGTGGTTGCCGAAGTGAAGGCCGGCTGTTCGCCGGAGGCCGTTCGCCAGTACGTGATCAGCGGCGCGGCGACGGTGGAGGATGTGCTGACCGTGGTGCGGCTGGCGCGGCTGGGCGGCGTGCGGGTGGAAGGCGCGGGACGGGGGCCGGGACGAGACCCAGGGTTGATGCCGGTGCCGCTGTTCGAGTCGATCGAGGACCTGCGCAATGCGCCGGCTGTTTGCCGCGAGTTGTGGAACCGGGAGGACTATAAGAAGCTGATAGCCACCTGGGACAACTGGCAAGAGGTGATGCTGGGCTACTCCGATTCGAACAAGGATGGCGGCATGCTGACCTCGACGTGGGAGATCTTCCGCGCCCACCGCGACTTGCACGAGGCAGCGCGCGAGGCGGGGGTGAAGCTGCGGCTGTTCCACGGGCGCGGCGGGACGGTGGGGCGGGGCGGCGGGCCGACGCATCGCGCGATCTTTGCCCAGCCGATGGACTCGTTCGATGGGCAACTGCGCATTACCGAACAGGGCGAGGTGCTGAACTTCAAATATGCCGACGAGGTGCTGGCCGAGCGCAACCTGGAGCTGATGATTGCGGCCTCGCTCGATGCCCTCGCGCGGCCCAACGCGCGCGATCCGGAGGGGCACTTCACGGGCGTGCTGAAACCGGAGTGGGAGACCGCGCTCAATCGGCTCTCCGATCTTTCCTACGGCTACTACCGCGAGCACATTCTGGAAGACACGGGCGTGCTGACGTATTTTGAGCAGTCGACGCCGGTGGGCGAGCTGGAGAACGCCAAGATCGGCTCGCGGCCTTCGCGGCGCAATGCGTCATTCAAACTTGGGGATCTGCGCGCGATTCCGTGGGTGTTTGGCTGGACGCAGTCGCGGCTGCTGGTTCCGGCGTGGTTCGGTGTGGGGTTTGCGCTGGAGCAATATCTGGCCGAGCCGGGGGCGTCTTCCGGCAGCAGTCTTGCCCTGCTGCAGACCATGGCCCGGGAGTTTCCGCTATTCATCGACTTGCTGCGCAATGTGGAGATGGCGCTGGGGAAGGCGGACCTGGCGACGGCGCGGCTTTATTCGTCGCTGGTTCCGGATGCGGGGCTGCGGGAGCGGGTTTACGGGTTGTTTGAAGGCGAGTTCCACCGCACGGTACGGGCGCTGCTTCAGGTTCTGCGGCAGACAGAGCTGCTGGAGACCAACCAGGTGCTGGCGCATTCGATCCGGTTGCGCAACCCCTACGTGGACCCCATGCACCTGATCCAGGTGGACATGCTGCGGCGCAAGCGCACCGGGGAAGATACGCCGGAAGTGAACCGGGCGCTGGCCGCGACGATCAGCGGCATCTCGGCCGGGCTGCGGAATACGGGCTGACCGCTGGTCCCTTCATGCGTCGGCCAACGGCCGCCCAATCTCCCAATGGTGCCCGTAGGGGTCAGCCACGCGCCCCAGGCGCCAGCCATGTTCGTCGTGCACCGGGTAGACCTCTGACCCGCCAGCCTTGATCGCTCGATTGAAGACTCCGTCCGGATCAGCCGTGGTGAAGATGATCCTCACGGTAGACCCGCCCAGCGACTCTGGACTGAAATTGAAGTGCTCCGGCGACTCGTCCGCGACCCAGAACTCCGCGCCGTCCACTGAGAGCCTTGCGATGATGCTGCCGTCGCCATCCAGCCGAAACACTTCAGCCGCCCCAAACGCCCGCTTGTAGAACTCCACCGCCTCGGCGCTGTTGCTGACTGAAAGCCAGGGAGCAATCGTGGTCGCCGCGGAGATTCCTGCATTGCCGCCCATTCAATTCACCTTCCCAGTCCTTTTTATCGATGCAAGGTCAGATGCACTGCGACGTGCAGAGCCATCACCAGCCCAGTGGCCAGAATGCCCGCGGCCACTGGCCCCTTCTTTCGCCACAGCATCACAGTTGCGGCCACAAAAATCGCCTCTGGAATGGCCATCACCGCCAGCCAGTATACCCAAGGCGCGTGTTCAAGTCCTGGAAACAGAATGCCGATAATGCGCAGCGCAGCAAGAGCGCAGCCTACCAGCGCCAATGCAGAGAGCATTCCCAATCCAACTCCAAGCGCCTTCTTCCCCGTACTGTTCATATCCGCCTCCTTATTTGATCTACTTCTCAATCGCTCTCGCCAGCCGCTCGCGGCGTGCCGCAAAATAGCCCCTGTGCTTCCCAGCGCCCAGAACAATGCCGCCCAGTCGCCGTCAATGAAGTCCAGCTCCCGCAGCATGGCCGCGGCCCAGATGCGGCTTTCTTCCGGCGCCAGGCGCAACACACCCCCGAGCAGCGCCCCGGCCAGCTTGCGCGGCGCTCCCATCAGCTCTGCACCAGGCCAAGTGCCACCTGACCCAAACTGCTGCTCGCATGTGCCGAGGCATTGGCCCTGGCGAAGCGCAAACCCTCGGGAGTAAAGCGGTACATGTGGCGAGGAGGCTTGCCCGGCTCGCCGGGCTCCCAATCGGCTTCGAGCAACTTGCGCTCGGTCAGGCGCATGAGAATCGGGTACAGGGTGCCCGACTTCAGGCCGGTGACCCGGCTGAGGTCGTAGCCGTACTTCCATTGCTCCGCCTGCTCAAGGAAAGCATCGAGAACCAGCAGGGTTTGGGGTGACAATCGAAGCTTCATTCGAAAAACTCTACATATATAGAGTTTGATTGTCAATGACTGTTTTTGCGCGGAAATTGCGCGGAGGAAGCCGATCTCCGGTCAGCGCTGCGATTTGACGAGTGCGGATGCGCAGCGCGGGCCTGACCGTGCTCTTTCTTACACTTTCGCTTGCCATACCCCGCGCTTCGGGTCTAGGCTAGTGACATGCGTCGATGTCGCTAACACCGTCCTGGTGAGAAGCCCGACGCAGCCGTGCGCCCCGTTCGCGCGCGACTTTTCCTAGGTTTGAGCTCCACCACACCCAGAATCATCTTCACTTCAATGGCCGGGGCCCATTCGCCCCAAAGAGGAGATCATCATGGCCCGCATTGCCGCAGATGTAACTGAACTCATTGGCCGTACCCCGCTGGTTCGGCTCAACCGCGTGGCAGCGGGGCTGCCCGCTACCGTGGTAGCCAAGCTGGAAAGCCAGAACCCGCTGGGCAGCGTCAAGGACCGCATTGGCCTGGCGCTCATCGATTCGGCCGAAAAGGCGGGCAAGATCACGCCCGGCGAGACCGTGCTCATCGAGCCCACCAGCGGCAACACCGGCATTGCCCTGGCCTTTGTGGCCGCGGCCAAGGGCTACAAGCTGATTCTGACGCTGCCGGAGACCATGAGCCAGGAGCGGCGCGCGGTGCTGCTGGCGTTAGGCGCGGAGATTGTGCTCACACCCGGACCGAACGGGATGAAGGGCGCCATCGCCAAGGCCAACGAGATCCTGGCCAAGACGCCCAACGGATACATTCTGCAGCAGTTCGACAACCCGGCCAATCCGGCCATTCACTATGCCACCACGGGCCCCGAGATCTGGGACGATACCGACGGCAAGGTGGACATTCTGATTTCCGGCGTGGGCACCGGGGGCACCATCACCGGCGTGGCAAGGTACATCAAGGAGCGCAAGCCAGGTTTCAAGGCCATCGCCGTGGAGCCGGTGGACAGCGCGGTGCTTTCCGGCGGCAAGCCAGGGCCGCACAAGATTCAGGGCCTCGGCGCAGGCTTCATCCCCAGCATACTCGACACCAGCCTGATCGACGAGATCGTCCAGGTTACGAACGACGAGTCCATCGCCGCGGCCCGGCAACTGCCGCTTGAGGAAGGGTTGTTCGTGGGCATCTCCTCGGGAGCGGCGGTGAGTGCGGCGTTGAAGGTGGCTGCCCGGCCAGAGAACGAGGGCAAGCTCATCGTGGTTATCCTACCCGACTTCGGCGAGAGGTACCTGTCCAGCGTGCTGTTTGACTCGTTGCGCCAGAAGGCCCTGGCGCTGCCCACCGAAGCGATTGCGGTATAGACGGCTTTGAAAGGGCACGGCTTCAGCCGTGCCGTAGGTGAGGCGCAAAGGAAGCGGCTTTAGCCGCCGAGGGAATGCAACCGGGGCCCCGCGGCGGGTGTTTATCGCTGGCGTGGAGAAGTTGTTGAAAATGAATTCCCTCGGAGGCTAAAGCCCAACGCTTCTTTTGCCCATCTGGCGGCGCGGCTGAAGCCGCGCCGTTTCAAAGCAAAAGAAGCTGCTCGGTCGGGCGGACTCTTTCCGCACATCCTGAACCCCGTAGAATTCAAATAACACGCGCCTGCTATCCCTTATGTCCCTTTACGCCCACATCCGCGAAGACATCGACTCCGTGCTGGAGCGGGACCCGGCTGCACGCTCGCGGCTGGAGGTGTTCCTGTGCTATCCGGGCTTGTGGGCGGTGTGGATTCACCGCGTGTCGCACGGACTGTGGAGGGCGAAGCTGCAGCTGCCGGCGCGTCTGCTCTCGCAGGTGGGCCGGTTCTTCACCGGGGTGGACATTCATCCCGGCGCGCTGGTTGGCCGACGGCTGTTCATCGACCACGCCACGGGCGTGGTGATCGGCGAGACGGCCATCGTGGGCAGCGATGTGACGGTCTACCAGGGAGTTACGCTGGGCGGAACGGGCAAAGGACACGGCAAGCGGCACCCCACCGTGTGCGACGGGGTCTTCATCGGCAACAACGCCAACGTGTTGGGGAACATCACCGTGGGCGAGAACTCGCGTGTGGGAGCGGGCTCGGTGGTGCTGTCGGATGTGCCGCCCAACTCGACCGTAGTCGGAGTCCCGGCGCACATTGTCTACCGCAACGGGCAGCGGGTGCTCATCACCGATCCGCACGACGTGAAGGACCCGCTGTCGGATGCGCTGATCGCGCTGTCGGCCCGCGTGGAAGAGCTGGAGACACGGCTGTGCGTGGAAGGCGAACTGGCGACGCATACGGCCGAGCCCTTTGCCGCCGAAGAGGCCGAGCGGGAGGCCTACCGCCTTAAGCTCGAACGGATGCGCGAGTACGTGTCGATGGGCGAAGGCATCTAGAGCTCGCCGCCTCCTGCGCCTGCACTGGCTCCCTAAAATTTCTGGCAATCCTGGGAACAAAACGATTTTCCTTGCGTATATATCGATTAGCACTATACATTGCTATACGAGGTATGAAGCCATGGCGAGGTTGAAACTGCAGTCTGAAGAGGCGGAGCAGCCCGACCGATGGGAAGCTCAACTCCGGAAAGGCGCTCTGGAGATGGCCGCGCTGGCGAGTCTCTGGCGCGGGCGTCTCTACGGGCTTGAAATCATCCGTTTTCTTGAGGTCCACTCCCAGCTTGTGCTTGCCGAGGGAACCATCTATCCGATTCTCAACCGGCTCAAAGCAGAGGGTTTGCTTACTTCAGAGTGGGTTGAAGCTGTGGCCGGCCACCCGCGCAAGTACTACTCGCTGACCGAGCCCGGCCGCCAGCGCCTGCGTTTGATGGCGGAGGCATGGACCGGCTTTTCCGGCGGCCTGAGCCGACTGCTGGAACCCGTATTGACAGAGAAGGAGATATCCCAATGACCGCGGAATTGCAGCTCGACACCTATCTGACTACCCTGCGCGTGCACCTTGCGCCGCTCACCATCGCCGAACGGGAAGAGATTGTTCGCGAGATCACGGCCCATGTCCGCGACTCCGCCGAGGAGTCCGGCGCTCCCGTGGGAAAGATTCTGGCTCGCCTGGGTCCGGCCGAGGCGCTAGCCGCCCAGTATCGCAGTGGGCTGCTGATCAGCAAGGCGAGTCGCAGCTTTTCGCCCCTGGTGCTGCTGCGCGCCACGCTCCGGCTTGCTTCGAAAGGGATCGCGGGCATCGTGGTCTTCTTTCTGGCCGTCTTCGGATACGCAATGGGAGGGGGCCTGGTGCTGACAGCCTTGTTGAAGCCCATCTTGCCGGCGAATACCGGGACATGGGTCCGGGACGGCCACTTGGTTTCGTCGGGCGTACTGTTCCCTCCGCCTGCTCCGCCCGCCCACGAGATCCTGGGCATGAGCTACATTCTGGTCGCGCTGGTGATCGGAAGCCTTACGCTGCTGTTCACCACCTGGGCAATTCGCACCTTTCTGCGTCTTTCCCAGCGCTTTCAGTCGAAGCTCTAGCCTCTGAGGAGAGAGGCGAGCGCGCGATGATTGTGCGCTTGCGGGAGGAGATGATATGCAAGCTGCTTTGCTCTTTTCGGGCCGGGTGCCCAGGCCATTCCGCATCCCTGTGCGGCCAGTTTCGCAATGCCTTCCGAGAGGGGCTGTTTTGTCGGATTGATCTCCTGTGCGGATGCATTTGTGAACGCTGGCCGATTCTCCGGGATCAGTCCGGAATTGGGGTAACTCCCGAGCTGCCGACGATACAGCGGTAACCTCGATCCAGGGCCCTGGGGCGTTCGCCGGGACAAATCCGTAGTCCTCGCGATCGGTTTATCGGTCACCCGCATCAGACTCTGCCCCGACGCCGATGGGGCAAGCGCCGAGAAACAATGCGCCAGAAGCATCAGGATTGGAAGCGCCTTCACGCTGTTGCCGCAGTCGCTCCCGCCCATTCAGTTCTGGGCCTTGGCGCGGCGCGGTCTCGTCAAAGCCGCCAGCGCTCCAATCCAGACGAGCAACGTCAGCGTCTCCGTCGGAATCACCCACGGCGGCAACAGCCGTTGAATCACAGCCAGATCGACACCCCGATAACTTGCCAACCAGAGATCCATCCGCAGATTCAGCACCACGAAAATCACCGCCCATCCCAGCGCAAACCGCCTCATCGTTCGCCTCAAGCCTGCCGGGCCATCAGGGCTGTTCACATGGAGCAAATGCGATCCGCCCAGCACAACCATCGCTCCCGACAGGATTGCGCCTGCCAGCCAGTCGTGGGCTCTGAACGCCAGATAGATCAACGCGGAAAACATCGCCATGTAGATCCCTGCCACCTTCGCAACTCTCGAGGCAAGAGTCGTCGGCGCTCCGCTGCTCTCCGGAATCCCGGGCTCCTGCTCAATCTGGCGTCGCATCGCCGCACTCCGCCGGAGGAAGAGCACGAGGAACCCAGCGACAACCATCGCGTAGATCCACCAGAAGCCCGCCACCACCGCAAAATACGTCGGATCGCTCCAGGCATATCCGTTGCGCAGAGCCTGCACAGCAAACTGCCCGGCCACGCCCCAGCCCAGCACAAAAGCCCAAAACCAACTGAGCCAGATGCCCTGGAAACGGCGTTCACGAGCCGTCGGCGCTGACCGCACGGAAATCCAGTTCACCATGATGCCGGCAAACACGCCCAAGAACGGAGTCAGCGGAGCCAGCCATGCGGCCATGGACCCAGACTTGGCCATCGCCGCGCCTTTTCCAGCCACACCTGCGCCCACCGTCGCCGCCGACGCAGCCGGCAGCATCGCCATCACCGCACTCGAAAAGTTCTGCCCCGGCGCTGTCCGGCTCAGCGTTCCTTCCACAAAGGCGACCACCTCTTCGTGCAGCAGCTTGCGCCCCCGCGAGAGCCTCTGCTTCACCGCGTCCTCGGTCAACTCGAGTTCGGCTGCCACGCGCTCAATCGATTTCTCTTCGCGGTAGAACAGAATCAGCGGCTCGCGGTAAGTCTCCGGAATCCGTTCCAGCGCTCGCCACAGGATCGCCTCTTCTTCACGGCTGACTGCTTGTAGGAGAGGCGACGCCTCAAGCGAGGGCGGCTCCTGGATTTCTTCCAGTGGCTCGGCGGCGTATACGGGCTCGCGGCCCTGCCGCCGGAATTCTTTGCCCACCAGGAACCGCGTGATGCTGCACAACCAGGACCGAAGCCTGGCAGGCTCGCGTAGTTCCGAGAGCTGCTTCCACGCGGCAAGAAACGCGTCCTGCGACAGGTCTTCGCTCAGACTCAAGCTTCCGGTGGCGTTGTAAGTGATGGAGCAGACCAGCGACTGGTACCGCTTGACGATCGTCGCGAATGCGGCGCGGTCGCCTGCCAGAGTGCATTCCACCAGTTGCGCGTCATTGTTGTCTGAAGCTTGCGTGGTCATCTCTATGCCTCATCGTATAAGTACCCGGACAAGAGGAAGAGGTGACAAAAATAGTTCGAGTCCTCAGAATCTGATTCCCGAGTCAAATCTGCAGGCGGCGACGGAACATTCCACAAACTCAGCGCAACCGTTCTCGCTCCAGAATGCACCGCAACAATATTAAAATCAGTCGCTTATAGCTTCCGTGGCGAGATCGATCCCCGAAAGTCTGCTTCTCGACTGCTTTTCTCGATTTCCGGGCTCTGGTTGGTTAACCGCCAATTCGGACGTTACCCAATCTTGGCCGGACCCGCTTTGCTAATCTGCATTTCTCACAGGTCGCCGAAAATTGTAGCGCCGTCTATGACAGCGTCGGCGTTGTCAAGACTTTTTTCCTGGGTGTTTTTTACAAAACTTCGCAGGGATCTCCTTTGGTGAGGATTCGGGTGTCAAGGGCGCCGTATTCTGGCGTTCATCTTGACCCTTGACACCGGAATCCTCACCTTCACAATTGGCCTGGGTTGAATCTCAGGTTCTTTCTGAGATTCAACCCTTAATTGAAAACCGTTTTGCTTTCGCATCCACGACCCAAGCCCGTCACGTTGAATCAATCATTTTTCGATGGCAACCCAATTGGGTCCACCAGCCATGTATTCGGTCCGGTACCACTCCATGATTACTTTTTCAAACTCTCTCAACCATCGAGAGAGACGGGGCGTCCAATCAGCCTCTCGGCCCTGAGGCCACGGCGCTACACGGACTGCCCCGCATGCGAACCGCGCTCCATCACCTTTCTGTAGTCGTCGCCGGAGCGCAACATCCAATACAACCGAACCGCCAATTTGTGCGCGATGGCCACCTTGGCCACCCCATGATGCTTGGTCATCGACAGCCGCACATACTGCCGATGCCAGCTCGCATCGTACCGTTGCGCCGTGGTGGCTGCCTCCACCAGCAGCCAGCGCACCAGCGAGCTGCCCTGCTTGCTGACTGCCCCAGCCGTCGCTTGCCCCCGCTCGACTCCTCCTCCGGAATCAGTCCCAGATAGCTGCCCACCTGCTTGCCCCGCGGAAACCGTCTCCAGTCCCCGATGGTCAGCACATAGGCCAGGGAAACAATCGGGCCCACTCCCGGATGCGTCATCAGCAGACGAGCCTCCTGGTTGTCTTCGGCGGCTTCGCGCACCGCCTCGTCCAACGGGCGGATACGCTTGTCCAACTCGTCCAGCAATCCCAGAAGATCCGCTCGCCGCTGCGCGTACCAGCCCGGCAGCGGCAGCGCCTCGATCTCACTGCGACGCTTGGCAGACCACACCCGCGAACTCAACAACCCTTCGTTCTTGGCCATCGAGTCCAACTGGTTCTTCACCCGCGTCCGCATCCGCACCAGGCGGCAACGATGCAGCAGCAACTGCCGCACATGGTCGTTCTCCGTCGAAGGCTGCCAGACAATCGGAAACCGATCCTCCACCAGCATGTTCAAAATGTGCCTGGCGTCCCGCTTGTCCGTCTTCTGCTTGCGTGGGCAGGCGGCCCGGATCGCGCCCGCATCCCCAAGCAGAAACTCATGACCCAGCTCGTCCATCAGATGACGAAACCAGCGAAAGTTCCCTGTTGCTTCAGCACCGATCCGTACCTGCCGGCCGGCAAGAGTCCGGTAAAATCCCTCGGCCTCTTCCGGATGGCTCAGGCGGCGTTCCCCGTACTCGCCCGTCTCCTGGTCCAAAAAGGCGATCTGCTGAAACCGCGGATGGAAATCACATCCTATAATCATCATGCTCGGCTCCTTTCCTCCCGAGCTCATGGTCGTTTCGCAGCAACCAGTCTACTCAGGTCGAGGGAGCCGACGCTGTCATGTAATCAGCCTCCCGGCCGGCTGTTCTGAGGGCCTCCCGGCCCTCAGAGTCCTCCCCAGGCCTTGAATTCTAGGTCGTCGCGCTGTCTGTGAGAAATGCGGTCTGAGCACCCATGCCGTTCGTAGGGGTTCCCGGTTGACGTGGGGCAATCGCTTGGGCTGGGCCGGGCCGGGGAAGAACACAAAGAAATACCGAAGTCTTCCGGCAGATGGCATGGGAAGATAGAAGCAAAGCTCATTCATGCGCTCGTGGTCGCGGTGCAGACTTTTGAGGGAAACCTTCCGATGCGGCGTGTCGCCCTCGTTTATAACCCAGCTTCTGGACAACACTCGTCACGGCGGAGGCGCGCCATCGAGGAGGCTGTTGCCGTGCTGCGGGCCGCCGGAATTGATGCGGAGACCCTGGAAACGCTGGCTCCCGGCAGCGCCGGCTGGCTGGCGGAGGACGCCGCGCGCCGCGGCTGCGACACGATTATTGCCTGCGGGGGCGATGGGACGGTCCACGAGGTGCTGCAATCGATTGTGGGCACCGACGTGGCCCTGGGAGTTGTGCCGCTAGGCACCGCCAACGCGCTGGCCGCGAACCTGGGCCTGCGCACCTCGCCCGTCAAGGCCATGCGCAAGCTAATGTCGGCCGAACCGGTGCGCGTCTCGGTGGGGCGCATCTCGTATGGCAATGCCACGGGCAAGATGCACACGCGCTACTTTACCGTGGCCGCGGGCGTGGGCGCCGACGCCCTGTTCCTCTCCCGGTTGGATGCCGGGCTGAAGCGGCGTTTCGGCTACGCCCTCTATCTCGTAGAGGCTTTGCGCGTGTGGGCCACGCACTCGTTTCCGCTCTTTGAGGCCGTCTTTGAGGAGCGCGGCAGTTGCCAGCCGAGGACGGTGGAAATCTCGCAGCTTCTGGCCGTGCGGATTCGTGACTTTGGCGGCGTGCTCCATAACCTGGCCCCGGGCGCCACCCTGCACAACGACGGCCTGCGTCTGGTGGCCTTCAAGACCCGCAGCCGCTATCATTACTTCCGCTTTCTGCTGGCAGTGGTGTTCGGCCGGCAGACCTTTACGCGCCAGATCGAATTGCTGGATGCTCTGTCGGTGGAATGCCGGCCTCGCAATCGTTCTCGAACCCAGGTCTTCGCGGAAGCCGACGGAGAGCTGCTGGGCCAACTGCCGGTGCGGATCGAGATTGTGCCGCAGGCCTTGAATCTGCTGATTCCGCCGCACGCGAGGCCGTGAGGGAATGGCGGGACCTCGGGCCGTGGCCGCGGGCCAAAATCACCGGAAACACGGGATCACGGGAAAATGAGAGGACACCGTAACTTTTTTCGTCCCCGAAGCGAACCTGTCATTGACTGCCGTAACAGCGTGGCCTGGCTCCCCCTGGGAGGTCATCTCGCGGTGCCGCGGCGGCAATCTCACCCGACAGGAGAAACACATGAAGTTCGTTCAATGCGTCAGCGCACTCGCACTCGTGCTTGGAACCGCTGCCGGCGCCTCGGCGCAAGGCTGGTCAGAGCAAACACTGGTAGTCACGGCGTCCAACACGCCCTATAACAACCTGCTGGTCTACAACGGTTCCAGTCAATTGCTCCAGACCCTGGCAACGGGCGGCAAAGGCGGGGTCTCCGGCAACTCCGGCGGCATTGCCACCGGGGATGGCCGGGTCGCCGTGGTCAACTTTGGTTCGCAGAATGTTTCCATCTTTGCGCTGTCCGAGCACGGCTTCCGCCTGAGGCAGATCGTTTCCACCAGTGCGGGCCCGGTAAGTGTGGCCTTCGGCCACGACCACTTGTATGTGCTGGAAACGACGAAGGTCGAATCGTTCCAGGTTTTTGACTTCGGCGTAAGCCCGAGCCCCGACGGCGCCGCCGGCCTGGTTGTTGCGGATGGCTCGGCCGCGCAGGTGGGCGTGCTGAAGAACCAACTGATCATCAGCGAAAAAAGCAATGCGATTGAGACCGTTAACCTGGGCTGGAATGGAGCGGTCAATGGTGCCGCGGCGCTGGTCCAGAACATTCCCGCCAACGTCAATGCTCCCTTCGGGTTGGTGACGCGCGACAATGAAGCCTATATGACCATCGCCCATGCCAACGAGATCAGCTTGGTGCGCAACGACAGCGTTGTCACTGTTACTGGATCGGGCACCCAGAGCGCCCCCTGCTGGCTGGCGTTGGACGGGCCCTACCTGTTCTCTTCCAATTCCCCCAGCAAGAGCGTTTCCCGCTACGTGGTCTACGGGCCGAACATCATCCAAGATGCCGCCGTGGCGGCTAACTTGAACGGCAACCCCACCGACATCGCCTATGGAGCGGGATTGGTGGCGGTCATCGATGGAAATGGAACCGTGTCTCACCTGTCGATCTTCAGCGTGGACTGGGACGGCAACCTTACGCTGCAAGGCGTTTCCACCATGCCAAGCGCCAACGGAGTAGCCGTGGTGCACAACGCCGACTAGGGCGTGTTTGCGCGACAAGCCCGGCGTCAAGGCGTTCCATGGACCGGCGTGCAAACTTCTTCCCCGGAAGATTGCACGCCGGAGGTTCCCGCGGCAGGCATAATGGATGTCGATGGTCACCTCGCTCTCCCCCATGTGCGAAAGGGTCGCTTGATGCCCGACCGATCGGCATCGGACGGGGCGCAGTTGCCTGGCCTGGAATCGCTGATGGCCGGTTATCAGCAGGCGGACGAGCAGGCAGCCAGGGCTCTTATCGAGCGGGTGAGCCCGGTGCTGCTTCGCTATTTTTGGGTTCAGGACTTCAACCGGAGATTCTCGGAAGACCTGACGCAGGAAACATGGATGCGCGTGCACCGGGCGCGTCACACCTATCGCAGGGGCGAACCGGTGCTGCCGTGGATATTCGCCATCGCCCGCCATGCGGGCCTTGACAACTACCGCAAGGCGCGGCGCGTTGAGGCGCGGGAGACGCAGGTTGATATTCTGCCCGAGACGGCTGCATCGACGGTGGGTAATGCGCGGCAGGCTCCGGACATGGACGCCCTTCTGGCCGAGCTGCCGGCGAGCCAGCGCGATGTGATTGTGATGCTCAAGGTTTCCGGAATGACGATTGAGGAAGTTGCGCGCGCCACACGCACGAGCCAAGGCGCGGTGAAGCAGATGGCGCATCGGGCGTACAAGAAACTGCGGGACACGCTTGCCCGCGGAGCGAGGAGCGCATGAAGCCCGACGACATCGACCGAATCCTGGCCCAGGCAGCCGATCGCGCTTTTCCGCCCGATGCCGGCCGCGGCGTGATCGAGCGCGTCGAGGGCGCGCTGCTCAAGGACCTGCGCCCGGTCAAGCCACTGGCTCCTTGGTGGGCCTTTACGCTTGCCTTCCTGGCTGTATTCGCCGCCCTTGCCGCGGCAAGCGGAACAGCGCTGGGGCTGCATGGAATTCGCGTCCTCACTGCGGAACAGACGGCGCTGATCTTTCCGGCGCTTCTGGTGGCCGCATGGCTGGCCGCTCTAGCCTGCGTCCGCGAGATGCGTCCGGCTGGCGGGACGCGCCTGGGCGCGGTTGCCCTGCTGCTGGCTTGCGGCGGGTTTCCGCTGGTGTTCTCACTCATCTTTGGAGACTACGGCTTGCCCGGATTCGTCTCCGAGGGAGTGCCTTGCCTGGTGGCTGGATTGTGCGTGTCGATTCCCACGGGGATGGTGATGGCTCTGATTCTGCGCCGCGGGTTTGTGATGGATTGGAGCAAAGCCGGCGTAGCAGCGGGCACACTGGCGGGATTGACCGGCCTGGGAATGCTGGAATTGCATTGCCGGAACCTGAAGGCGATCCACGTCATCTTCTGGCATGTGGCGGTGGTGGCCTCGAGCGGAATGCTCGGATTCGCGATTGGCTGGATTGCCGATGAGTACCGCCGCCGCAAGGCGCGTTGAGGCGCGGCGTGGCGGAGCATGACCGCCGGTCGCCGGTGCTAGAGTGGTCTGGTTCCCACTTCTTCTTTCCGGGGTCTTGCTTCTTGTCGGCTCTTCGCTTGCTCCTCGTCCTCGTTCTGGCGGTTCCTGTCGCCGCTCATGCAGCCACTCGCATTCAGGCTGCGGCTGTTCCCGAAGAGATGCGGTCGACGGCGTTTACGGTTACCGTGAACGGCCAGAAAGTGGATGTGGCGCACGCGGCGGCTAGCTACGACTGGGTTTCCTTTGACATGACAGGGCCGGTGGAGGTGGCGATTACAGCCGCCGCGCCGGGGTTCTGGGACCGCGGGGTGGATATTGAGCCGTGGCGGCTGGGGCTGCGGCCGGTGCGCGAGGGGCAGACGATCCGCTTCAGGCTTGCGCATGCGGCCAAACTCTCGATTTCGCGGCCACGCGACTTTCTGAACAACGCGGCCATGCTGTTTCTGTTTGCGGGGACGCCGCCGCCCGCGCCGCCGCCGGCTGCGCCCAATGTGAGGATCATTGCGGCGGGCATTCACCGCGAGAGCCTGAATCCCAAGTCCGGCGATACGATCTACCTGGCTCCGGGGGCGTTCGTCTTCGGCAGCCTGAACCTGTTCAACGTGGGTGGAGTGCGGATTCTGGGGCGGGGGACGATCGTGTACGAGGGCACGCAGGACCCCAACTCCGACGAGGGCTGGATGCAGAAGCCGGACTGGCACTGTATTGCGTCGCTGGAGGCCAGGAACGTGCAGATCGACGGGCTGACCTGCATTGTGCGGGCGCGCACCTGGTCGATCCAGATGAAAGATTCGTTTGACTTTACCTTCGACGATTTGCGGGTGATCGGGGGCAACCCAGAGAACGCGAACCAGGACGGAATGGACTGGCTGGGCGGAGGCGACACGATCGTCCGGGACGCGTTTATAAGGAGCTCGGACGACGACCTGGCTATGGAAGGCAACTGGGACGGCTATAAGGACGAGGACATGCTGCGGCCGGGCAAGGACGTGGAGAATATCCTGGTGGAGCACAGCGTGCTGTCGACGAGCATTTCGAACATTGTGCGGTCGGGGTGGCCGCGCAAGACGTTCAACTCGAAGAACTTCACGCTGCGGGACTCGGACGTGTTGCATGCGGGGATTGGGGCATGCGGGCAGACGTTCGGCGTACTCGGCTTCTGGGGCGCGAACGGGGCCAAGGGCGACCACTCCAGCTACACGTTTGAGAATCTATTCCTCGACAACTGGTACTCGCTGGTGCAGATTGAACGGACCGAGCCGGCGCTGCACGGGTTCACCTTCCGCAATGTCTGGGCGCTGGACCAGCCGCCGCTGGTGGACTCGACGTTGACGGGGCAGTTGACGGACGTGGTGTTCGACAATGTGAAGTATGGGCAGACGCGGGCGGCGAGCGATGCGGATGTGCCGCTGGAGACCTTCGGCGGGGCGCAGGCGGCGAAGTTCCCGGAGAGCCATGGACCGGTGGCCGCGTTCCGGTTCGAGCCACCGGTGTTTGGGCCGGGGCAGAGGGTTACATTCACCGCCGAGGAGCAGGCGGGCGCGAAGTACACCTGGCTGTTTGGGGACGGGACGCAGGCGACGGGGCAGAGCGTGAGCCACAGGTTTCCCGATGTGGAGGGGACCGAGCTGGACGGCGCGTCGAGCGGGGCGGGGCGGTTCCGGGTTCTGCTGCATGTGGAGGAAAAACGAGGGAAGCACGCGGAGACGCAAGAGGACTGGGCGGGGCAGGGGGTGGTGGCCGTTGCGAAGTGGTACGAGGCCGCGGATGGGGCTGCGCTAACCGCGCCAGGGCTGACGTGGCAGGTTTTTCCGGGGACCTGGACGGTGCTGCCTGACCTGACCAGGGAGACTGCGGTCTTCCACGGCGAGTCGCCGAACCTGCACGCGGACGCGCAGGGGTATACGCGCTATGCGGCGGCGTGGGACGGGTTCATCGATATTCCCGCGGACGGGGGGTACACCTTCCACCTGTTGCACCGGGACGGGGCGCGGCTGGCGATCGACGGGGTGGAAGTGGCCAGGACCGGGCCTCCGTTTGCGCAGGTGTGCGGGTCGCCGGGGAATGCGATGCGCTACAACCGCGGCTCGCTGGGGCTGCGGGCGGGCAGGCATACGCTGCACGTGGAGGGGCTGCACTCGGTAAGCCAGGGGGCGCCGCAGATTCTGTGGGAGGGCCCGGGGCTGAAGCTCACGGCGGTGCCGCCGGCGGCGTATAGCCACCTTAGGCAGGACGCGGTGACCCCATAGCGGCTCGGGGCAGCTGCCGGACGAATTTCTGCGGCCTCCGCAAGAAAGATGATCACAAGCGAACGCTCCTGCGCGTAGAATATGCGGTCGGCCAGAGTGTGAAGGGCCAGCGCGGGATGTGGGCGGGGAGAGCCGCCTCTCGCCATGCGAACCCAACCGGGAAAGGCAAGCAGTAAGCTGGAGACTATGACTTGGACATCGATCGTCGTCATAAGCGCCCTGGTGGCAAGCCTGCTGCTTTTTGCGCGCACTCGGCAGATTTCAAGAAAAGCCGCGGTAGAGTGCCTGCGCCATGGAGCAGTGGTGATCGATGTGCGCAGCGCCGGGGAGTTCACTGCCGGGCATTTGCCCAAGGCGATCAATATTCCGCTGAGCGAGATTGAGACGGTGATTGCGCGCAAGGTGAACGGCAAGGACCAGGTGCTGCTGCTGCACTGCAAGAGCGGGTCGCGGAGCGCTGAGGCGATCAGAAGGCTGAAGGCGATCGGCTACGAGAACGCCTACAACCTGGGCTCGTATGGGCGGGCGGCGCAGATTGTGGGCACCCGGATCGACTGAACTTTCCACGGAGATTGCGAGCGGGTTTGTGCTTCGCCGGGCGACGGAGGAGGACATTCCTGCGTTGCACCGGCTGATTGAGGCGTCGGTGCGGGGGCCGCAGGCGGGCGACTTGGCGCAGGAACGGTTGCGGTTCCGCTCAGCCATGGCGAGGCGCTGCCGGCGGTGCGGATGAAGTCGTCGATGCGCTGGATGGTTGAACCCTCTTCAGAGAACGGGCCGAGATCGAGGATCTGCGCGGAGGAGCCCTCTGCGAGGGTTTCGAAGTGGAGGCGGGATGGCTCGAGGGGGGTGCTATGCGGACTCGGGCAGCGGAACCTGAAGGCAGCCGAGAGTGAAGGCAAACGGAAACGGCCCGGGATCGCCGGTGTGGCGGGAGCCGGCGAAGAAGACGAGAGCCTGACCCGCCGGTTGGTCGGCAAACTGGAGCGAGGGCTTGAAGGGACCGCTGTGCCAGCCGCGATCTTCGGCAGTCATGATCTGAATGGGCGTGGACCACTCGGCGAGCGTGGGGGCGGGGGAGTGCGAGCGGCACCACCAGAGTCCAGTTTCGGGCGGGGGCGGAGTCTTGGTGTCGAGCCAGACGCGGGAGAAGACAGCGTCAAAACCCGCGCCGCGCGGGCGGACCGAGAAGTCGAAGAGCTTGAGCTCGGGGGTTGCGAAGATCGTATGCGCAGTCCAGCCGGAGACGCCGTCAGGGCTTTCCGAATAACCGTGGACGATCGAGTCGTCGCGGTTTGAACCACAGACGTACCAGAGCTTCCACCTGCCGTCGTGGTAGATGAGGTTGGGCTCGTAGACCGAGCCCAGCTCCCAGGGCTCTGTGGCGGCAAAAACGGGTGCGGGCTGATCGACCCACTCCGAGCCGTTCCGCTCCAGGAAGCCAATGGCGTATGGGCCCCAGATGAACTCGGCAGCGCCGGCGTAATAAACGCGCTCCACCCACTGGTTGCGGACGGGGTCGAAGCCGCGAACGTAGGAAGAGCAGTGGCGGCCGCCGCCTGAGTCCCAGGGCTTGCTGTGGAGGTGGGGCAGCGGGATAGGCTCGCCTGCGGGGTCGCGGTGGAG
>JARLGE010000305.1 GCA_031296215.1 Occallatibacter sp.
CAAACCCTGGGGAAAAATCCCCATCCCCAAACTCCACGACTTCAAGCCCCAGCAGCCCAAACGCATCGAGCTCAAAAACGGCATCGTAATCTTCCTCCAGGAAGACCACGAACTCCCCTTCGTCTCCGGCTCCATTCTCATCCCCGGCGGCTCACGCGACGAGAGCCCCGCCAAGGCCGGTCTCGTCGGCCTCTATGGCCAAACCTGGCGCACCAGCGGCACCGCCAAAATCGACGGCGACGCCCTCGACGATCTGCTCGAATCCAAAGCCGCCCACGTCGAGACGGCCGGCGACGACGACTCCACCGCCGTCTCCTGGGACTCGCTCAAGGCCGATGCCGACCAGGTTTTTTCGCTTGCTTTGGATTTGCTCTTACACCCCAAATTCAGCCGGGAAAAGCTCGAACTCGCCCAGCAGCAGGAGGCCACCGGCATCGTCCGCCGCAACGACGACGAATCGGCTATCGCTGGGCGCGAAGCCGCCAAGCTGGTCTACGGCGTAAACAGCCCCTACACACGCCAGCCCGAACTGGCCACCATCGGCGCCGTCACTCTCGACGACCTCAAGGCCTGGCACGAGCGAACCATTGGCGGCAAGCTCATCGTCGGCATCAGCGGCGACTTCGACCCGGTAGCCATGGAAGCCAAGCTGCGCGCCGCCTTCGAGGGCCTGCCGCCTGCCAAGCCCGCGCCGCCGCGCCACGATTCCTTTCCCGGCCCCATGCCCGGCGTCTACTTCATCAATAAAGAGGACGTCAACCAGTCCGACATCGAAATCGTCGGCATGGGTGTCGACCGCCACAATCCCGACGTGCCCGCCATCGCCGTCATGAACGAGATCCTCGGCGGCGGTTTTGCCAGCCGTCTCTTCCAGAAGGTCCGCACTGAAAAAGGACTGGCCTATGAAGTCGGCGGCGGGATCTCCTTCGCATACGACCACCCCGGCCCCTTCAGCGCGGTTGCCCTCACCAAGAGCGCCTCCACCGTTGACGCCGCCGCCACCACCCTGGCTGAGATCGCCGGCCTCAACACGCGTCCTTTCACTGAGGAGGAACTCGCCCGCGCCAAAGACAACCTTCTCACCTCCTTCCTCTTCCGCTACGACACGCGCGACAAGGTGCTCGCCGAGCGCGAGCGCCTCGAGTTCTACGGCTACCCCGCCGACTACCTCGAAACCTACAAGGCAGCCCTCGAAAAGGTGACAATCGCCGATCTAGAAGCCGCGGCCAAGAAGTACATTCATCCCGACAAGCTGGCCATCCTCGTCGTTGGCAACAGCCCCGACATCAAACCGGGCCTCGACCAGCTCAACCTCGGCCCCATCCACCCCATCGACATCACCATCCCCATGCCGCACCGGCCCGCCGCGGCGGAGAAAACGCAGTGAGACATTGAATCGCTGGGTGCCCCGTCGGGGTACCCTCTGGGCCCCGCGCCTTTGTTCTTGCGGCAAAGGCGGGAGAGTACAAATCTCAACCGGAGCACGTTTATGGCAAGCGTAGAATCCTCAGCCCTCGCCATCGTCATCATGGCCGCCGGCAAAGGGACCCGACTCAAATCCCGCCGCCCTAAAGTCCTGCACGAAATCGGCGGCAAGCCGCTGCTCAGCCACGTCATCGCCGCCGCCGCCCACATCGTCCCACCCGCCCACATCTACGCCGTCGTCGGCCACCAGGCGCAAGACGTCAAAGCCGCCGTCGCCGCCTCCGGCATCCGCTTCGTCGAACAGGCTGTCCAGCGCGGCACCGGCCACGCCGTCCAAAGCGCGAAAGACGCTATCAAGGGCTACAAGAACGTCCTCGTCCTCTCCGGCGACGCTCCCCTCATCCAACCCGAGACACTCTCCGCGCTCCTGCGCTTCCACCAGGCCCATAACGCCGCCATGACCCTCACCTCCGCCGAGCCCGCCGAGCCCACCGGCTACGGCCGCGTCATTCACCCCGCGTCCGGCTCCGTCGACGTGGTGGCCATCGTCGAGCAGAATATGCTCGCCCCTGAGCAGCTCTCCCTGCGCGAAGTCAACATGGGCCTCTACGCCTTTCGCACCGCGCCCCTGCTCGCCCACCTCGACAAGCTCCAGGCCGCCAACCCCCTCGGCGAGCTCTACCTCACCGACATGGCCCATGTCCTCCACGCCGCCGGCGAGCGCGTCGTCGCCTTCCAGACCGCCGATCCGAACGAGCTCCTCGGCGCCAACACCATTGCCGAGATGATGGCCCTCGATGCCAGCCTCCGCCTCGCCACCGCCCGCCGCCTCATGGCTGCCGGCGTCACCATCTTCCGCCCCGAAACATGCGTCATCGACGCCGAGGTCGAGGTCGCCCCGGACACCGTCATCGAGCCCTTCGTCCAGTTGCTCGGCCGTACCCGCATCGGCTCCGATTGCCGCATCCGCTCCTACACCGTCGTGGAAAACTGCACCCTGGGTAACCGCGTTGTGCTGCTGCAAAGCTGTGTGCTGGCCGACAGCTCGATTGCCGACGGAGCCAATCTCGGTCCCTTCACTCGCCTCCGCCCGGGGTGCGAAATCGGCGAAGATGTCCACATGGGTAATTTCGTCGAAGGCAAAAAGGCGAAACTGCGCAAGGGCGTCAAGGCCGGCCATCTGGCCTACCTCGGCGATGCCGAAATCGGCGAAGACAGTAACATTGGCGCTGGCGTCATCACCTGCAACTACGACGGCATCTCGAAGCACGCCACCACCATCGGAAAAAACGTCTTCATCGGCAGCGATTCCACCCTGGTCGCCCCGGTCACAGTCGGCGACGGAGCCTACGTCGGCGCCGGCTCCTGCATCACCAAGGAGGTTCCCCCCGGCTCTCTCAGCGTCGGCCGGGCCCGCCAGGTCACCAAGGAGGGCTGGGCGGAAGCCCGCCGCGCACGTCGCCATGCCCAGCAAACGCCGGACCAAAGCGAAAGGTGAACCCCGGAGCCTCACATCCCTGCAACGGATACCCTCCAATGGGGTCTCCGCCCCTGGCCTTGCGGCAAACTGCCCTTTCTGCGTCTACTTGTCCTGCTTTGCCCGCTTCCGGTGCGTCCCTTCAAAGGAACAGACTCTCTCGTAACCAAAGCAGCCAAAGGGCCACGCACCGCATCTCAAATGCAGAAAAATCAAGAAAGCTATTCCCCTTCGCGTAAACTGGGAGTGGCGTTCCCGTAGAATCATTTGAGATTCCTTGCGTCAACCCGTTATCCGGCCATGATCGAGACGGCCGGCCAGATTGGCCCAACAGACCGTAACCTGAACACTGATTTGCATTTTTCCTTGTCCGATCTGCAGGAAGCGCATACCAGACCTTCTGGAATGTGGATGGAAGTTAAAAGCCGGATGCGTCCCCGCGAACAGACCCGCTGGGCGCTAAGTTAACTTCCTCCACGATTACTAAGCTGGCTTCGCTGAGGACTGATTGCTGACTCTGACAAGAATTTGATCGATGAAGCGAATTGACCGGTGGCAGTTTCCAGCCCGCTCGGAAACCGGTCGGCGGAGGCAACTCTCTGCTTGCGCAAAATTTGCCTCATCGGCTGATTTTCTGGCCCGCGAAGGTCCAGGGAGGATCAAAGCTTGGCATTGAACTTGGCAAGACCACAACCGCCGCCCGCCATGGCTGGCTCAAGCCCGGAATCTGAAGGGGGCGCAGTTCAGGGCCCGCGCCGTGCGCTCATTCTCGTCGTGGATGACGAACCCCTCGACTGCTCCAGCATCGGTTCCACCCTGGAACGGCAGGGGTACGACGTCCTGTTGGCCTCAAGCGGCAGTGAAGGCCTCCAGATGTTGGAGCACAACGCCTTTGACCTCGTGCTCAGCGATATTGTCATGCAAAACGGCAACGGGTTCGGCCTCCTGGATCGCATCCACGCGCAGCATCCGCACCTCCCCGTGGTCATGGTCAGCGCCATTCACGACACCAGCGTGGCCATCGACGCCATGCGCCGCGGCGCCTACGACTACCTCCTCAAGCCCTTCGAGGGCGAGCACTTGGTCAATACGGTGCAGCGTGCCCTCGACCATCGCCAGGCCCTCCAGGAGAGCCACAACTACCAGCAGAACCTCGAGCAGGTCGTCCTCGCCCGCACCGAAATGCTTCGCCAGACCGTGGAGAGGCTGGAACACTCCTACGACATCACCCTCGAAGCGCTGGGCGACGCGCTCGATCTCAGGGACTCGGAAACCGAGGGCCACTCCAAGCGCGTCACCGCCTACACCATCGCCTTGGCCCGTGCCATGGGCATCAGCCCGGCGCAAATTAAGGTCATCGCCCGCGGAGCATTCCTCCACGACATCGGCAAGATGGCCATCCCCGACGAAATCCTCCGCAAACCCGGCAAGCTTTCCTCCGGCGAGCAGACCGTGATGCGTGGACACTGCACCTCCGGCTACCATATGCTGCGCAAGATCCCTTTTCTGGCTGAGTCGGCGGAGATCGTCTTCTGTCACCAGGAGCGCTTCGACGGCTCGGGTTACCCCAACGGCCTGCGCGGAGCCGAAATCCCCATCGGGGCGCGCATCTTCGCCTTGGCCGACGCCCTGGACGCCATCACCAGCGACCGACCCTATCGCAAGGCCAAAACATTCGACGCCGCCCGCCAAGAAATCCTCAACTGCTCCGGCTCCCAGTTCGATCCCGGCGTGGTTGAGGTCTTCCTCAAAGTCCCCAGCGAAACCTGGCACGAGTTGCGAGCCGAGATCATCAGCCAAAACAAGCGCTTCTCCACCTTCGACATTGCTCCCCTGCCCGCCCCGCCGGAACGCTGAACCCGATCCCGCCGCCGTGCGGTGCGATCCATAGGGAATGCTTCCCTGAAAAGGAAGGAGTCACCCATGCCCCCACTTTCCACGCAGCAGGCCAACGACCTCCTGGCCACCCTCCCAGGCTGGCAGATCGCCGCCGACGAACTGGTGCGCACCTTCCAGTTTGAGGATTTCCTGGCCGCTATGCGGTTCGTCAACCGGGTGGCCGAGCTGGCGGAGGAGGCTGGCCACCATCCCGACATCGACATCCGCTACAACCGCGTCCGCCTGGCCCTTGTCACCCACGACGCGGGGGGCCTCACCAGCAGGGATTTCGACCTCGCCGGGCGCGCGGACAAGGCGATCTGAGGGGCTGCCGCCTCGACTGGCCGTTTCCCTTCAGCCTTCGTCCGCTGACTCGTCCCCGGGTATACCAAATTGCGGATTCTCTCCGTCGTCTTCCGCCTGGCGGAGCCTGGAGAGGGTCTTTCTGTACCACCAGGCGGCCACCAATCCCCCCGCAAGCACCGAAGCTGCAGCCACAGCCCCCAGCTTGATCCACCCCGCAGGTCGCTCGCCACTCCGCCCTGATTCGGAAGAACCTGAAGAATCCAAAGAGTTTGTCATGTTGGCCGTAGCCCCTGTCTGCGAAGCTTGTCGCGCGGCTGATCGCATGCGGATCCAGCAAAAGTCTGGCCGTTAGATGCATAACTTCGAAAAAGGATGACGCGCTCTCCTGGAAGAAATAATTTCGATTTCTGTATTTGACTTCCGCCCAATCTATGCTATGGTGTATTTATTCCAGTCGAGGAACCGGTAGAGCTTGCCGACTCCGAGCTGGAAGTAAGTTGCGTCACTGGCCTCCCGGCACGAACAGCTAGACCGTTCGTGCCGTCTTTTTTTGCGCCTGGACAGCCCCCGCTCCGGGGTTTTTCCACTTCGACTCCTCGCCAGCGCGCGCCATCCGCGGAGGTTGGTTAAAATAGTCTCAGAGAGTTCTCTTATGAAAATCCTTCTTAAGCACCGTTGGCTGCTCGCTCTGGCCGTCTTCGCACTCACCGCCGCAAGCTATGCCCAGTGGTCCAACCCCGCTGACGAGGTCCCCGCCTATCACCCCTCCGCACCCCTCAAGGTCAGCGCCCTGCCCGCAATCCTCTCCGGCAGCCAACTCACCGGCGAGAACTTCCGCTATCCCTGGCAGGTGCACGTCTATCAGCAGGCGGCCAGTGTCTCCAGTGTGATCTATCAGCTCCCCTGCAATTGCCGCTGCGACCGCGCTCTGGGCCACACCAGCCTGCGCAGTTGCTTCGAGGGGCTGCACGGCACCGAGTGCTCCACCTGCGCCAAGGAGGCGCTCTTCGCCTACCAGCAAACAAAGCTGGGCAAGACCCCAGCCCAGATCCGCGAGGCCATCGCCCGCCACGAATACGAGTCCATCGATCTGGAGAAGCAGTAGACCCCGGCTACATTAAAACCCGATTTGGCGTAGAATAGGGTTATGCAGCACGAGCCAGTGGGCCCGGCTCGCACTTGGGCATCTTGTCCGCATCAAGGGACGGTGCTGATCCAATGGGGGCGTCACGGTTTCGACGGGATCGATTGCGGCTTAGGAGGCATGTCAGGGTGTGGGCACCTGTAATCGCCTGCAAAACAAAAGTTGCCAACGATAATCTGGCACTTGCAGCTTAATTAACTAAGCTGCCGTCTTC
>JARLGE010000306.1 GCA_031296215.1 Occallatibacter sp.
ACGTCGATGCCCATGGTTTTGCCGTCGCGGGAGAAGGAATGGCAGTTGGCGCAGGTGGGCATATTGGTCAGCACGGTGCGGCTCTGCGGCTGGCGAATGTCGCGGAGCCGCCATTTGATGAGATGAATGGCCGCGGGCGAAAGCGGCTGCACCGTCCCGTTGGCGCCCGCGCTTGGCATCAGCGGCACATCGCGATAGAAGATGGGCGCGCCCACCGGATCGGACGAGGTGGTGAGGGAGATGTGCGCCTGCGACGAAACGCCGCGCGCACGGGCATAGCCGGTGATCGTCACCGTGGCGGACGAATCCGAAGTGTGCGCCTGGATGGCCTGCCAAGTGGCCGCGTCTGGCGTCCATGTCCATGACGCAGCCTGTTGCGGGGTCAGTTGCGGCAGCTCGTTGGTATTGCTGATGCACTCCTTGTCGATTGGGCCGATGCGCATCCGCTGGGCTTCGGCTTCAAAATGGATGGGGGAAGAGTTGTCTGCAAAAGCGATATCGATTTGCCAGGAATCGGCCGCCGCATCGCGCCAGAGGAACGTGGGCGGAGTGATGCCGGGGGGGAAGATGGAGCCGTCCAGCGGGTAGTCGATGGAGATGAGCCACAGCAATGCCTTGGAGTCGGCAGAAGAAGAAGCCTGACTGCTCCCCAAGACCCTCATGGGAAGCGGCAGAAAGCAGGAGCAGAAGAGAACGACAGCCAGAATCGTTACCACGGCCACGAGGAAGCGCTTGTGCAGGGAAGATGGCCGCGGAAACAACTCGAGCATTGGTTGAACCTCCGGGTCCACGCTCGAACTCAAGACCCATTGAACCATCATAGAAGTGCGCAGCGCGCCGTGCGGCGGCGCGGTTGAAGCAGCGTTGGCGATTCGTTGCGAACAAAAAAACAGGCCCGGGCAGCTGGACGCGCCGCCCGGGCCTGTCCCTTGGTTAGAAGGTGAATTTCAAAGCCGCCTGGATTTCCCGCGGAGTGGCTGCATCGGAGCCCGAGCCGCAGTTGATCTGGGCAGAGCATCCGTCGGAGTCGTGCGGATTGTTATCCGGATTGCCCATGACGACGTGGTTGAAGGCGTTGAAGAACTCGAAGCGGAGCTGCAGCTTGTACCGCTCCAGGATCGACCAGTTCTTCATCAGCGACGCGTCGGTGTTGAAGGCCGGTGGGCCGTACATGATGTCGCGCGCGCTGTTGCCGAAGGTTCCGTCGTGACGGGTCACGAACGCAGCGGGGTTGAAGTACTGCTTGACCCAGTCCGCTCTCTTGCCCTGGCGAACATTGAGCGGCACGCCGGGGACACGGTCGGCGCGGTCGCCGGCGCAGAACTGCAGGCAGCCGTCGCCTTCATTTGGCTCAGAGGTCGACTGGCCGCCGATCACAACGTTATAGGCTGAGACTGCTGAGGGGTTGCCGCCGTTGATGCTGAACGGTGAGCCCGACGCCCAGTTGGCGATGGGGCTCACTTCCCAGCCTCCCAGCACGGCTTGCAGCACAGCGTTCTGGCCCTTCAACTCCGGACTGCGGTAAACGAAGTTGGTGGTCCAGGTGAAGGGGACGCTGGCGCTGGAGACGCCGCGGCTCCAGTGCAGGTCTTTGGGATTGGTGATCCCGTTCTGGCTGGCGGCGATGTTGGCGCCGCTGGCCACGTCGATTGTCTTCTGCCAGGTAAAGCTGGACTGCGCCTGCAGCCCATGGGACATGTGCCGCTGGAAGGTGGCCTGCAGCGAGTGATAGTTGGCTGTTGCGCCGCTGTCGTACTCCAGGATGCCGGTGAAGTTGGAGTACGGAGCCACAGGTCCTGGGGCCAACTGTGGGATTGGGCAAGCGGCGGATGTAAAAGAGGTGCAGTAGCTGTAGCCGGCGAAGTTGTCGTCCTGCACGTAGCTCTGGTGATAGGACTCGCTCCCCACGTAGGCCACGCGGATGGCCATGGTGTTGCCGATCTGCTGCTCTACCGTCGCGTTCCAGGCCTGGGTCTTGCCCGCCTTGAAGTTCCGGCCGAAGGAATCCTGCACATAGACCGGTCCGGGAATCAGAGAGTTGGACGGCGGTTTGTAGTTGACGGAGGCGAACGGCGGGAACGGGCTGACGCCGTTGGTCCCGAAGCTGGAGGTTGAGTAGGGGTCGTGGAAGTTCATGTACCCGGTGATCGTCTGGCCGGTATTGGGCGTGCAACCGTCGCCGCACAGAGGAATGTTCGACGGCGCGGGCGGAGCCAATGCCGTGGCAAAGGGCGCGATATCGACGACGTGGTTGTAGTCCGAGTAAGGCACCGGGCCGCTGAAGATGCCGAACGCGCCGTGGAAGGAGGTGTGAGGCAGTTTTTTGGGCTGCCAGGCTACACCGATGCGAGGCTCAAAGAAGTACTTGCTGCTGGGGCGAAGCGCGGCGTCCACACCGGAGTCGCCGGGGAAGACCAGGCCCGATGGCGCGGCGGGGAACATGACGCTCTGTTGGCCGGGCACGAATGCCGCCCCGCGGCCTCCGACTGAGACCGGCGCGAAGTCCGGATCCCAGCGCAAGCCCAAGGTCAGGGTCATTCCGGGTTTTATGCGGAACTCGTCGTTGAAGTAGGGGTCGACCATCCACCCCTGGATGTCGGCCAGTTCGCCCGCGCCCTGCTCGAAGCTGCTCATGTAACCGAGCAGCCAGTCGGCCAGGCCGCTGCCGGTGTAGCCGCCGCCGAAGCCGATGATGGCGTCGGCCGGGTAATTGGCCGCGTCTTCCACCGCCCGCTGGTGGATCAGGTCGATGCCGGCGGAAACCGTGTGCCGGTGGATGGTCTTGATGAGCGTGTCGGAGATGCCCTCGGTGGAACGGACCTCGTCGGAGGGCTCGGTCCAGCCGCCGTTGGCGCCGCCGAAGTTCGCCCCTTCCATATAGCAGACCGGCTCGGTGATGCTGATGTAGCGCGACCAGCACATGTTCTTGCCGCTGTGGTCGGTGACGGGCGTGCCGTTATGCGAGCTCTGCTGGGTCCACAGAACCGTGGCGGTGTTCACCGTAGAGGCGTTCACCGTCCAGGTGTGCTGCAGGATTTCGTTGAAATACCACATGTTCTCGCCAAAGGTCTGGTTCCAGGTATTCAGGTTCAACACCGACAGAACGTTGCCCGGCGTGTCGCCGGAGGGCTGAACGAACTTGTCGACAAACGAACGCACGGTCAGGCGCTGGCTCTTCGACAGATCGTAGTCGACCCTGCCGGTGTACTCATTGAACTTGGAATTGGCCAGGGCGGCCGACGCATACAACATCTGTCCGGCCAGATTTTGGGCCCCGGAGGTAGGCGCCGCAGTTCCTGACGCCGTGGCGGAGTGGCCGGGCAGCCCATCGTTGGTCACCTGCACAGCCACCGGATCGAGCACGCCGACCAGCTGGTTCGGCTTTCCATTGGCAACCTGGAAGGGACCGTTCAGCCAGCCGCAATTCAACGTCTGCGGCCCCGTGTAGCCCGAGCCGCAGGCGCTGTTGTGCGCCTCGGCATAATCGACCAGTCCGCTGAAGTCCCCGGTCAACATTTGCTGGGTGGGCGTTGTGGTGAAATTAGTCGAAGTTCCTGGGCCGCCGACAACGACGGTTCCCTGATAGTTGAAGAAGGCGAACAGCTTGTCCTTGATGACCGGTGCGCCGACATAGCCGCCGAACTGGTTGCGCCGGTACGTATCCTGAGCGTGGTTGCTCCAGTTGCCCGCGTCCAGATCTCCGTTGCGCATAAATTCGAAGAGGCCGCCGTGCCACTGGTTGGTGCCGCTCCTGGTGGCCATGGAAACCACGCCGCCCGTCGAGAAGCCGTAAACGGCGCTGAAGTTGTTGGAGATGAGGCGGAACTCCTGGGTGGCGTCGGAGTTGGGTGTGGGCGAATTGGAGCCCAGGTAGGTGTCCATATTGGAGACGCCGTCGAGCATGTAGAAGGTGCTGCCGATGCGGCCGCCGTTGGCCGAGGCCGCGGACTCACTGGGGAAAGAGAACCCTGACTGCGCCCAGGCAACGCCGGCCTTGCCCGCATCGACCATGCCCGGCGCCAGCAGCGCCAGGGTGGAGGGGTCGCGGCCGTTCAACGGCAGCTCGCTCACCGACTGCTCGTTGACCGTCATGCCCAGCTCGGCCGAGGTGGTGTCGATCAGCTCGGCGTCGGCGGTCACGTTGATCGTCTCGCCCTTGGCCTTGGCCACCTTCAATTGGACATTCTGCGTAGCGTACAGGTTGGCATTGATGACAATGCCCTTCTGCACATACTGGGCGAAGGAGCCGGCGGCAACCGTAAGCGAATAGTTCCCGGCGCGTACCAGCTTGAACTGGTAAACCCCCTGCCCGTCGGTGGTCGCATTTTGCGTGTAGTTGGTATCGACATCGGTGAGGGCGACGGTCGCGCCTGGAATAGCAGCACCCGAAGGATCGGTAACCTGACCGGTCAGGCTCCCGTTCGTTCCTTGGCCGAAGAGCAAGGCCGCCGAGCTGACGAAGCCAAGAACAACCACGAGCAGCAGGGCTCGTAAACCCTTTGCGCTGATCAACTGCATGACTACCTCCTGAAATGAGTCCCAAAGGATGCATCCATCGATTTCAGGCCTTCGTTTGCAACTGCGGGAAGGCTGATGAAACCGTTTTCAAATTGCCATCCTTCATTAAGCCGGGACACGGCTCTCGATTGCCGCTCCCGCCTGGCGTTTTCGTAGCCGTCAGAATCGAACATTCTGAGGCGAATCGAACTTTACGCTCGCCCGATAGCGTTATGTATCCGCCAAAAGTCGGATTGGAGCGCGAATTTCTTATCCTCGCCATTCAATCATCGCGGCCGCCCGCACGGAGGCCTCTGGTTGCGGCTCCGAGCAAGCTCATCTGCAGGTCGACGCCATCCTCATCCGACTGTCGCGAATCCGACTTTCGTAGGATCGCTGCGTGCTTCGCGAGACGGTACACTGCCTTTGGACCGGGCAGCGCTCCGTCGAGCGCCAGGAGTAGTCTTGTCCTTGCATCGGGAACTTCCCGCCTATGAATGCTCCTCTCAACCCCGCGCAAGCCATGAGTCAGCGAGCCGGCGCTCGGTTTGCGCGCACGCGCATCGCAGTGGGAATCTTTCTGCTGGTTGCCGCGTCGCCGCTCGCCCAGGCCGTCTGCACCGCCTCGCCCGAGTTGAGCGCCCGCCTCAAGGCCCAGCCCAGCAGCGAGAACTATGCCGCCGTCGGAAACTGGTTCGCGGACAAGAAGCAATTCGACTGTGCTGCCGGCGCGTTTGCCTCGGCTTTTCAGCGGCAATCCAACTCCGCCTCCCTGGCCTACCTGTGGGGACTCAGCCTCTACTCCGCCGGTCACGACGATCAGGCCGTGGCGCCTCTGAACCAGGCCAAACATCTCGATCCCAGCGACATTCGGCCCCACCTGGTGCTGGCCGCCGCAATGGACCGGCAGAAGAAGACCGCCGAGGCCGAAACCGAGTGGCGCGCGGCCCTGGCTATCGATCCCGACTCGGCGACCGCTCTGGATTCTCTTTCCCAAGACTTCCTCGACCGGAAAGACTACGCCGCCGCCATCGCCCTGCTCGACAGGCCCGGCTCCAGCCGTTTGCGAACGCCGCAGCAGTGCTTCAACCTGGGCGTGGCTTATGCCGGCACCGCGCAACTGGACGCCGCGGCCAAAGCGCTTCGCGAGGGCCTCAACAACAATCCCGATTCGCTGCCCATCGCCGGCGAGCTGGCTCTGGTGCTCATGCTGCACGGCCGCGACCAGGAGGCCTTTGCCGTGCTCGAACTTGCCCTCGAGAAACATCCCGGCGACCAGGCCACGCAGATCCTCTACCTGCGCACATTGGTCTCCAGCCACGCCGGCAAAGCCGCCGAACTCGGCCCCAAATTGCTCATCGCCTATCCCAATGAGTGGGAAGTGCTTTACCTGAACGCGCAGCTGGAATCGCGCGAAGCGGATTTTGCAGCGGCGCGCGCGCATCTGGAGCACTCGGTCGCTGTGAATCCCGGCTACTATCCGTCGCACGCCGAGCTGGGTAGCATCCTGGCAAAGCTTGGCGACCTGGCCGGCGCACGCTCGCACCTGGAGAAGGCCATCGCCCTGGGCGATAGCGACCCGGAGGCCGAGTACGACCTGGCCAAGGTGTTGCAGAAGCTTGGAGAGACCGCGCTTGCGCAGGAAAAGATGCGCCTCTATCAGCAGTTGAAGCAGGCGCGGACCGATAAGGTCCAGGCCGCCGGCAAGGCCGAAGAAGGCGACCAGGCCATGGCCGCGGGCGATCCCGCGCAGGCCGCATCGCTCTATCGCGAAGCCCTCCACGCTGATCCCGATGAGCCGCTGCTCTCCTACAAGCTCTCCAGGGCGTTGGACAAATTGAAAGACATTGCCGGCGAAAGGGCGGCGCTCGAGCGGGCCATTCAACTGAAGCCCAATCTTGCCGAGGCTGAGAATCAGTTGGGCTATCTGGCGGCGCGAGACGGCGACGCGGCCCAGGCCGAAAGCTACTTCCGCGCCGCGGTCGGTGCGTCCCCGTCTTATGTCGCCGCATGGATCAACCTGGCGGCTACTCTCGCCGATGAGGGCAAATGGCAGGACTCGCGGCAGGCCCTCGGACACGCGCTCGAAGTGGACCCCGACAACGCCGCTGCGCGCAAGCTCTCGCAGGCGCTTGCCGAGGCCCATCCCGGCCCGTAACGGCGCGGACACAGGCAGTGACTTTCCCGCTACACTCAATCCGTGCGGGACCGATCGCGCGGCGGCTCTAGGCTCGGCTCTAAAAATGGAGGGATTCCTCGAACCCGTGTCCGCTTCCTCCAAATCGTCTCGCGGCTGGTCGCGCCGGCGTCTGCTGCAGTCGGTCCCTGCGCTGCTGGCCGCCAACTTATACCGCCGCAAGGCGGCAGCGCTCCAGCAAGCGCCCCCCCCGCCTGCAAGCGGAGAGCTGCCGCCCTTTTCGCGCTTCGTCGACGTGGCCGAATCCGCGGGCCTCACCAAAGTTATGCCTTATGGCGAGGGAACGACGGCCACCTATCTGACCGAGATCATGGGCGGAGGCTGCGCCTTCATCGACTACGACAACGACGGCTGGATGGACGTCTTCATCCTCGGAGGACGACGCCTAGAGAGCATTCCCGCCGGCGCAAGCAACCGCCTCTACCGCAACAATCGCGACGGCACCTTCACCGACGTGACCGCCCAGGCCGGCCTGATCGACGCCGGCTGGGCCGTCGGCGTCTGCGTGGGCGACTACAACAACGACGGCTTCGAGGATCTTTTCCTCACTTACTTCGGACAGAATCGGCTCTACCGCAATAACGGCAACGGCACGTTTACCGACGTAACGGCGCAGGCCGGATTGCTTAGCAAGACCACCCGCTTCGGCTCCGGATGCACCTTTGTCGACTACAACCGCGACGGCTGGCTCGATCTGTTTGTCTCCAATTACGCCGACGTGGATCTGGCTACCATGCCCAAGCCCTCACTCGAGCGTCCCAACTGCAACTTCGAGGGCGTACCCGTCAACTGTGGTCCCAGCGGCCTGCCACTGCCCAGCCATCTGCTCTACCGCAATAACGGTGACGGCACCTTTACCGACGTTTCGAAGGAGTCGGGCGTGGGCGCGTTGCACGGCTCCTATGGCCTGACCGCGGCCGCCTTCGACGTCGACGACGACGGCTGGCCGGACATCTTCGTAGCCTGCGACACCACCCCCAGCCTGCTGCTGATGAACAACCACGATGGCGCCTTTCGCGAGGAGGCGCTGATGCGCGGCGTGGCCCTCGACGACGACGGCAAGGAGATGGCCGGCATGGGCGTCGGCATTGGCGACTACGACTGCGACGGCCGCCTCGACATCGTCCGCACCCACTACATGAATCAGCCCATCGGCCTCTACCACAACCAGGGCAAGGGAGAATTCGAAGACGTGACCGCGCGCGCCGGGCTCATCCATGAAAGACGCTTTGTCAGTTGGGGCGTGGGCCTGGTGGATCTCGACAACGACGGCAACCCGGACATCTTCCTGGTCACCGGCCAGGTTTATCCCGAGCTCGAAGCCGTCAACCCCAAATATCCCCGCCGCGGCCCGCGCATCCTGTTTCGCAACCTGGGCAAAGGAACCTTCCAGCAAATCCCCGAAGGGAGCCAGCCCGCCCTCAACGCCCGTCACGTCAGCCGCGGATGCGCCTTCGGCGACTTCGACAACGACGGTGACCTCGACATTCTCATCATGAATCAGAACGAGCCGCCCTCGCTGTTGCGCAACGACGCGCCGCCTGGGAACCACTGGATCAAAGTCCGCCTCCATGGAACCAAGAGCAACCGCAGCGCCATCGGGGCCAGAGTTACGATTCGCAGCGACGGCAGAGTGCAGGCTCAGGAAGTCATGAGCCAGTCCAGCTATGTCTCCTGCAACGATCCGCGCCTGCACTTCGGTCTCGGCTCGGCCGGCTCGGTTGACCTCGAAATCCGATGGCCGCTGGGCATGATCGAAACACACAAGAACGTCCCTGCTGACCGGCTCATCACGTTGCTGGAAGGCTCATCGACGCTCACGGCGGAAAAGCTCGCTGCGGCCATGCCCGCGCAACAGGGACCAAAGAATTGAAGCTGCTTCTGTTCGCCGATCTGCCTCGGCATCTCTGAACCAGGCAGGGCGGTCTCGCGCGGCACACGTTCTCCCGCCGTTACCGCGGCGAGAGCCCGACAGGCCCGCATTGGTTGCAGCATGCTTTAGAATGGCCTGAGTCCAGTCGGCAAAGGCTCTTATGACCCACGCGCAGAAGCGTATATTGGCGCTGTTCCTGACCCTGCCCTTCCTTGCGTTGACCGCGTTCCCGACGGAGCCCTCGACGTTTGCAGCGCGAGAACTCAGCGTGATGCCTTCTCCGGCGTCATCCACGGAGTTGAGGCTGCCCGCCGGCAGCTCCGTTGTAGACTACGACCTCTGGCCCACAGGCCCGGATGTGCTCATCCTGCTCCACGACAGCGCTGGCAACCATGTTGTCAGTTGGCACGCGGGCGACAGCCGCACCGTCCCACTCCTCGATCTGCCCGCGGACTTCACCGCCACATCGATCGCCGTTCATCCCATGGAGCACCGCTTCTTCATCGGCGGAAAGGCCGGGCAGCAATCCAGAATTCTAGTTGCCGAGAACCCGAACGGAACCTGGACTCAGCGCGTCATCTACCATTCCGCTTACGAGCTGCGCCGTCTTCTTGTCGCGCCACGGCCCTTTGAGATCGGCTGGAACGAGGCACTGAAGAAGCCCATCGAGAGCTACCGCCTCTTCTTCGCCGAACGCCAGCCCAGCGGCGCGTTTTCCACCCGCTCCATCACCGAAGAGGGCAAGCGCGAGTACCAGGTCATCGGCCCTCAAGCCTCTTATGTCAAGCTCGCTGGCAACGACGAGAATCCAACAGACAACTTCGTTCCCTCCGCTCTCCCTGCGGCATTTCATCCCGGCGGGCACCTGTTGATCTGGCAGGACGCCAATGGCTGCTTCCAGCAGCTTGCTTATGCCGGAAAGAACTGGGACAAGCCATCGCATCTGGCCGGCAATCCATGCGGCGGATCGCTCACGGTCACCCCGAACGGCGCGGCGCTGCTCCATTGGAAGCGTGGCGCTCCGGGCATTACTGTGATCGGTGATCGTGCCCGCGCCATCTCATCGCAGGCTGGTGGCTATCGGTTCCTATCGACACCCTCCTCCACTCCGGACGGCAAGGGCATTGTGGGGCTGGTGGAGCAGACAAGCGCACAGGCCCTCGTCTACGTCCCGATTGAAGTCCCGCTGGCCGACGTGATGAACGCCTGGATGTTTACCGAAGACGCCGCCGACCGCGACAGGTTCACAGCCAGCGCCGGCCTGTTTCGCTCAACCGGCGAAGACCAGCTCTACGAGCTCTACGACACAGAATCGTATGCATGCGGCGGCTACGACAGCGCAACGCCCACCCGGCCCTACCTTGTTACCACCGACATCTTTTGGGAACTGGTTGCCTCAGCCTATGAAGGCGCCTTCATCGTTCAGGAGCGCCAACAGGCGATGCCGGCATTCTGGGCATTTGTCGACGCGGCGCGCCAGTCGCTCAACGCAACCGCGCCCCACTCCACCTGGGCCATGGCCTTCAATGCCGTGGCACAGTCG
This sequence comes from Occallatibacter sp., assembly GCA_031296215.1. Taxonomy (GTDB): domain Bacteria; phylum Acidobacteriota; class Terriglobia; order Terriglobales; family Acidobacteriaceae; genus Telmatobacter. The sequence continues at coordinate 10,111 of JARLGE010000306.1, forward strand.
CGAGGCGCAGCCAGTGCCGCCACCCCTGAGGCCCTGGCCATTCAACGCGCGCGAGGGACACTGGATTCAAGGGTCTTTGGCAAGCCGTTTGACTTTACCGAGCTCACTCCACGCGGACATTACTCCGCCACGCCCGAGATGTCGGCCTACTTCAAGGCGGTCCATTACCTCACCTCTCTCTCCGCGGCCAGCGGCACAGCTCCGTTGAACTCCCTGCCCGCCGATGTCAAAGCAAAGGTGCTTCGGTGGATCGCAGCCTATGCCGCCTACATCGCGCCCAGCCGCTCTCCGCTGGTGTGGAGCGCGGATGCATTCTCGGTGCCAGGCTTTGCCCGCCACCCCGATGACCGTCCGCAGATCTTTCCCTTGTCCTGGGGATTCGATAATGAGGTCCTGCTCTCCACCGTCTTCCACTCCGATTGGCCGCCCGCCGAACAGATCACCGGGGCCAGCGGGCCGCGACTGCTTCCCTCGGGTGTCGATCTAGCGGCAGCCTTCGGTAGTGGATATGCCCGCTCGCTGCTGAAGGCCGACCTTGCAGAATATCCCGCGCTCGCTCCAGCCCTCGCTGCGCTGCGCCAGCGTGAGCCGCAGAGCGCGGCGCGGACAAGCCTCTATGGCGCGTGGATCGACGCGCTAGCCGTGCAGTGGGCCGACGATGCTCAATTTCCCGGCGTCGCGCCGGAGACGCTGTGGAGGGCGAAAAGGCTGCAGACTGGGCTCGCTTCGTGGGCCACTCTGCGTCACGCAACGGTGCTCGTCAACGAGCGCACCGCCGCCGAGTGCGGCGAAGGCGGCTTTGAGGCAATTGTCCTGCGCCCGCCGAGAGGCTATGTCGAACCCGACCCGAAGACCTTCAATGCCATTGCATCGTTGTTCGACCAGATGCAGCAGGCAATCGCAGGCTCGGCTAACTTCGACGGGAACTTGCCCAGGAGCGATTGGGATGACGAAAACGCTCAACCTCTGCGCGGCGGCATTATCCGGCGCCTGCAGGCAACAGCAAGCAAGGCGCGCCTGTTTGCCTTGGCGGCCGAAAAGGAACTGCGCAATGAGCCGCTCAGCGATGCCGAATACGATGAGATCCTCCATGTGGGTGCGGTGGCCGAACATGACTTCCTGGTCTACAAGAGTCTCGCCAACAAGGATCTCGCGCTTTCCACCCCGGACCCGATGATGAAGATTGCCGATGTCGCCGGTGGAGGCGAAACACTCTACCTCGAAGCAGCTGTCGGGCGCCCGCTGGAGTGGGACCAGGTGGTCCCCTACTTTGGCCGCCGCGAAATCGTGAAAGGAAGTGTGTACTCCTACTACGAGTTCCCGTCGCCCGCGCCCCTCACCGACCTCGACTGGGCGGGAAAGAGCCCGAACCCGGAGGCTGCTCCCGGCATTTCATCGAGGGCGCGCAAGCCGGTTTCTGGCAAGGTCGAGGTCCAGGCGCGTCCGGCATGGCTCAGTCCTTTCATCTCCGGAGAGACGCTTTCATGTCCGGCAAAGCCGCCTTTCTAACCGTCGCCGCCTTATTTCCCATCGTGCTGGCGGCATCGGCACAGCCGGCCCCCGGCGATTTTCGCCTGCTCTTTACCGGCGACATCATGATGGCGCGCCAGGTCAAAGCAGAGATCGATCGGCGCAAAACAGGCCCATGGTCTGGCTTTACCGACCTCTTTCGCAGCGCGAGCCTTGTCGGTGGGAACTTTGAAGGCGCTTTGGGCGACCCGGCAAACTGCGCAGCGGAGAACAAGCTGTGCTTTGCCGTGCCTGAGGCCGCGGCCGAGTGGATGCGGCAGGCTGGTTTCGGCTTGGTAACCGCGGAGAACAACCACTCCGGAGATCTGGGTCAGGCCGGCCGGAGTGAAACACGCGCGGCATTTCAGCGGAGCGGCCTGCTGGCGCTGGATTTCGACAGCTCACCGCAGTTCTTTCGCATCGATGGGATCACAGTCGCCCTGGTTGCCGTGACAACCATTCAGGCCGCGGATGGCCGCGGGCAGCAAATTCCTTCCGTAGAACTGGCGCAGAAGCTGCGTCTGGCCCGCCAGTTGGCCAATCTGGTCGTCGTATCCGTCCATTGGGGCAATGAGCTGCAGGACTGGCCTGCCGATGCCCAGCAGCAGCAAGCGCGCTGGCTGATCGAGCAGGGAGCGGACCTCATCGTCGGGCATCATCCCCATGTTGTCCAGGCCCCTGCATGTGTTGAAGGCAGGCCCGTCTTCTTCTCACTGGGCAACCATCTCTTCGACCAGAAATATGCCGAGACCAAGGATGGTCTGATCGCCGACTGCACCATCCATGCAGGCCATCTGTTTTGTGGAGGCCTCAGCACCCATACGGATGAAGCCACAGCCTTTCCCAGGCTGGCAGGCAGAAACGCGGCAGCCGATGAAACTCTCGCACACTGCTCTCCACAGCTTGGTCCGGGGGCGGAGATCGATGGGGTCGCCATACGCCCCGCAGCATGGTCTCCCGATCAGCCGGTCAATGGAATCGTCCTCGATGGATACAAAGCTGGAAAGCTGGTGTGGCAGTCCAGGCGCCAGGCTCTGGTTTCCCTGCAACTGGTCACCACCATGGCGCCCGAGCCGTTGCTGCTCTCTTTGGAGCGCCATACTTCATCCATTGACGATGAGGCAGGCCTGCGCCCCTATGTTTACGCAGTCGGTCCCCATGGCCTCATTGCGCGATGGCGCGGATCGGCCCTGGCCTGGCCGCTGCTCGATGCGGTTGAAACCGAAGACGGCACACTGTGCGCGCTTCATCGCGGCGATTCCTTCCTCATGGCGGATCCCACCACCAAGACAACCCGGATTGCCGCCTACCGATGGAACGGATTCGGTTTCGCCGGCGTCGAAATCCCACCGGAATGCGAGCTGATCTTCAGTTGGAGCCCGCCGTCACGAACTCAGCGACGCTGATGTGAAGCTCCTTGTGTCTCGAACTCTCCGCAAGCGAGGAAGAAGCCACCCTTCCAACCGCATGGAATGTTGTTGAGGCGCCGGTCCCCAAATCGGGCGCGTCTTGCTCCCGGATTGAGTTTTGACGAAGCCCAGTCAGTTGCTGAGTGACTGGTGACTGTGCGGCGCCTCCTGGCCGCGACGATTCAAACGAGTTTGAGGTCACCCCGCTGGCCTTCAATCCGATATATTCGACATGCATTTCACCGTTCAGTCGTGCAGCACAACCTTGACCAGTGAACTATTGATCACCATCCCGCCAAAGTCGTAGTCGATGTAACCGAGATCGCGAAACCGATTGAGGAAGAAGCTGACCCGGGATCTGGTGGTGCCTATCATTTCCGCCAGGGTCTCCTGACTGATCTTGGCGATTACCGGGATGGGCTTCGATTGCTGGCCGAAGTTCGCCATCAGCATTAACAACCGGGCGAGCCGCTTTTCGCTGGAATTGAACAGATGATCGACCAGATCGGCCTGCATCCGGTTGTTGCGGGCGAGCAGGTGTGCGAGGAACTGGCTGGCAAACTCCGGCTCGCGATGGAGCAGGCCCGCCATGACCGTCTTTTCGATGCGAACGATGGTGCTGGATTCAAGTGCGTTTGCTGAGGAGACGCGGTTCGGCTCGCCGGTCAGGGAGGATTCGCCGAAAAAGCTCGATGCCGGAAGGTGGGCGATTACGGCTTCCTTGCCGTTCATCGACACCACGGTGAGCTTGACCTTGCCGCTCTGAATGTAGAAGACTGCATTGGCCGGGTCGCCTTGGGAAAAGACTGATTCGCCGGTCAGGTATTCGCGCTGCGATTTTCCGGCCATGAACTTGCTCAGCAGCATCTGCATGTCGAATGCGGGGCGCCGTCCCGGCAATGCGCTAACCTTGTCCGAAACGAGCATCGACTTAAGATGCGCAACGGGAGGCAAAGTCCAGGAGCGGCCCAGCGGAATCCTGGGCGCCGAATTCGTCATAGTGGCAAAAGCAGTAGCCATGATCGAGACCTTTCAATCTTACGGAGTCCTTGCAGAGGTATGAATTACAGTCAACCTGCGCAACGTCGATATCACCACGATACGGAATGGGAAAGAGGGTGAACATCGGCGAAAACTGTGATTGAAGTAGGCTTTGCCGCCTCAGCCGTGTAGGGTTTTCCTTACGCCGAAAGGGCAATTGAAGAGACCAGGTTATGCGTTATGGCGAAGCGGGATATTTCCACCTTGCTATGTATCTATGTTGTCATCGCGCTGTTTCGCGATACGCTTTTCGCTTTTGAATGGCCTTGAAGCCTGCCGGCAGAATCCGCTCGCGGATGTCGAATCCGGCTATCTCCAGGTTATCGCGCTCGCCTGGTCCGACAGCCTCTCATGCAGGGGATGATCAACGGAATCGACCGGTTCTTTAGTTTAGAACCGGGTTGCGCGCGATCGTTGCGCCGCTGTCCAGTATCTTCCTGATCGCCGGCGCCAGTTCTTCCGATGCGCTGTTCTTGTTGACATATTCGGCTGCGCCTGCCAGCAGGCAGCGTAACGCATACTGGCTCTCAGCCTGGACACTCACCATGATCACAGGCAGCAGAGGGTAGATATGTTTGACAACCTTCAGCACTTCGAACCCGCTGCGTCCCGGCATATTGATATCGAGCAACAGGATGTCAGGAAGAGAAAGAACCAACTGGGTCAGCGTCTCATCCCCGTTGGAGGCTTCGGAAAAGCGAGCGCCGGGAAATGCGTCGACCAAGATTTCCCTCAGGCCGCGTCGTACGTTCGCGTGGTCGTCCGTGATCAGAATATTCATCGTTGTGTCCACTTGCCGGGCCGAAGATCCGACCTGAAATGAATATACCCAGGGTAAAAAGGAATTGATATCAGCGTATACCGGGAGTGTTGCAGGGTTTGTTCCGTTCGCTCTGTAGGGTTATTCCTACACCGGCTGGCCAGCCTAATCGATCAGGCCGTGCGTCATGGCGTAGCGGGTAAGGTCGGCGTTGCTCTTCATCTGCATCTTTTCCATGATGCGGGCGCGATAGCTGCTGATGGTCTTTACGCTGACATGAAGCCTCTCTCCAATTTCCGTCAAGGGGACGCCGGCGGCAATCATCTTCATCACTTCGTGTTCCCGGTCCGAGAGCAGTTCATGCAAGGGCTTGTCGGCGGACTCATCCAAATTGGCGATCAGCTTCTCGGCCAGGCTGGCGCTGACGTAGCGTCCCCCGCTCAGAATCTTCCTGGTAGCTATGGCCAGCTCTTCGGGAGCGCTTTCTTTGTTGATATAGGCGGCCGCGCCGGCGCGCAAGCAGCGCACCGCATACTGCTCCTCGGGGTGGCAACTCAGGATGATCACCGGCATCCGCGGGTAGGCGTGCTTTACATCCCGCAGTACATCCATCCCGCTGCGCCCAGGCATATTGATATCCAGCACCAGCAGGGCGACCGGGGATTTCCCCAGGCAGCTCAATGCCTCGTCTCCGTTGCCGGCTTCGGAAAAGTCCGCGCCCGGAAGAGCATCCGCCAGGATCTCTTTCAGGCCACGGCGCACCACGGCATGGTCGTCCGCGATCAGGATGCGCATGTTGTGCTCCTTTCCCCTTGTGGAATGTCCACGGGAACGCGGATCGTGACCGTGGTTCCCTTGCCGGGGGAACTCGAGATCTCGACGTCGCCTCCGCAGAACTGCGCTCGTTCTTTCATGCCCAGGAGTCCCAGAGACCCAAGAGAGTTCGAAAGGCCGGATTCACAGAAGCCGATTCCGTCGTCCTCCACAACCAGGAGGATGTTCTCCTCTTCCTGGCGCAGGTCAACGCGCACCGACTTTGCCTGCGCGTGCCGAATCACGTTGGTCATGCACTCCTGGAAGATGCGGAAGGTCGCGGTGGCCCGGTCACCATCCAGGTGCAAATCGACCGGTGGGACAGTGACCTGGCAAAGGACGCCATGGCGAGAAGCAAACTCGCTGGCCTGCCATTCGATGGCTGCCGCCAGGCCAAGGTCATCCAATACTCCGGGACGCAGTCCGCTGCAGATAGCGCGCACCGCCTTGACTCCGTCATTGATTAACTGAATCGATTCCTTGAGCCGAGCGAGCACCTCGCCTTCCGACTCCGGCAGATGACGGCTCATCCAGGTCATATCCATTTTGATCGCGGTCAGAATTTGCCCGATTTGATCGTGCAGGTCGCGAGCGACCCGCTTGCGATCCTCTTCGCGCACCCACTGCAGGCGTTCCGCCAGCGCCCGCAGTTGTTCCCGCTGCAAGACCAGCGACTCTTCCCCGCGCTTGCGTTGCGTAATGTCGCTGTTGATGACCAGCACGCGGGGCGCCTGGTCGCGTTTGCCCCATTGCAGCGCCCAGCGACCGGACACCACAATGCGCCTGCCGTCCTGAGCGGTCTTTATGACGTCTCCCTCCCAATGCCCCGCGCGCATAAGTTCCGCATTGATCTCAGCCAGCGGCTGGGGAAACTCGGTGCGGAGCAGGTCGTGCGCGATCTTCCCCGCGGCTTCCGCTTTGGTGTAGCCCAGCATCGCCTCTGCGCCGCGGCTCCAGAACTGGATCCTTCCCTCCATGTCGATCACGAAGACGGAGTCCTGGGTGAGTTCAAGCAGGGCAGCCTGCTCCGCCGTTGCTATCTGTTCCTGCCGCCTCTCCGCAACGTCGCGGAAGACCAGCACCACGCCAGTGACTTTTCCTTCGCCGGCGAGGATGGGCGCGGCGCTGTGCTCGACCGCAATTTCACGGCCATCCCTCGTCACCAGTTCCACGTGGTTAGCCACTGCCAGGACCTGCTTCTCTTTGAGTACACGGAGCACTTCATTGTCCGCGGTCATTCCAGACTCCTCGTTGATGAGCCTGAGTACATGCCCGATCGGCTGGTTTAAGGCCTCCTCCGATTGCCATCCGGTGAGAGCGGCGGCGATGGGGTTGAGGAAAGTGACACGGCCCTCGCTGTCCGTGGCTATAACGGCCTCGCCGATGCTGCCCAGAGTCGCCGTCCATCGCTCCTCGCTCTGCAACAGCTTGCTGCCCAGCTTTTCCACGTTGTAGCGCGTGAACAGGGCGAGAAAAACTCCAACGCCCAGACCCAGGCCCAGGCAACTGGTCACCATCCAGGCCCATCGTTGGTGCGCGGCGTGAACCCGTCCGATCCGCAGTGCTTCTTCAGCACCTTGAAACTCCAAAATCTGCTCTCGAAGGGCATCCATCCTGCGTTTTCCCTGCTGGTTCTCATAGAGAGTGGGATCGGCTTTTCCCGCGCGGCGAAGGGCGATAATCCCGCTGGCGTACCCTTCCCACTCCTCATAGCCGGCATAAAAGTCCCTCAGTCGTTGCTCCTGAAACTTGTCAGCCACCATCGGATACAAGGCCTGGAATTCGGAGTCGAGTTTCTTCGTGCCCTCCAGATAGGGCTGAAGGAAGGCCTCGTCGCCCGTCACGATGTATCCGCGCGTGCCGGACTCCATGTTTACCAGCAACGCGAGCAGGCGCCCGGATTGGTCGATAATCTGATCGGTAGAGTCAACCCACTGCAACGATCGGTTCAGGTCGAATGTTTCCCACATCAGCAATCCCGCAAAGGCAGCCATCACCACGATGGGAACCACGACCATTTGGCGGAGCAACGATTTGAACTTCAAGTACTCCATCGCAGCCAATCACTCCCTTCCGGAGGACGAATGGGCTAACTTGCCGCCATCGGCGGAAGCCCAGGCTTGTCTCGTGTTGAATCGGGCGCTTGAATGGGTATCTTCGGCCGGCTTTGATGGTTTCAGCGGAAAGTCGACAATTGCGGGTCTTACCGCGTTGTCATCGGGGAACTGATCGTTCAGAATCACAGTGAGCAGAGCCTTGCGCACCCGAATGCGGCCGTCGTAGTCAATAAGGCCGAGCTCGCGGAAACGATTCATGAAGAAGGCGACGCTAGACCGCGGGGCACCGATCGTCTTAGCCAGACGTTCCTCCGTGATCTCTGGAATCGACCATTCCGATACATCCGCTTCGCCAAACTCCGCCATCGACAGGAGTATCCCCGCCAAACGTCTTTCGCAGGAGTTGTAAAGCTGGTCGACAAGATCGGACTGTATGCGCATACCGCGAGCAAGAAGAAATTGGATGAATATCTCACAGAGGGAATGCTCCTCGTGCATCGCGCGGAGCATCTCCTTCCTCTCTATCTTGAGCGCCGTACAGTCGATCATGGAAGTGGCAGTGGACCTACGCAGCGCGCCCACGTTGCCGAGCGACTCTTCTCCAATAAACTCCCCCGCGGAAAGGAGAGTGATGGTGGCTTCCTTACCATATTTGGAAACGACAGTCAGCTTTGCGCGGCCACTGTGAAGATAAAAGACGGAGTCGGCGGCTTCTCCCTGCGAAAAGAAGGTCTGCTTTCCGCGTAGTTTGACGATTCTGCGCCCGAGCCCGGCACTCGCCAAAAAGGCCCCTGCATCGAATGCGGGCTTCTCAAGTTCAAGCATCTGAGACTCTTCCCCTAAAATGGTCCTGCCGCGCAGCAAAAGCAACACATACCATTGCGTCCGTTAGGGTTAACATCGGAGTTGCTGCAACCGAGACGGGCTCGTCGCCATTGATCGAGGCCCTGCTTGGCAGGGCACAACTGGCTCTGATGGAACTTCTGAGCATGCGGCTGAGCACACCTGCAGGGGCAATTACTCAGTGTTGCATCAACGCGTGCGAAGGACAGTTCAGTATTGCTCACTTGCGGGAAATATCTCCATCGAAGCGGCCCCATCCCAAACAACCGGGCTCAATCCTGCATCGTCTGCCGGGGCAGTCCTGACAGAGACCTGACGTTTTCCGCTGCTTGTCCCGGTAGGAGCGGGCCAGAGCAGCACAAACATCGGCAGAATGAGTACATTGGCCTGTAGGCAACACCCCAGTCGCCCCCCGTCCGTTGGCTATCTTCTGAGATCGACCCAAGAGAATTCCGCACATCTTCTGTCGCTGCCACCCGCGCCTTCTTGGGTTCGCCTGCCGCGTCGCTGCAAACTCAACCGGAGATCGAATGAGGCATTTTGCATGTCCTTTGCGCACTCTGAATGAGGACGAAAACCGCTCGGGAACTGCCGCCCCTTCTCGGTTGCGTCCTGTATCCGTTTAAGTCCCGATCAGGAGGCTCGTCGATGCGTTCTCCGGCGAAGCGAAACCTGTACCACCAGAATTCTCCTCTCTGCTGCGTTGCCATTCGGTGACTCCTGTCCTGTCGGTAAGCGCGCCCTGGTGAGCGCGCCACTGAAGGTTCAGGCGAAGGCAAAACTCGATCAAATTTCAGGAATCCCAGCGCCACGCGTGAGCGTGGTTCAGGAAATGCGGCTGGAGGTCTGGAGTCGATCTATCGAGGGGAGCCACAACTTAAGATCGGTTGCTATGGGTTAGCACCGGTTTTGAAAGTGAGTGACGACAAAATCGACTGCAATCTGGCCAATTCGGCGTCTTTCTGCTGCTTTCTTCTGCTCTAAGTTGTTGATTTATTGGCTCCTCAGGTAGGACTC
>JARLGE010000070.1 GCA_031296215.1 Occallatibacter sp.
AGCTGCGACTCGGTGGCTGTGTATCGCGGCATGGAGTTGGGTACCGCCAAGCCAAGTTTCGAGGATCGCGCGCGGGTTCCGCATCATCTGATCGATGTGACCACGCCGGATGTGCCGTTCACCGCGGGCGAATACAGCAGGCAGGCGCGGGCGGCGCTCAGGGATATTTCCACCCGTGGCAAACTGCCCATTGTGACCGGCGGGACGGGGCTCTATTTGCGCGCGCTGACGGAGGGCCTGTTCGCGGGGCCGGCGCGACAAGAGGGACTGCGGGCGAAGTTGACGCGGAGCCGGGAGCGGTTCGGAGAAGGCTGGTTACACCGGATTTTGAAGCGGCTGGACGCGCGAACGGCGGAGCGGATTCATGCCAACGACGCGCCTAAACTGATGCGGGCTATCGAGGTGTGCCTGGCGGGACGGAGGCCGTTGTCGGAGGTACTGGCGAAGCCGGAGCAGGCGAGAGACCCACTGACCGGGTTCCGGCTGCTGCGGATCGGGCTGAATCCACCGCGGGAAAGCCTCTACGAACGCCTGAACAGGCGCTGTGCGGCGATGTTTGCCGAGGGGCTGGTGGAGGAGACGCGCGGGTTGCTGGAACGCTATGGGCCGGTGAAAGCGCTGGACTCGCTGGGATACCGGCAGGCGCTTGCGGTGCTACCAGGGGCGATGACGGTGGAGGCGGCCGTCGCCTCGGCCCAGCAGGGGCACAGGAATTACTCAAAACGGCAGTTGACGTGGTTTCGCCGCGAGCCGGAGGTGCGCTGGTTGCCGCGGTTCGGGGATGATGCGGAGACTGAAGCGGCAGCGGTGGAACTGGTGGAGAGAAGCAGAGATTTAGACTGAAAGAGCAGCGCGGCGCTCGCGAAGTCGGGGGCTGCGGGGATTGGAGAATCGGATGGCAGATACGGTTTTTGACGTGGCGATTATTGGCGGCGGGCCTGGCGGCTACACGGCGGCGTTTCGTGGCGCGGAACTGGGGTTGAAGGTTGCCCTGATTGAGCAGACCGACAAGCTGGGCGGAACCTGCCTGCACTGGGGCTGCGTGCCGACCAAGGCTCTGCTGTTCAATGCCGAAATCTGGGACCACATGCTGCATGCGTCGGAGTTTGGGATCGAAGGCATGGGCACGCCGACTCTGAATTGGGCAGCGGTTCAGCAGCGCAAGAGCGGCATCATTGTGACGCACACCAAGGGCCTTGATTTCCTGGTGAAGAAGCACAAGGTGACGCGCATTGAGGGCTATGGGCGCCTGACCGGGCCCGCGGCCGATGGGGTGCACACCGTTCAGGTGGACAAGGCCGGCGAGCTGAGCGAGGTGAAGGCGAAGAACGTGATTCTGGCGACGGGGTCGGGGGCGAAGATGCTGACGGGACTGGAGGCCGACGACCGGATTCTGACCAACATTGAGATTCTCTCGCTGCAACAGCCGCCGAAGTCACTGATCGTGATTGGAGCGGGCGCGGTTGGGGTCGAGTTCGCTTCGATCTTCCGCACCTTTGGCGCGGAGGTATCGATCGTCGAGTTTCTGCCGCGGATGGTGCCTGTGGAGGACGAGGAAGTCTCGAAGGAGCTGACGCGGCTCTTCAAGAAGCGAGGCATCGAAGTGAATACCGGTGCGCGCGTGGAGACGGTGGAGAAGACCGAGACCGGCGTGAAGGTCACCTTTACCGACGCCAACGGCAATCCGCAGGTGAAAGAGGCGGAGAAGGTGCTGGTTGCGGTGGGGCGTTATCCGCGGACTACCGGCGTGGGCATTGAGAAAACGAAGATCGAGCTCGACCGTGGCTTTGTGAAGGTGGATGGGGCGCAGGAGACGGCCGAGCCCGGCGTGTTTGCGATTGGAGACATTGTGGCCGGCCTGCCGCAACTGGCGCATGTGGCGATGATGAGCGGGATGGTTGCAGTGGCGAAGATGGCCGCAAGCCCCTACCGGGCGGTGCGCAAGGACCGTGTGCCGGGATGCACCTATTGCGAGCCGCAGATTGGCAGCGTCGGCCTCACCGAGGCACAGGCGCGGGAGAAGGGCTACGAGGTCAAGGTGGGCAAGTTCCCGTTTGCGGGGAACTCCAAGGCCACTATTCTCGGCAGTCACGACGGGTTTGTGAAGGTTGTCTCGGAGGCGAAGTACGGGGAGATTCTGGGTGTACACATTTTGGGCGCAGGCGCTACGGAGATGATTGCCGAGGCGGTTGCGGTGCTGGAGCTGGAAGGCACTGTCGAGGAGATGATGTCGACGATCCACGCCCATCCCACGCTGTCAGAGGCGATGTTGGACGGGTATGGGGCGGTGCTGGGGATGGCGATCAACGCGTAAGGTGCCGGTCGCAGTCTTGCCTGACTGAGGGATTTGTGGTCTTTCAATACTCAAGAGCGAGTCCTGTGTCGCCCGGCTTAGTGGACGAACTGGAAACTCCTGATCCCGGCGCGTTGAGTCGTGGAATCTCAGGTTTCGATACACAAGAGGGGAATCTAAAGACAGATGCAATCGAAAATTGTGATCACGACGAGCGCGGCTTTTCTCCTCTTGATGGGATTGGCGATGAACTTCTTGCCACAGGAACTCGCGGGCGCATTGGGACTTGGTTCGGCTCCTGTGGTGGTGGTTCTGATTCAAGTGCTCTCCGCTGCACTTCTTGGCATGGGGTATATGAACTGGCTTTCAAAAGGGAATCCGATGGGAGGGATCTATTCACGGCCGCTGGCTCTCCAGAACCTTCTGTTGTTCGGAGTGGGCGCAATCTCGCTGGATCGCGCGGCGGTTCGAGGGGCGCTGCCGGAGATCCAGCTTGCTGCCGCTCTGTTCACCGGCTTTGCGCTTGCCTTTGCCTGGCTGATGTTCTTCCACGACCCAGTCAAAGATTCGACGAAGGACGAGCCGCGCCCCTGAGGTTGCAACGGCTCGAGCCCGGCAAAGCTGCAGATTGGCTCTACAACTCCATTGACTGCGTAGCCACCAGTTCCTTGCACTTCGCGATGAAGTCAGCGAGGGGAATCGACCCCTGATCGCCTTTGGCGCGGGTGCGGACGCTGACGGAGTTGGCGGCTTCTTCCTTATCGCCGAAGACGAGGATGTACGGTGTCTTCAAGTTGGCGAAGTCGCGGATTTTGCCGTTCATTTTCTCGTTGCGATCGTCGGTTTCAACGCGCAAGCCCGCAGCTCTTAGTTCCGCCTCCACCTTGGCGGCGTAGGCGTGGTGGCGCTCGCTGATGGGCACCAGGCCCACCTGTACCGGCGCCAGCCACAGCGGGAACGCTCCGCCATAGTGCTCGATGAGCACGCCAAAGAAGCGCTCGACCGAGCCAAACAGTGCGCGGTGGACCATCACCGGCTGATGCCGCTCGCCGTCTTCGCCCACATATTCAAGCTCGAAGCGAGCAGGCAGCGTGAAGTCGAACTGAACGGTGGACAACTGCCATAGGCGGCCGAGGACATCGACGATTTTGATATCG
>JARLGE010000307.1 GCA_031296215.1 Occallatibacter sp.
ACGCCGAGCGTGGGAATGCTGACTTCGACGGAATCTCCAGCCTGGAGCGGACCCACCCCGGAAGGCGTTCCTGTGAGGATCAGGTCGCCGGCCTCAAGGGTCATGGCCGCCGTGATATAGACGAGCAGCGCGGGGATGGAGAAGATGAAGTCGAGGGTGGACCCGAGCTGGCGAAGCTCGCCGTTGACACGGGTTTCGACGGTGAGGCCGGCCGTGGGGTCGACTTCGTTCGAGACATTGGGGCCGACGGGGCAAAAGGTGTCGAAGCCCTTGGCGCGGGTCCACTGGGCGTCTTTCTTCTGCAGGTCGCGGGCGGTGACGTCGTTGGCGATGGTGTAGCCGCGGATGATGGAGCGCCAGTCGGCGTCTGTGGCGAGCTTGCTGACGCGCTTGCCGATCACCAGGGCCAGTTCGCCTTCGAAGTCGATGCGCGCGGAGACGGCGGGCATGCGCACCACGCCGCCTGGGTTCAGCAGCGAGGACGGCGGCTTGAAGAACAGCAGCGGCTCGGCGGGAACTTCGTTGCCCAGCTCCTTGGCGTGATCGCGATAGTTGCGGCCCACGCAAATGATTTTTGAGGGCGTGACGGGAGCCAGCAGATGGGCGGCGCTCAGGGGCATGGGCTCAAAGGCGAGGGAGGCGAAGTCGAGCGACGGCGCGGCGGCGCGGCTGTGGACGAGATGGAAGGCGAGGTCCTCTTCGGGGGCATGGATCAGGTCGACGATCCAGGGCTCGGAGTTGCGGTCTTCGACTTTGCCGTAATGGGGCTGGTCATCGAGCAGGAAGCGGCAGTATTTCATGGCTGAATTCTCTCCTAACGGCGCCGGCGGCCACAGGCTGGCGGAGGCGGCTACGGGTTGGGAACGGTCTCCTCGGCTTCGGCGGAGCGCGCGCTTTCGTGTCCCTGCCGGTCGATGGCGGTGACGGCGTAGCGGTAGGTGCGGCCGGGCTGGACCTGGGTGTCGTGGAAGGCCGGACCAACGATCGGCTGGGCGGGCGAGATGCGCTGCCACGATCCATCGGGCGCGCCGCCTTCGCGCCTGTAGACGGCGTAGCCGGCCAGGTCGGCGTCGGCGAGGGGCTGCCAGCTCAGGTCGATGGAAGCGCCGCCGGCGGAGTCGGCAGCGGTAGCCACGGCAGCCAGTTCTTGCGGCACAGAGGGCGGAAAGACGTCGAGCGCCTGGACGCGGATGGGGCCGGAGAGCGGGCCGGGCAGTTCCAGTACCTGGCTGCCGGCGGCGGTCTGGTTGTCGACGGTGACGAGCGCCACCCGCTGGGCGCGGTACTCATAGGTCTGGCCGAAGCGGATGGATTTGTCGAGTGTGCGGCCGGGATGGGCAGCGTCGTCGACGAGGAGACTTTGCTCGATGGGTTCGGGCGGTGGGGCAAAAAACCCTTCCTCAGAAGGGGGGTTGCCGGCCGAGCCGCTCTTGGGTTGGGGCGTGAGCAGCGTGCGATGAAGGCGGATGACGGTGGAATTCTCCGGAACTGTTGCGGCGGTCCAGCGGAGGATGACGCCGTCCTTGCGCACTTGGGCGGAAAGGCCGGTTACAGGAGGGGGTGCCTCGCCGGCCAGGACGACAGCGCCGTTTGACAGCCCGGCGGAGCGGCCCTTGGCGTTGCGGAGCTCGACGAAGTAGGTGAGCGAGCGGGGCGCGCCTGCGGCCAGCGATGGCGGAAGCGTTTCTGAAAAGACGCCGTGGGCATCGGGAGCGAAGGCCAGGTCGCCGGGCACGGGCTCGCACGCGCCGGACCCTTCCCGGCGGCAGACGCGGGCCGGGATGCTGCCCTTGATGAGCAGCTTGTCAGTGTTCTTGCGGGGCATGGTCCAGGCTAGGGCGACCTGGTTACCGGTGCGGGAGGCGGTGAGATTTGTGACCGGATCGGGGAGCTTGAGCGAGGGCGGCATGGGTGCGCCGGGGGTGCCGCAGCCGGCGAGGACCAAAGCCGCGCCCAGGCCGAGAGCCAGTGCGGCGGCCCACGCCAACTTGTGCGCCGGTTTGATTGCGAAATGAGTCACTCTACTTGAAGTCTAAAGGAGCGGCGCGGGGCGGGGGTGCATGGGCTCGGATGCCTACAGGCGGTTGCATAAATCATTTCCGGCAAAGAAAAATTTCCCTCGGGGGCTGATGCCCCCAGTTTTTCCAGCCTTTTCTCGGCACGACTGAAGTCGTGCCCTTTCAAAGCCCGATTTATGCAACCAATTCCAAGCAGTGGCTCCGTCACTCGACGCGGAGGGCCTGCATGGGGTCCAGCCTGGCGGCGCGCGTGGCGGGGAGCCAGACAGCGATCAGGGCGACAGCGCTGAGGATGAGGGGGACGGTGACGAAGACAAACGGGTCCCAGGATTTAACCCCGAAGAGGAAGCTGGCGATGAGCCGGGTGAGGCCGAAGGCCGCGGCGACGCCGAGAGCCACGCCAACCAGAGCCAGCCTCATCCCCTGCCAGACGACGAGCTTGCGAATGGTGGAGCGGTCGGCGCCTAGAGCCATGCGAATGCCGATCTCCTGGGTGCGCTGCTGAACCGAGTAGGCCATGAGCCCGTAGATGCCGATGGCGGCCAGCACCAGCGCCACCGCGCCGAAGATGGTGAGCAGCAGCATGTTGAAGGTTTCGCGCGAGGTGGAGCGCACTACGATTTCATCCATGGTGCGGACGCGGGTTACCGGAAAGCCGCCACTGGCCTGGCGGAGCTGCTCGGTGATGGCGGGAACGGCCTGGTGCGGGTCGCCGTGGGTGCGCACCACCCAGCGCAGCGGAACGATACGCGCGTTGAGCGCTGTCATGCCATCGGTAACCTGGGCCTCGGGCACGATCATCAGGGGGTCGGGGGCACGGCTGAGGCCGCCTTCGTGGGTGTTGCCCACCACGCCCACAATCTGGCGTGCCGGCTCTTCGAACTCCGGCCCTACGCCATGACCGATGAGGAGCTGCTGGCCCACGGGGTTTTCCTTGGGGAAGTACTGCTTGGCCAGGGCTTCGTTGATGAGGACCACGCCGGGAGCGGCGGCGGTGTCGTTCTCGGTGAAGTCGCGGCCGCGCAGGATGGGAATCTTGAACAGCTCGTAGTAGCCCGGTGAAGCGCTCATCCACCCGCCGCCGGGTGCGTCGTTGCCCTTCACCGGCGGGCGGCCCACGATGCTGAAGGGCAGGCCGAACTGGCCCTGTATGGGCAGGCAGCAGGTGGAGGCCGAGGCCTCGACGCCGGGAATGGCTTTGAGGCGGTCTCGGCCCTCGCGCGAGAGCTGCGCCACGCCGGCGGTCTTTTGGAAGCGGTCGCCGGTGAGCGACATTTCGAGAGTCACAATGTTGTGCGAGTCGAAGCCGGGAGGTACGCCGCGCAGTGCCATGAAGGTGCGGATGAGGAGCGCCGAGCCGACCACCAGCACAAGTGCCAGCGAAACCTCGCTGATGACCAGCAGAGAGCGGGCCTTGCTCTGGCGGAATCCGGTGCCGGAGCGGTTGCTGCTCTCTTTCAGCGTGGAGTTGAGGTCAGTGCGCGAGGCGCTGAGAGCGGGGAATAGCCCGAAGAGAATGCCGGTGAGGAGCGAAACGCCCAGCGTGAAGCCGAGCACCCGCCAATCGACGCCGATGGCGGCGCCATCTTCGCCGATGCGGGGCAGCCCGGCGGGGCTGATGGCGAGCAGAGCACGAACGCCGAGGTAGCCGAGTCCCAGGCCAAGAAGGCCGCCGGTGACGGAGAGCAAAACGCTTTCGGTGAGCAACTGGCGAACGATGCGGGCGCGGCCGGCGCCGAGAGCAGCGCGGATGGCGAACTCGCGCTTGCGGCCGGTGGCGCGGACCAGCAGGAGATTGGCGACGTTGGCGCAGGCGATCAGCAGCACCATGCCGACTGCGCCGAGGAGGATCAAGAGAGACTTGCGCGCATCGCCCACGATGGAGTCGCGCAGTGGCT
Organism: Occallatibacter sp.; assembly: GCA_031296215.1. Taxonomy (GTDB): domain Bacteria; phylum Acidobacteriota; class Terriglobia; order Terriglobales; family Acidobacteriaceae; genus Telmatobacter. Next base: position 3,917 of record JARLGE010000307.1, read on the forward strand.
CTGCGGCGAAGCTCTGCTGTGGATTTGCCTCCGGATAGGCGCGCAGGTATTGGTTGGCCGCGAGCTTCATCTGCGCGTTGGCCTGTTCCAGCGTGATGCCCGGCCTGAGCATTGCCGCGGCCTGAAAGTAGTGGCCCTGGTTGGTGCTATTGGGCGGGAACTGGAAGGGCAGCCAGATATCGGCTTCGGGATCGGAGAGGAAGTCTCTTCCAAGGACACCGATGATGGTGTAGGGCTGGTTGCCCAGCGAGAGCGACTGGCCCACCACGTTCGGATTGCCGCCGAACTTGCGCTGCCACAGGCCGTAGCTGAGCACCACAACGCTGCCGCCGTTGGGAAGGTCTTCCTGTTTGGTGAAGGTGCGGCCCAGCATGATGGGTGCGCCGAAGAGCCGGAAATAGCCTTCCGTCACGTGCAGGCCGTGGACCTGCTCCGGCCGTTCGCCGGTGATGTTGAACCCGGGGCCGGCGAAGTCGTACGCCGCTACCTCTTTGAAGACGCTGGTCTGCTGCTGCCAGATGTGAAACTTGGGAATGGAAGCAATTGCATTGTTGCCGTCGGGCGAGGAGAGTTCCAACTCGACGATGCGGTCGGCGTCGGGATAGCTGAGCGGCTTGAGCAGCACCGCGTTGACCACGGTAAAGATGGCCGTATTGGCGCCGATGCCGAGGGCCAAAGCGGCAACCGCGGCGATGGTGAAGCCGGGGTTCTCGAGGAACATGTGCAGCGAGTGCTTGACGTCATTCCAGAGGTTGCTCATCGGTGTCCCCGGCTCCAAAATTCATGCCCAGGATTTACGCGCGATGTTTTCTTAAAGTTCCCTTTTGGCCTTGAGGGAGCGCTGGGCAGCACAAATATGACGAATTCGTTTTGAAAAAGTAATTCCCCGCTGGGTTGCAGGTTTCGCCAGCAGAAACCGGCAATTGAAAGGAAGTCAACCGCGTGCTGATCATTGCCGTCATCCTGGCCATGCCGGCGACGATCCGGCGCGGCTGAAGCTAGCTCTGCCGCTGATTCCGCGCGCGGCGGTGCCGATGGTGGGCGTGAACCTGGCTCCCTGGACGACGATGCGGCAGGGCGCGGCTGTGCCTCCGCATCTTCTCTCGGCAAACCTCAACGTGGTCTCTTCTTCCCACCGCCCTTTGTCGGCTTGGGCGCGGGAGGCTTGGGCTTGGGCGTCGGCTTGCGTACAGGTTTTGGAGTCGGCTTGGGCACCGGCTTGGGAGTGGGTTTCGGCACTGGCTTGGGAGTTGGCTTTGGCGCAGGACCAGGCGCAGGGGCGGAACCGCCGGCGGTGAGCACTCCTTTGACCAGATCGACCGTGACGGAGTCCAGTTGTTTGACCGGGGCGTTGCACGGCGCGCTGTTGAACGAAGCGGTCAGCGTCTTGCCGTCGGTGGTAAGGGTGAGGTAGCCGAACTGGACGATGGGTGCGACTTCGAGCTTGTGGTCGCCGACGACGGTTCCCGCGGGCGGCACACCTCCCATGGGCGCAGTAGCCGCAAATCCGCCGGAGCCGCAGACGATGTACGGCGCCTGGCGGCCGTTGACGGTGCGCGTAAAGCGCTGGTAGAGGTGCGCGTGGCCGCTGAGCAGCAGGTCGGGCCACAGGCCGGCGCTCTTGCAGCAGGCGTCGATGTCCTGCATGAGGCCGCCGCTGCCGCCGGTCTTGGCGTCGCAAGAGAGGGGCGGGTGGTGCACGGCGATGACGATGGCGCGCTGGCCGGCCTGGCGCTGCGGTTTGAGGCGCGTGAGTTCGGAGGTAAGAAAGGCGAGCTGGACGTCCGAGATGGGATACATGCCGCCCTGCGAGGAGATGATGCCGCCGCCCGAATCCATCACGTTGCTGTAGAGGCCGATGATGGAAACGAAGGGGGCATCGAGCGTGAAGTAGACGCCGGGCTGCGTCATCACGCTGCGGGCAATGGACGGAGCCTCCGGCGACGGCCCCGGCGCGGCGGCGCAGAAGTTGGCGAGGAAGGCGGCCAGCGTAGGCACCTGGGGCGCGGTGGACGAAGCGCCGAAGACCATGCCGTCATGGTTGCCGGGAATGGCGAAGATGGGACGATCGTATTCGCGAAAGGGTTCGTAAAACTGGTCGTAGTAGTACTGCGCCTCGCCAAAGTTGTAGACCACGTCGCCGAGATGAAAGAAGAAGGCGGGACCTCTGGCACCTCCCGCTTGCACGGCGGCGGCCATGGCGTCGGCCACGGCGGCCTCTTCGGCCAGGGCAGTTGCCGCATTCTGCCGGGCTGAGACTTTCGCCGCGCCGGTATCCCCGGTGGAATGGAAGGTGATGCTGCCCGCGGCGTTGATGGCGGCCATCAGATCCGCGGGCAGATAGTCGGCCAGATCGATCGAAGCGGGCGAGCCTGGGCGCGGGGGCGGGATGGGCTGCACCAGGTTCTTGTTGGCCAGGTAGTACGGCGAATTGTAATAGGCCGCGCTGGTGTTGTTGACCTGGAAAGCATCTTCATCGGTGCTTGGCGTGGGGTCGGCGTAGATCTGGCCGTGCGGTCCGGCAAGATTCAATTTGGTCGGCATGGTTCGGTCCTCGTGTACTTTCGGATGCGGATGATTGCGTGCAAAGGCTCCGCACCAAGTTCGATGACGATAAAAAGCCGGAATCGGAGGTTCGGAAGGGGCGCCAAGGCGGTGACACGCGCAGGGCGCGGGGAATAACGCCACTCTCCCATGCGGTCTTCGGCTATGTCAAGCGGTATGTTTGGAATTTCACGATCACCTGCGGGGGCGGCAGGACGAAGGCTGAAGTGTGGGGAGAGACTGGGCGCCGCGCGCGCTTGCCCGATCACGTAGAGGAAAGTCTCCGCAGCCGCGCGCAGGCTTCGTCCAGGTCGTGATCCTTTTTGGCGAAGCAGAAGCGGAGCAGGTTCTCGCCGCGGCCGGGGCGGAAGAAGGCAGAGCCGGCGACGGAAGCAACGCCGGTGGCTGCCAGCAGGTTGCGGGCTTTCTCCGCGGCGGTTTTGCCGGGAATGCTGGAAGCGTCGGCGAGCACGTAGTAGGCGCCGGCGGGGGTGGTAGGCGTGAGTCCGGTCGCGGTGAGCGCGGACAGGATGCGGGTGCGCTTGTCCTGATGGGAGGCGGCTAACTCGGTGTAGAAGCTGGGCGGCAACTGCTCCAGGCCGGCGGCCGCGCCGTGCTGCAAAGCCGAAGGCGCGCAGACGTAGGTCAGGTCGTGGAAGTAACTCATGGCGGGCATCCACTTGCTGTCGGCAGTGACGTAGCCGAGACGCCAGCCTGTGACCGAGAATGTTTTGGAAAAGCCGGAGATGACAATGGTCCGCTCCCTCATGCCGGGCAGCGTGGCGGGCGAGATATGGCGCAGGCCGTCGTAGACGAAGTACTCGTAGATCTCGTCCGTGACGAGGAAAAGGTCTTGCAGACGGCAGACCTCCGCGACTGTTTCCAGCTCCGAAAGAGAGAAGACCTTGCCGCCGGGATTTGACGGCGTGTTGAGGATGATGGCGCGGGTGCGTGGCGTGATGGCGGCGTGGAGCGTGTCGGTGTCGAGCGCCCAGCCGGGCTCGGCCAGCGGCACGAGAACAGGATCGATGCGCAGGGATTTGAGCGTTGCGACGTGGTAGCCGTAGAAGGGCTCGAAGAGCAGCACCTCGTCGCCGGGGTTGAGCAGCGCCATGCAGGCGGCGTGCAGCCCGGCGGTAGCGCCGGAGGCGACCAGGACTTCAGTTTCGGGGTCGTAGGCTAGGGCGTAGTCGCGCTGCTGCTTGGCTGCAATGGCGTTGCGCAGGCGGGCGATGCCGTCCAGGCGCGTGTAGATGTTGTGGCCGTCGCGGATGGCCTGGATGGCTGCTTCCTCAACCTGCGCCGGAACGGGCGTGTCGCAAACACCCTGCGCCAGGTTGATGCCGCCCATCTGGTCGCAGGCCACGGACATGGCGCGAATCTCGGACTGGACGGTGCCGGGAGCGAGGTGGCTGAGGGCGAGGCGCCCTTCGACAGGCTCAGGGCAGGCCTTCGGCAAGCTCAGGGCAGGCTCCGAGGCGGCTGGGGTGGTGTGCATGGGGAAGTTCCTTATGGATTCATCTTACATTTTGGGCGGGTTGGGTGGAGCGGAGTTCGCGGGGTAAGCGGAGCTAACCGATTTAGCCGCTGGTGCCGCCTCGGCGTAGAATCTGATTTCTATGCATGAGCTTTCCATAGTATCGAGCGTTGTGGACACGGTGACCGAGTCGCTGGCCGCCTATCCCGGCGCGCGCGTGGAAGAAGTGCGGCTGCGCGTCGGGGCGCTGGCCAGCGTGGTGGTGGATTCGCTGGAGTTCTGCTGGGGTATTGCCACCGAGGGAACGCCGCTGCAGGGCTCGCGGCTGGTGGTGACGACGGTTCCGGTGGTGATGCACTGCGCGGTATGCGCGGTGGACGTGGAACTGGATGGGGTGCAGAGCTTCCGCTGTCCGCGCTGCGGGGAGCCGTCGAGCGACCTGAGGCAGGGGCGGGAGCTGGAGATTGAATCGTATGAGATTGATGACGAGGCTGGTATGCAAACGGCGGGGTGAAGGCATGACGAGGATTGTGGAGCTGCGGCAGGGAATTCTGAAGAAGAACGACGAGCTGGCGCGCGGGCTGCGCGCGCGCTACGGCGCCGCTGGCGTGCTGGTGCTTAACCTGGTGTCGAGCCCCGGAACGGGGAAGACGGCCTTTCTGGAGCGCACGCTGCGCGAACTGCTTGCGCAGGGCCGTCGCGCTGCGGCTCTGGTGGGCGACTTGGAAACCGACAACGATGCGCGCCGCCTGGCCGCGAGCGGCGCGCCGGTGCGGCAGATCAATACCCACGGCATCTGCCACCTGGATGCGGAGATGATCGACCGGCACCTGACGGGCTGGGAGGGCGTGGAGCTTGGCGGCCTCGACTACCTGTTCATTGAGAATGTGGGCAACCTGGTTTGCCCGTCGAGCTACGATCTGGGCGAGCGGATCCGCGTGGCGCTGCTGTCGGTGACGGAAGGCGAGGACAAGCCGCTCAAGTATCCGACGCTGTTCAACTCGGCCGACGCGGCGGTGATTACCAAGATCGACATTGCCGAGCCGTGCGCCTTCGACCGCGACCTGGCGCTGAAAAACATCAACGAGATTCGGCCGGGGATCCGGATCTTTGAGACTTCGGCGAAGACC
>JARLGE010000308.1 GCA_031296215.1 Occallatibacter sp.
CGCAAACCCCGCCGCGCTCCCCGTCGACAGGAAGTTCACCGCGTCGTTGTTGAGCCAGCCGCGCCGCTCCAGCGTTGCTCCCAGCAGGCTGTCGAAGAACAGCCCGAAGACCCCGCCCGCCGCGCTGATCCAGAACAGCCCAACCCCGCCGCCCAGCGCCAGCGTCCCAATCCCCGCCACAAGGCCCGCGGCAACCGCGCCGGCCAACGTGCCCACCACGCTCACCGCCCCATCCGTGCCCGCATCGACGGTCCGCAGCGTGGTGATCATCCGCGGCCGCCCGCCCAGCACCTGGCCCACCTCCGACGAAACCGTGTCCGCCGCCGCCTCGGCCAGCGCCGCCAGTCCCAGGGCAAACACCAGCATGGGCGCGCGGGCGGCATGGGCGAACCAGGGCGTCCCGGCAAACCACGACTGAACCGTCTCCGAGCAGGCCAGCGCCGCCACGCCCAGGTTGGCCGTCACCTGCGCCGCGGAGCGCCCATGCCGCCCTTCGGCCGTGCCCAGCTCTTCCTTCTTTGCCCGCCCCAGCCGCGTCGCGCCCCAGGCCAGCAGCGAGACCGCCAGCACCGGCGCCAGGGCCGTGTGCCACGGCTGGTAGGGAAACGTCGCGGTCGAAAACATCAGGCTGGCGGTAATCACCGTACCGGCTGCCGCTCCGCCAGGCGTGGCCGCGCGCAGCTTCAGCACCATCAGCGCCAGCAGCAGACTTAGCCCCAGCGTCCAGATCGCCACTGGCAGCGCCTGCGTCGCCCACCAGTGCGTCTGCAGTACCAGCCCCGTCCCCGCAAACGGCACAACCAGCAGAAGAACGGTCTTCGATTGCCAGCTCAGTTTCGCTTCATCCACGCTTCATGGTAGCGCCTCGCCTGCGCCGATACCTTTCCACGCCCAGCCTTCGTCTAACCCCCGGCTCCCTGATTTACAATCACACTGGAAGCAGGAACATACTGAATGAGGCTTTTTTCCATGAATCCAGGCCAGGCGCGCAGGCGGTTGGTTCAAGGGGGCGCGGCGCTTGCGGCCGCTGCCCTGGTCGCCGGCTGCGGCAGCGCCTATCGCCCCGTGGTTACTCCCATCAACACCACCGGACCGCAGGCCCAGCCCACCTCCTACGCGGTGGTGGTTTCGGCGCCATCCACAACCACCCCCGGCATCGCCACCATCATCGACTACTCCGGCGACTCGGTCATGGCCTTTGCGCCCATCGGCCCCGGCCCGGTCACCTTTACCATCGATGCGACCGGTTCCAGCGGCTACACCGTCAACAGCGACCGCACCTTCAGCAACTTCCCCGTCTCCACCAATCTCCAGGCCAAGAACGTCACCTACTCCACGCTGCCCGCCACCGCGCAGCCGGTCAACCTGTTTTCCCCGTCCGCGGGAATCTGGGCCGCCGATCTGAGTGGCAACGTGGTGGACCTCTTCAATGGCTTTCCCGCGGCCTTTAAACTGGCCATCCCCGTCAACACAACGCCGGTCTCCGTCGCCGGCCCGGGCCAGAGCGGCCAGCGCGTCTTCGCCATCACCCAGGGCAACGTAGCCAGTCCCACGGCCTGCAACACCTCGCCCACCACAGGTCCTCTCGGCGTGGCCAACGGCATTTTGACCGTTACCAACACGGTTTCTTCCAGCATTCCCCTGGGCAAGTGCCCGGTCTTCGGCCTGGAAAGCACCGACACCAGGCGCCTGTTTGTCCTCAACCGCGGCGACGACACCGTCACCGTCATCAACACCCAGGACGACACGCTGGACAACCAATGCCCTCCGCCAACGGGTTGCACCAACCAGAGCGGACAGAAGTACTTCACCCATCCCACCCTGCCGCTGTCGCTGGGAGCCGTAACGGCCACCGGCATCACGCCCCCCAACGGCACCGCAGGAATGCTGCAAACCGCCGGCCCGGTCTACGCCGAGTTCAACCAGGCAACCTCCCAGTTGGTCGTCGCCGACTACGACGCTGGAGCCATCTCCGTCATCGATGTCAGCGAAGACGAGTATGGCAACGACAGCCCCACCTTCGGCGCCACCTTCACCATTCCCGTGGGCAACAATCCCGCCGCCGTCACGGTGCTCAACGACGGCAGCCGAGCCTACACCGCCAACCAGGCCGACCAGACCGTCACAGTGGTCCTGCTCAGCAGCCATACCGTGGAAAAGACACTGCCCATCACCGGCCATCCCCGCACAGTCGTCTCCACCCAGAACTCCGAGCAGGGCAAGGTCTATGTGGCCTCGCCCGACAGCCCCTACCTCACCATTCTGCGCACCGATCTGGACATTGTGGACACCATCGTGCTGGTGGAGGGAAACATCGTGGATGTGCGCACCACCACGCAGAACGGCACCAGCGGCAACGCCAACAGCCAGAGCAGGACCCCCGGCTACGGCCAGCCCTGCTACCTGCCGGGACTGGCAAATGCGGCCACGCTCCCGCAATGCCGGACCCTGCCGTAGAGCGCTTCGGGCCTAAGCCGTTCCAGGAGATCGCAAAGGGTCATTCCATCCAACCGGAATGACCCTTTGACGTTGCCGTCTGTCATCCGGTCGAGGGAAGCGCTTGGATCATAACCCGGCTCCTCAGAAAACCCGTCCCGAAAAGTCCAGCCCGGACAAGATACGTCCCGGGGAAACGCGTACCCCCAAAACGCGCCTTGACGTGCTGCTGGTCGAGCGCCAGCTTGTTCCCAGCCGCGAGCGCGCCCGCGCCCTCATCCTGGCCGGCCGCGTCCTGGTCCGCGAGCAAAAGGTCGACAAGCCCGGCACAACCGTTCCCGGCGACTCCCCCGTCCGCATCCTCGGCGAGGAGCAGCTCTACGTCAGCCGCGGCGGCCTCAAGCTCGCCGGCGCACTTGACCACTGGCAGATCGCCGTCGATGGCCGCGCCTGCCTCGACGTAGGCGCTTCGACGGGAGGATTTACCGACTGCCTCCTCCAGCACGGCGCCGCCCACGTCACCGCCCTCGACACCGGCTTCGGCCAGATCGCCATGAAACTCCGCAACGACCCCCGCGTCCGCCTCGTCGAGCGCACCAATGCTCGATTGCTCGAGCCCCGAGCGCTGGCTGCAAAGCAGGAAAGTCCCCAGCTCACGCTCTTGGTCATGGATGTTTCCTTCATCTCCGCCACTTTGGTGCTCCCGCCGGTGCTTGCCGCCGCGCCCGCGCTCGAAGAGGCCGTCATTCTGGTCAAGCCGCAGTTCGAAGCCGGCCGCGGCCACGTCGGCAAGGGCGGAATCGTGCGCGACCCCGAATCCCATCAGCTTGCTATCGACCGCGTCGCCGATTGCGTCCGCTCCCTCAACTGGCAAGTCGTCGAGATCATCCCCTCGCCCATCACCGGCATGGAAGGCAACCGCGAGTTCCTCCTCTACGCCCGCCGCCCCGGCGCTCCATCCCGGCCCTGAATCAGCCCACCCAGCCCCGTGCCCCATCCATTCGCGCTTTTCGCGAATGGGTGGGAAACCACAAACCCAAACCCGCCAGTCGGGATTTCCCAAAACTCTCAAGCTGGGTGCTCCATCCATTTCACAGCCTCATCGTGAAATGGGTGGGAAACCACAAACCCCCTGCGAGCGAGTAGCGAGCGTCTGCCGCACCGCAGGTGCCGCAGGTGGTCGGTTACACTAGGACGGCATGGTTCGTGTTGCGATTGTCTGCAAGCCGCTGAAGGAAGAGCTCACCCGCCTGCTGCCCGAGCTGATCGGGTGGTTGCGCCAACGGGGCTATGAGCCGCTGCTCGACGAAGAGTCCGGCAAGTACACCGCCGAGGCTCCCGTGGTCGAGCGCTCGGAGCTGCCCGCCTCGGCGCCCGGCCTGGTCATCGTGCTCGGCGGCGATGGCACGCTGCTTTCGGTCGCGCGCATCTTTGCCGCGGCCGGCACGCCCATCCTCAGCGTCAATCTCGGCCACCTCGGCTTCCTCACCGAAGTCCGCCTCGGGGACCTCTATGAGACGCTCGAGGGCTGGTGTACAAATTGCTTCGAGGTGGATGAGCGCGCCATGCTCCACGCCGAGCTGTGGCGCCAGGGCCGCCTCGACTCCAGCCACGAGGCGCTCAACGACGTGGTCATCTCCAAGGGCGACATTGCCCGCATGGGCGACTTCGCGGTCGAGCTGGACGGCAAAAGAGTGGCCGATTTCCGCGCCGACGGCGTCATCGTCTCCACCCCCACCGGCTCCACGGCCTACACCCTTGCCGCCAACGGCCCCATCCTCACCCCCGACGTGGACGCCATGGTGGTCACCCCCATCTGCCCCCACCTGCTCACTCTGCGCCCCATCGTGGTGCGCGGCGACGCCAGCCTGACCGTGCGCGTGGTCGGCATCCCCACCACGGCGCTGCTGACTGTTGATGGCCAGCAAGCGGTCGAGCTCGAGCGCGGCGACGAAGTGCGCTGCCGCCGCTCGATCCACACCGTCAAGCTCATCCGCCTCAGCGAAGGCAGCTTCTTTGAAGCCCTGCGCAGCAAGCTCAGCTGGGGCGAGCGTTAGCGGCGTCTGCCACACAGTTGGCCGTTCATCAATCTGAATTGTGCGGCCCTGCGAGCTGCGAATTAGCATGTCTTGTTGTCCGGCCGGGCACCTGCTTTGTAACAGGGCACGACTTCACAGGCTGCGGAAAAACTCATTGCAACGGCAATGCCCCGTCGCTTTGTAAAAGGGCATGACTTTAGTCAGGCCGATAAAGCCCATCGAATCAACGTCGGGCTTCAGCCCCTGCAAACGCCAATAGTCGAACTCCCCTCATCTGAGGCCTTTTTCCGCAGCCTGTTCAGTCGTGCCGTAAGCCGCAAAAAATGCAGGGGCTTTAGCCCCTGAGGGATGCTTTTTTCCCCAGGCTTGACCTCGACGCGGAGAGCCTCTCACTTCTTTCCGAAAGGGTTTCACACATCGGGCATCAATATCCGCACCGCATCCCGAACAACCGACACTCGCATCGGAATCCGCCCCAGCCACTCCCCGTCGGCCTCGAAATGCGGAGAGGGAACTCCTACCGGCCGGCACGCGAAGCTCTCCGTCTTCACGCAGCGCAGAAACCTGTTGACGCCGTTCAGCCCGAGCCAGCCGCAGACGAACCACAGCGGCAGCGATAACCACGCCGGCCCACTCAGGATGAGCAGTTGCAACTGCGCATCCTCAACCCCAGCCCCGCCGCCGGCGAGCCTGCTGAACAGGCCGCCCAGATCCCCAACGCGGACAGCCATCGCGCTCACCGCCTTCCGGGTCACTTGATCGCCCGACGCCGCATCGGCGCACTCAACTTCAAAAGGCTCGAATCGCCGCGTAGCAAACAGGCGTGCCGCGCGAAGGTAATACTCCCATCGCCCCATGGTGGTCTTGTGCGCGGACAGCAAGTCGTAGACAAGCGCGCCGTCCGGTCCCGCGCCGGCCATCACGGTGAAATAGCGGACCCTGCCGACGTATTCCACCTTGCCCACCGGGATCGTGCGCGACGCACAATTGATCTGCGCCAGCGCGGCTTGCACGGGGTCGAGCGAAAGACGCAGGTGCCGCGCCAGTGCGTTGGCGCTGCCCAGCGGGATGATGCCGAGCGCGGCGCTGGGCTCGCCAGTCTCGGAAACAAGCCCCTGCAGAACCTCGTGAATCGTGCCGTCGCCCCCGCAGGCAAAGATCACCTCCGCTCCGCCGCGAACAGCTCCCTGTGTTTGCAGGGTCGCGGAGCCGGGAGCCGTGGTGGACGTTAACTCAACCTGGTGGCCAAGGGCAGAGAGCGCATCCGCAGTCCGGCGGATCTGTTCCGCGTGCCGATGCCGTTGCCGGCCGGATGCCGGATTGTAGAGGAGGACGCAGCGCACGTCCTCATCTTACGGCGATCCCGCTGAGAATCGGACAACATCAATCGAGCGCATTCAGCTGGGTGCCCCATCCTTTTCGCGCTTTTCGCGAAAAGGGTGGGAGACCAGAAACCTTGGTCGGGCCTTCTCCGGCCGGTAACTCAGCCTGTTTTCTCCGTCAACTCCGCCCAGCGCGCATAGAGCGCGTCGTTCTCGTGCTGCGCGGCGTCCAGTTCCGCGAGCGCCTCCTGGAGCGCCGCGGCGTTGGTCGCGATCTCCTTGTGCTCCACGCGGTCGCGTGCCGAGGCCAGCCGCGCGTCCGACAGCTCCACCCGCTGCTCAATCGCGGCGAACTCGCGCGCTTCCAGGTACGAGAGCTTCTTCTTAATGGAGGTCCCGGAGTTAGCGGGGGCGCGCTGGCCGGCGCTCGAGCCATCGGCCCG
>JARLGE010000071.1 GCA_031296215.1 Occallatibacter sp.
CCCAGCTCGTGCAGATATCCCGCGACGGTGCTCTTCCCGCTGCCCAGCCCGCCGGTCAGTCCTACGCGCAGCATCGACTAAAGCCCCCGCCGCATCTGCGCCGCCCGCACCGTGTTGGCCATCAGCATGGCGATGGTCAACAGCCCCACTCCTCCCGGAACCGGTGTATACGCGCCCGCCACCTCGAACGCCTTGGGATCGACATCGCCCATCACCACCGAACCTCGCTTGGCGAAGGCGGCCTCACGCTTGGCGTCGCCGGCAAAGAAGCGCTCGAACTCGGCGCGCCCCGTGATCCGGTTCATGCCCACGTCAATGATCGTCGCGCCCGGCTTGACCATCTCCGCTGTGATGAAGCCGGCGCGGCCGATGGCGGCCACCAGGATTCCGGCCTGGCGCGTCACCGCGCCCAGATCGCGGGTCTTCGAATGACAGATGGTGACCGTGGCGTTTTGGTGCAGCAGCAGCAGCGCAGCCGGCTTGCCCACAATATCGCTCCGCCCCACCACCACGGCGTGCTGCCCGGCGATGGGAATCCCGCTGCGCTTGAGAATCTCGATGATCCCCGCCGGCGTGCATGGCGTCAGTGCCGGGCGTCCAGCCATCAACCGCCCCGCATTCACCGGATGCAAGCCGTCCACATCCTTGGCTGGATCAACCGCGTCCAGCAGCGCCTTGGTGTCGACCCGCGCCGGGAGCGGCAACTGGATCAGAATGCCGTCGATTTCGTCCCGGTCGTTCAGCCCGCGCACCAGGTCGAGCATGGCTTCCGTGGTGATGTCTGCGGGCGGCCTGATCAGCTCGCTATAGAGGCCCAGGTCGGCGCAGGTCTGCACCTTGCTGCGGACATAGATCTCCGACGCGGCCAGGTTGCCCACCAGCACCGCCGCCAGCCCCGGCCGAATGCCCTGGCCGGCGAGCCCGCGCACCTTCTCCGCCACTTCCTCTTTGATTGCCGCGGCAATCGCCGCTCCATCCAGTACCTTGCCCATGGTTGGCTCCAACCTCATCCTATCGCCTTCCGCAGCCTGAGCCGAACCTACCCGGCCCCGCTTCCCGGTGCGACAGACACCCATCACGACCGCGTGTGATTGGTCTCACATACAGTCCCGGCGCCCGGTGCGTACCGTCACTTATGCGTACGACCATGCCTGCCACGTGTGTTCATAATCACATTGGATCACGTCGCGAAACTTTTAGGCACGGCTCGAGTCGTTGGGGGTTTGATGAGTGTCTTCAAGGATGCAGGGCATCTCTTCCGGTTTGCGGGGCTGTTTGTCCTCGCCTTCTTGATCTTCTTGGTGGTTCGCCACTATGTGGTTCCCAAGAGCTTCGGGCAGTACGGCCACTATCGCGCCGCCGCCTTGGGCGAGATCGCAGCTCACCCGGCAAAGTTTGCCGGACACGAGACCTGCGAGGGCTGCCACTCCGACGTTGCCGACAAGAAGAGCAAGGGCAAGCACGCGCATGTGAACTGCGAAGCCTGCCACGGGGCCTTGTTTCAGCCCTTGCCGGTAACCGGCCAGCCCAAGCCGAACCTCTACGAGCGTTTTGTGGCCTTGATTGTCCCCCCCGCCCCGCCCGACCCGCTGCTGCTGCGTCATGCCGAGGACCCAACCTCGGTGAAGCCGGTCTTGCCAGACACGACCGTGCTTTGCGCCCGCTGCCACACGGCCAGCACGGCCAAGCCCAAGGGCTTTCCGCAGGTTGTGCCGGCCGACCACTCCAATGGAATGCCGTGCGACACCTGCCATCAGCCTCATAGTCCGGGAATGGATGCCGCCGCCGCGCCCGACGCAACAGCCAAGGCTGCGGGAGGTGTGAAATGAATTTGAACCGCCGGCAAATGCTGATCCTGTTGCCCGCCGCGGCCATCGCCTGGAAGGCGGTGCTGGCCGGAACCCCGGAAGAGGCTCCGAATTACACCATGTCCGACCATTGGTGGGGCATGCTGATCGACATTCCCAAGTGCATCGGCTGCGGCAACTGCGTGCGCGCCTGCCAGACTGAGAACAACGTGCCGGATGGCTACTTCCGCACCTGGGTGGAGCGCTATCACGTCAGCGACTGGGAGATGAAGAACCCGCAGGACATCATGACCAACCCTTTGACCGATCCCCAAGTCATCTCGCCCGACGGCGGCAAGGAAGGGTTCCCGGTCGACACCGATGCCTCGGGCAAATATTTCTTCGTTCCCAAGATGTGCAACCACTGCGCCGACTCGCCGTGCACGCAGGTGTGCCCGGTGGGCGCAACTTTCGTGGCCCCGGACGGCGTGGTGCTGGTGGACCAGAAGTACTGCCTGGGCTGCGCCTATTGTGTCCAAGCCTGTCCTTACGGATGCCGCTACATCCATCCCGAGAAGCGGGTCGCGGACAAATGCACGCTTTGCTACCACCGCATCACCAAGGGTCTCACCACCGCCTGCTGCGAGGCTTGCCCCACCGGCGCGCGCCAGTTGGTCGATCTGAAGAATCCCAAGGACCCCATCCATGAGTTCCTGAAGACCCACAGCGTGCAGGTGTTGAAGCCGCAAATGGCCACCGGCGCCAAGGTCCTCTACAACGGCCTGGACGGCTCGGTGCGGTAAAACCAGCTTCTAGCTGTTAGCTGGTTCTCGGAAAAACTGAACGATCAAAGCTTCACGAAAGAGTTGGAAACAGAATCGAACAAGCTAGAGGCTGGAAGCTAGCAACTGAATGGGTGAGGATTTATGCCAGGTGTTGAAGGCTTCATGTATCCCAACGAGGTCGGCCTCCAGTGGAGTGTCCTGATCGTTTTGTATCCCTACATCACCGGCCTCGTCGCCGGCGCGTTCATTCTTGCGTCGCTGGTGCGCATCTTCCGGGTCGAAGCCATCGAGCCAACCTACCGGCTGGCGCTGCTCACCGCGCTCTCGTTCCTTCTGGTCGCCCCCCTGCCGCTGCAGTTGCACCTGGGCCATCCGGAGCGCTCGCCGGAGATGTACTTCACGCCCCACAGCACCTCGGCCATGGCCATGTTCGGCTACATCTACCTGTGGTATCTGATGGCCGTCCTGGTGTTCGAAATCTGGCTCGACTACCGGCGCGAGATCGTGCTGCTGTCGCAGTCCAGCAAGGGCCTGCTGCGGCTGGCCTACAAGGTCATGACGCTGGGCTCCAGCAACATCAGCCCGCGCTCGCTGGCCATTGACAGCCGCGTCAGTTGGATCGTCACCCTCATCGGCATTCCCTCCGCCTTCCTGCTGCACGGCTACGTCGGCTTCATCTTCGGCTCCATCAAGGCCAATCCCTGGTGGTCCTCGCCGCTGATGCCGGTGGTCTTCATCTTTTCCGCCATGGTCTCGGGCATTGCCGGAGTCATGTTGCTCTATATGGCGACTACCAAACTGCGCGGGCTGAAGATCGATATCCGCTGCGTGGACGCGATCGCCATGTATCTCTTCTACATTTTCATCATCGACTTCAGCCTGGAGATGCTGGACCTGGTGCACCGCATCTACGAGGCCGACGAGTCCTTCCGCAGCCTCAACTTCCTGGTCCACACGCAGCTCTATATCCCGCACATCGTCATCCAGATCTGCCTTGGTACTCTCACGCCGCTCGTCCTGCTGTTCATCACCCAGGTGGTCAAACTGCCGGAGATCGTGCGCAAGCGCATGTACGCCGTCTCCGGCGCTTTGGCCCTGATCGGCATCTTCGCCATGCGCTGGAATGTGGTCATCGGCGGACAGCTCTTCTCCAAGAGTTTCCTCGGCTACACCACCTACAAGATGGCTCTGGTCACCAAGGAAGGCCTGCTGGTGGCCGTCTTCCTGACCCTGCTGCCGCTGCTCTTCCTGTGGGTGCTGGTCAAGCTGCTGCCGCCGTGGCCGGAGAATAGCGCCCACGCGCCCGCCCCCGGGGACTGAGCGCGCACCACGATTTCGTTCCTTCGGGTGGAATCAATGAATGATCTTCCCGGCACGCTCGACCAGCTCACCGCACGCCTGGAAGCGCTGGAGAAGCGTGTGTATGCGCTGGAGAATCCAGCCGCGGTCTCCACGGCAGACTCCGCAACCGAAGCTGCCCTGTCAGCAACGGATGAGTCCGCGGGCGGCCTCTCGCTTGCCCAGGGCGGCGGATTGTTCCCCGTACTGGGCAGGGCCATGCTGGGCATCGCCGGCGCATATCTGCTGCGCGCTATAGCCGAGTCCACTTCGCTCCCCAAGCGCGTGGTTGCGGCCAGCGCCATCGTCTACGCTCTCCTCTGGCTGGTCGGGGCGGCGCGCGCAAAAGCTGCCACCTGGGTGGCCAGCGCCATCTATGCCGGCACCTCGGCCCTGATTCTTGCGCCCATGCTTTGGGAACTCACGTTGAGCTTCGACGTGCTGCCGCCCGTGGCCACCGCGGCCGTGCTCGGCGCCTTCGCGATGGCCGCCTCCGCGCTGGCGTGGAAGCGCGATCTCGCCCCCGTCCTCTGGGTCGCCCATGTCACGGCGGCTGCGGCGGCGCTGGTTCTGGCCAGGGCCACCCATCAGCTACTTCCCTTCATCGCCGTTCTTCTGCTCATGGTTCTTCTCTGCGAGATTTCGGCGGATTTCAATCACGCGCTCAACCTGCGCCCCTTTGTGGCCGCGGCCGCCGACCTGGGCATCTGGGCGATGATCTTCATTTATAGTGGCCCGCAAACCGCGCGCGTCGATTATCCTGCGCTCGGCACGGCTGCCCTGCTGGCTCCCGGCTGCTTGGTCTTTCTCATCGCTGCCGCAAGCGTCGTCCTGCGCACCACGGTGCTCGCACAGAACATCACCGTCTTCGAGACCTTGCAGGCGATTGTTGCCTTCCTGCTGGCAGCCTCGAGCGTGCTTTATTTTGCGCCGCATTTCGGTTCCATCGGCCTGGGCGTCCTCTGTCTGCTCCTGGCGGCGGCCTGTTATGCACTGGTCTTTGCCGTCTTTCGCGGATTCTCGTCTGGCCGCAATCCCCAGGTCTATGCCGCCTGGGGCGCCGGCCTGCTCTTGACGGGAAGCCTGTGGGGCCTGTCGCCGTTGGGTGTGGCGCTGAGCCTGGGCCTTGCGGCCATTGCCGCTACGCTGCTGGGCGTGCGATCCGGCCGCCTCACCCTTGAGGTTCACGGCTTGCTGCTTTTGGTGTCGGTTGCAGTTGCATCCGGACTGCTCGGCTATGCCCTCAATGTCCTGGCCGGAACCCTGCCCGATGGTGTTGCGGCCGCTGTCTTTGTTGCGGCGGCGTGTACCGTGGTTTGCTATGCTTCTGGAAAGCCTGACCCCATGGAGACCTGGAAGCATGGGCTGCTTCACCTCATTCCGGCGGCCCTGGCCGTCTGCTCCCTGGCCGCCCTGCTCGTTCAGGGCCTGCTCGCACTGCTGGCGCTGGGCATCGCTCCCGCGCTCCATCACGTCGCCTTCATCCGCACCCTCGTACTATGCGCGGTGGCCCTCTCGACCGCCTCTGCCGGCTCCCGCTGGCATCGCCAGGAGCTGACAAGAATCGCCTATGCCGCGCTCGCCCTGGTCGCCGTCAAGCTGGTGTTTGAAGATCTGCGCCACGGCCGCCTGGAGTTCATCGCCGCCGCCTTCTTCCTCTTCGCTCTCACCTTGATCTCCGTCCCCCGGTTGGCGCGTACGAGCCGCAAGGCTTAGCGCTGCTCCCCCTGTCTTGCGGCCATGCTGTGCAGTTTCCCAACCAGGCGCTGGAGCGCAAGGTTGCCGGGGCCTTGCGATTTCCCTCAATTATGAGAGATTTCTAACTGTTGAAGAGCCTTCCGCTGGCCGACAAAGTCTTTGCCGGGACTCAAAGACGAGCGATCCGTGCTCCCGCCGGTCCTGACCGCAAACGGGGCGCGGCGTCGAAACCTGGAGTTCATTGCATGGAGACTCTGAGAGTGAATTGCGTTGCGCAAAAAAGCAAGACGACTGCTCCGCCCTGGGCACATCTGCGTCTTCCGCCGTTTCCCCAGGTTGCGATCCGGGTGTTGCAGCTTACCAACAATGAGAATGTGCAATTGCACGAGTTGAGCGAGCTGATCTCCACTGACGCCGCCTTCGCCAGCGAGGTGCTCACCATCGCCAATTCTCTGGTCTATGCTCCTCGCTACCCAGCCTGTACCATCCTCCAGGCCATCGCCGTTCTTGGGGCCAACCACCTGCAGGGGATGTGCCTGACCGTCGGCGTCCGTTCCTATCTCGGCAAGGCTCTCAACCATCCCCTCATCCGCAATGTGTGGCGTCACAACCTGGCCTGTGCCATCATCGCCCGGCAACTGGCCGCGGCTGGCTTCATGGACAAGGACACTGCCTACACTTCGGGCGTATTGCACGACATTGGCCGGCTGGCGCTGGCCGTGATCCGCCCCAACGAGTATGCGGTTCTGCTGGCTAGATATCAGGGCTCCGGAGCCAGCATCCTGCCCCAGGAAACAGATTTGTTCGGTTGCGATCACTGCGGAGCGGGACGGCGCCTGATTGAGGATTGGAAGCTGCCTTCCGAATTCGAATCTGTTGTCTCCGACCACCATACTCCGCGGAGGAGCGATGGCGCCTGGAGCATGGCTGAACTCGTCAAGGTCAGCTGCAAGCTGGCCGACGCAGCAGGCTTCTGCGCATTTCCAGGGTGCGAAATCACGCCGTTCGTCGATCTGCAGGCTGAGCTGCCGCCCCGCGAGCGCGCGGCCTTCCATTCTGAACTCGAACCCCTGGTCCAGGAAGTGAGCGAAAAGATCTACGCGATCGAGTCTCTTTGAGGAAGATCCATCGCCGCAAATTCGAGAGGGCGGATCGGGCGCTTCATCCCTTCGGCTACTGGGGGGCAGGCGGCGCTGCTGCTCCGGCTGCCGGTGTCGGGACTGCAGCGGCCGGGGTGGGCACAGCGGCCGCTGCCGCGGCCGCGGCATCGTAGCGCTGCAGCTTGTAGAAGATCGGCGTCACCTCGAACGGCATCTTGTCGCGCGGGTTCATGTACGCATAGATCTTGGCGTTCAACTGGTGCACCTTGTCGTCCCACGGGTCGGTCTTGAGC
>JARLGE010000072.1 GCA_031296215.1 Occallatibacter sp.
GTATCTTCCACTGCTTCGACTTGCGGCAGGGACAGCGATTCCGGCTTGACGCCGGCGGGCTGCAGTTCGAGCCAGAGGAATGAGTACGGAGCGAGCGTCACGGCATACGGAGTTTCATCCACGACAGGGAAGGGAACGTAGCCCAGCATCTCGACGGGTTCAAAGCCGGCGTAATCGGCGAGGTCGAGCGACACGGGCTGGGCGAAACGGCTCAGATTGGCGACGCAGAGAACCGTTTCATGGGAACCGTCGCCGCGATCGAGGTCGCGGAGGTAGGCGAGGATCTTGCGGTTTGCCGGATTCAGGAACTTGAGTGTCCCGCGGCCAAAGACCTGGAACAGCTTGCGCAGCGCGATCATGTTGCGGGTCCAGTGCAGGAGGCTGGACTGATCGCTGAGTTGTGCCTCCACATTGATGACCTGGTAGCCGTAGATGGGATCCATGACCACGGGAAGGTAGAGCCGGGCGGGATCGCACCGGGAGAAACCGGCGTTGCGGTCCGAGTTCCACTGCATGGGGGTGCGAACGCCGTTGCGGTCGCCGAGGTAGATGTTGTCGCCCATGCCGATTTCGTCGCCGTAGTAGAGGATCGGCGTACCCGGAAAGCTGAGCAGCAGGGAGTTCAACAGCTCGATGCGGCGGCGGTTGTTGTCCACCAGCGGCGCCAGGCGGCGGCGGATGCCGACGTTGACGCGCATGCGGGGATCGTGCGAGTAGGCGATGTACATGTAGTCGCGCTCGTCGTCGGTGACCATTTCCAGCGTTAGCTCGTCGTGATTGCGTAGGAACAGGCCCCACTGGCAGTTGTCGGGGATGGCCGGCGTCTGGGCCATGATGTCGGTGATCGGCAGGCGATCTTCCTGGCGAAGGGCCATGTAGATGCGCGGCATCAGCGGAAAGTGAAACGCCATGTGGCACTCGTCGCCATCTCCGAAGTAGGGCCGCACATCGGCAGGCCACTGATTGGCTTCGGCCAGGATCAGGCGGTTGGCGTAATCGGCATCGATGGCGGCGCGGATGGTCTTGATGACGGCGTGGGTCTCGGGCAGGTTTTCGCAGGACGTGCCGTCGCGTTCCACCAGGTACGGGATGGCGTCAATACGCAGCGCGTCGACGCCCATGTCGAGCCAGAAGCGCATGGTTTTGAGCACCTCTTCCATAACCATAGGGTTATCGAAGTTGAGGTCGGGCTGGTAGGAAAAAAACCGGTGCCAGTAGTAGGCCTTGGCTGTCTCGTCCCAGGTCCAGTTGGACTTCTCCGTGTCGGTGAAGATGATGCGAACGTCCTTGTAGAGATGGTCCGTTTTAGACCACACGTACATCTCCCGCGCCGCTGAGCCGGGTGGCGCGACACGTGCGGCCTTGAACCAGGGGTGTTGATCGCTGGTGTGATTGATGACCAGCTCGATCATGACCTGCATGTTCCGCTGGTGAGCCGCATCCAGAACCGACTTGAAATCGTCCAGGGTTCCGTAGGAGGGGTTGACGTCGACGTAATTGGCGATGTCATAGCCGTCGTCGCGCAAAGGCGACGGAAAGAAGGGCAGAAGCCAGATGCAAGTGACGCCGAGGTCCTGGAGGTAGTCGAGCCGCGCCAGCAGTCCGGGAAAGTCCCCGATGCCGTCGCCGTTCGAATCCGCGAAGGCCCGAACGTGGAGTTCGTAGATGATCGCGTCTTTGTACCACAGCGGGTCGGTTGCGCTTGCCGGCTTCTTCACTCTTGGTTCTCCAAAGTGCTTGGATGCACGTTTTCCTGCGATGGGCTCGCCGGCGAACCGTGCTCTGGGAAAAGGTGCGTGTGCCATCGCGACTGACACATCCATGCTGTTCAAGATTGGCTCGTGGTCGGAGCAGCTAATCTTGGCGGTTAGAGCTCGCGGCGGCCTTCCATGGCGCGCGCCATGGTCACCTCGTCGGCGTACTCGATGTCGCTGCCGGCAGGGACGCCGGTTGCGATGCGCGTGATCTTGACCGCATGCCCGCGCAACGCAGACGCCAGCCAGTTGGCGGTGGCTTCGCCTTCGAGCGTAGGGCTGGTGGCCAGAATGACCTCGTCCACCTCCCCGCGCTCCACGCGGGCCAGCAGTGTCCCTGTGCGCAACTGGTCGGGTCCAACGCCGTGCAGCGGCGAGAGGGTTCCGTGCAGCACATGATAAACGCCCTGGTAGCCGCGGGTCCTCTCCACCGACTCGATGCTGGTGGGCTCCTCGACCACGCACACCAGCCGTTGATTGCGGGTGGGGCTCGCGCAATAGACGCAGGGGTCGACGTCGGTGACGTTGTTGCACCCCGAGCACAGCCGCAGGCTGGCCTTCAGGCCGCGCACGGCTTCGGCGAGCGCCGCGGCGTCCTCGTCGGAGGAGCGCAAAATGTAGAAGGCGAAGCGCTGGGCGCTCTTGGTGCCCACGCCGGGCAGCTTCTTCAACTCTTCAATCAGCCGGGCCATGGGCTCGGCGTAGCGGGTCACGGGTTGTGCCTCCTGAAATCCGATCCGTCCTTGTGGTTTGCTCATTCCCAGGTCTAAGAATCGAGTCCCTTCGACAAGCTCAGGGCAGGCTCTGGGGCACCCAGCTTCCTGGAGATCCCGAACTAAGTCAGCCCCGGAATTTTGAGGCCGCCGAGCAGGCCCTGGATGTTCGATTTGATGGCTTCGTCAGCGTGGCGGCCTGCGTCGTTCACGGCGGCGACGACCAGGTCTTCCAGCATCTCGACATCCGGCTGGCCGCCGCTCAGGCCGACCACTGCCGCCGGGTCGATGCGAATTCTAAGCATCTCCTTCTTGCCGTTCATGGTCGCGATAACGGCTCCGCCGCCGCTGGAGCCCTCGACCACTGTCTCGCCCAGCTTGCGCTGGACCTCTTCCTGCATCTGGTTGGCCTGGGACAGCATCTCGGAGATTTTGAGTGGATTGATCATGGTCTGCCTTCCTATGAAACCCCCGCAAAGCATACCTCAGGGGCTAAAGCCCAACTTAGTTTCCCGCACTCTTTCGGCACGGTACCCCGACCCCGAGGGTTCCCCGGTACCCCGCCGTGCCCTTTCAAAACATCAATTCAAGCAGAGGCTTCCTAAACTCACTTCTGCCTGAGATCGACGACGCTACGCACCTCGGCCTTGAAGATCTCCTTGGCCCGCTGGACGAGGGGGTTGGAGAGCGCAGCCTGCTGCACGCTGCCGGCCAGGGGCGGCGCTTCGGTCAGCGGACTTGCCGACGCGGCGCCGTCGCCCGGAACGACCAGAAAGCGCGTAGGTGCGCCCAGCCGCTGCAACTCCTGGCGGATGATCTTTTCCGCGGCGGCGTTGATGGTCAGTGTCAGCATCTTCTTGCCCATGCCGGGGACTTCGATGCGGAGACTCGTGGCTTCGAGAATCCAGGAGCCGGTGCCGAGAAGTTGAGCAGCGGACACATGGCCGGCGTCGACCAGAGCGGAACCTACGGCGTAACGCACCGATTCGACGCCGGGCGCGGCAGCGGGTTGCGTAGCTGCTTCAGGGGCCTTGGCCAGCGCGCCTTCGGTGAGTGTAGCGGCTGCGCCGTAGCCGGCGGAGGGGTTGGCGGGGGCAGGGAACGGCGCGTTGCCGGAGAAGGGGCGGATCGAGGCCTCTGCGCTCCGCGTCGGAGCGGATGCTGTCCGCTCCATGGTCGCCACTGAGGAAGATGAGGACTCGACGCGTGGGCTGGACTCCATCTTCGCAGCCGTGGGGCTGGCGCTCCAACTGCTGCCGGCGGGCGCCTGCGGTGCGGCAGACGCCGCTTGCGCGGCTTGGGGGGAGGAAACGGAAGAACGTGGGGCAGAGGATGGAGCGGCGCTGCGCGGGCCGGTGGCGGCAGCGGCGCCACTGAGCAACTCCTCCAGCGGCAGCAGGCGCTGGGCGTGGATCAGCTTGAGCAGGCCCAGTTCCAAGTGGAAGCGCTGCTCCTGGCGGTAGTTCAAATCGTCGAACGTGCGCAGAACGATTTGCAGATTGCGGGTCAGCTCTTCTTCGGTAAACAGCAGGGCCGTGCGCGTGGCGCGGGCGCGCTCGTCGCCGCTGATCTGGAGCAACTCGGTCTGTTCGCCGCCCAGCTTGGCCATCAGTGCGTTGCGCAGGTAGCGCACCATCTGGCGGGCCAGCGAGAAGGGGCTGTGGCCGGCATTGACCAGCAGGTTCAACTGCTCCATCAGCTCGGCGCTTTGCCCCGCGGCGATAGCTTCCAGCAGGCGCTCGAAGACGGCGTTCGGCACCGCGCCCATCAGCTCGCGAATCTGCGCGCCGCTGAGCACGGGACGGCCGCCCTCGATGGGCGCCGAGGCGATGGCCTGGTCCATGATCGACAGCGCGTCGCGCATGGAGCCGTCGCCGGCTTCGGCCAGCAGAGCCAGCGCGGCGTCCTCGGCTTCCACCTGCTCCTCGGTGGCGATCATGCGCAGTTGCGCCATGATGTCGGCGAACTTGACGGCGTGAAAGCTGAAGTGCTGGCAGCGGGAGCGGATGGTCTGCGGAATGTCTTCGGGCTGCGTGGTGGCCATCATGAAGATGACGTGCGCCGGCGGCTCCTCGAGGGTCTTGAGCAGGGCATTGAAGGCGGCCTCGGTGATCTGGTGGGCCTCGTCGAGGATGTAGATCTTGTAACGGTCGCGGGAGGGCGCGTAGCGCGCGGCGTCGCGCAGTTCGCGAATCTCGTCGATGCCGCGGTTGGTGGCCGCGTCGATCTCAATCACATCGACGGCATTGCCCTGGCGAATCTCCGCGCAGGAGTCGCAAACACCGCAGGGTTCGGGGGTAGGGCGGGTTTCCGAGCCGATCTCCGTCCGGCAGTTGAGCGCCATGGCCACGATGCGGGCGATGGTGGTCTTGCCGATGCCCCTGTGTCCCGAGAAGATGTAGCCGTGGGCGATGCGGTTCTGCGCCAGCGCATTCATCAGGGTGCGGGTGACGTGCTCCTGGCCGGCCACGTCGGCAAAGCGCTGCGGGCGATATTTGCGGGCCAGAACCTGGTAACCCATCTGCGTCCATGCTCCTTCGAAGGCGGCCCTGGAATCTGTGAGGGCCAGATGAGATTGTACCGTTCCTGTCCATGGCATTGAAAACCGGATGCTTCTGATTGGAGGGGAAGCTGAAAACGCGGCCGGGCGGGAAACGGATCAACCAGCCAAAGGGCACCCGTCTACAACGTCTCTGCGCACAGGCTCGGCTGCACTGCCGGCTGTAGCCGGAGACCGGCTCTCCATCGACTTGCAGAACAGAGACGCCGATCACAGCTACCGGGCCGGGCGCCGTGCTGCACTGTCTGCAACGAGTGCGCCAGCGGCCTGCATGAAACTCTAAAGCAAGACCGTGGCTTGGCCCGTGTTGTTTTGAGAGAAGGAGCCTTTATGTCCAACACGCGGCGGGAGTTTCTGCAGTCCAGCGCAGCCCTGGCGATAGGGATTGTGGGCGGAGCAGCCACCCAGGCGGCGGCGCAGCCGGAGACAGGAAAACAACCGCAGACGGCGGGCCAGGCCGCGCCTGCACAGGGCCAGGTTGCCCCGGTCCAGGTTCCGAAGATGAAGTTCGGCAACGCGGAGATCGGCCGGCTGGTTCTGGGCGTCAATCCCATGTATGGCTTTTCCCACTACAACAACAACTTCAGCGCCGCGATGCGGGAGTGGTACTCGCAGGACAAGGTCTGCGAAGTCTTGCACCGTGCCAACTCCTACGGCATCGACGCCTTCAACTACGTCAACATGGGCCGGGCTCCGCAGGACCTGGCCAGGTTCCAGGCCGAGGGCGGGCGGATGCACCTGATCATTCAGGTCACAGCCAACGACGATGCGGCGGCGCTGGTCAGGAATTTGAAGCCGCTTGCCCTGCAAAGGCGGGGCGAGGAGATCGACAAGGCTTTCCAGACCGGCACCATGGCCAGCGAGCACGAGTGGTGCAAGCGGGCGCGCGATCTGGGAGTGATGGTGGGCGTGGGAACCCATAAACCTGAGGTGATCGAGCTGGTTGAAGAGCAGGGCTGGGACATCGATTTCTACGCGGGCTGTGTCTACAACCGCACGCGAACGGCGGAGGAATGGAAGCAGGCGCTTAACGGCGAGATCATGGAAATGCCGCACGATATCTATATGCAGAGCGACCCGGCGCGCATGTACAAGGTGATTCGGCAAACCCCGAAGCCCTGCTTCGCCTTCAAGATCCTGGCCGCCGGACGCATCGGCGACGACGGTGTGGCGCAGGCCTTCCGCACCGCGTTCAGCAGCATCAAGCCGAACGATGGCGTGTACGTGGGCGTGTTTCCCAGAAGCAAGGACGAGGTCAAGGAGAACGCCGAACTCGTCCACGGCATTCTGGCAGGAGCCTGAGTTGCACGGAGCGTAGGGCGCGGTCCGGCGGTTGTCAGACTCGCGGGCTTGGCTGCCGCTTCGGTTCGGGCGTCTTTGTCTCTGGTTTGCCGGCGCCGTTGAGGGCCGCTTTCTCTTTGGCCCGCATGCGGCGGCGGCTCTCTTCCTTGGAGTACATCGTCCCCCGGCACTTCTTCGCCCCGCAGTTGCAGACGGCCTCGTCGTCGCCGCCGTCGTAGAGGCAGTAGTCGTAGGTGATCTCTTCGCCGGCGGCGATGGGGCGGATGGACTTGATCCAGACGCGGCCGCGGACTTCGCTGGTTTCGCAGTTGGGGTCGCAACTGTGGTTGATGAACATGGACGTGCAGTGGCCGTCGATGACGATCTCGCCTGTTCCCAGTCCAAATAAATAGGTGATGGGCGAGGTTTCGTAGGCCTTGTCGGCCTCGGCTTTCCTGAGGCGCGGACCGGTGTACTCGGCCACGTGCCGGCCCTTGGCGATGGGGGCGGTGGTATAGCAACCGGCGGCGTGGATGGCGGAGGAGCGGATGATGAGAGCCATGCGGGTGTGCGATGCTTTCCTTGGAAGCAGATTTTGCTGTATGTGCCGCATCGTACCACCAAGAGGGCCATGGAAGGTGCAAGGACAACGGAGATGAAGCGGAGATTCACGGCTGCGCTGGTTTTGGCGTTCTGCCTGATGGCGGCCTGGAGGACAGACGCCCAGGCTGCGCCGACCCAGAATCCGCCCGCCAAGCCGAGCCAGCAGCCGGCCGCGCCTGCGGGGAAACCGGCGGACGCCAATGCGTTTCCGGACGATACGAGCAATGTTCCGGTGATGCCTTCCTCGGGTACGCCGGCCCTGCCGCCGGGGACTTACGGCGGGGAGGACAATGCGGCCGACAGCCGCGTCCGGCTGCCGGGCGACGACGCCGACCCGGTGCGCAGCCCCGACGACGCGGTTCCGGACGCCGATGCCGCGCAGACCGGCGATTCGAGTTCTAGCCTGACGGGCCTCGACAAGCTTCTCCCCGCGCCCGGCGACGACGATCAGCCGCAGGGGAAGAAGAAGAAGCAGCCGGCGGCCAAGGAGCCCGAGCACCAGGAGACCTCCGCCGAGGATCTCCAGGTGGGCGAATACTACCTCGAGATCAAGAACTGGAAGGCGGCGCTGTCGCGGTTTGAGTCGGCGCTGGTGCTGACGCCGGATGAGCCGGAGGTCTATTGGGGCCTGGCCGAAAGCGCGCGTCACCTGGGCAACTTTGCCGAGGCGCGCGGTTACTACCAGAAGGTGGCTCTGTACGATCCGGACAGCAAGCACGGCAAAGAGGCGATCAAGGCGCTGAAGGATCCGGAGATTGCCAACGCCAAGGCGGCCTCGCCTGCACCCGCGGCGAGGTAAGCGGCCGATGTTTCAGCCTTGCAACAAGCAAGGGGAGAGTTGGACGTAACTCCTTTGTTTTTCTTTGAACGATGGAGCGAAAGCTCTCAAGGGCTCTGCGTAACCTGCTTGTTTTCAACGCCTGCTAGGGGGTTTTTTACCTAACCTCTTTGTTATCAATATGCGAGGAGGGGGGGTGGGGTACACGCCTTCCCTGGAGGGTGAATTCCGGGGAATTTAGCGGGCCCGGAATCGGCTTCAAGGTTTGGCCTGAGAAGACCATTGTGCGCCGGGGAATGGTAATAATCCGCAAAAGAAAGCTGCAAGTATCCCAGGTTTTCCGCCGCGGCGGACGGGACCCACTTGGACTTCGCTCAGGGCAGGCATTCGGCTTCGCTCAGGGCAGGCTCAGGGGCGCCCGACTGGAAAAGTGACAAGGGTCCGGGCCTAAACGCCTCGTTATTTGGCTCTCTTTCAGGGGGTTAAAACCCCCTGCTCCCTCCCGAATTACCGATCTAAACTGTGGTGCTAGAACCCGGACCAGCGGAGGTAGGCGGCGATGATCGGCTTGCCCCACAGCGAGCTGACGATTCCGCTGATGCAAAGGAATGTGCCCAACGGCAGAGTGCTTGCGGCCCAGGATGCGGAACCGCGACGCCAGGCCGGGACGGCCAAAACCGCGAAAGCGGCGACGGAGCCGAGGATGGCTCCCAGGGCGAAGGAGAGCAATGCGCCGGGCAGGCCCAGCCAGGCGGCCA
>JARLGE010000073.1 GCA_031296215.1 Occallatibacter sp.
CGGCGATCGAGTTCGGAAGTACGAATTCCCACCTCATGGCTGCTGGCTCTTTCCTTTGTCTCGTTGGCGTCCCGGCTCACTCGCCGTTCCCGTGACGGGTCGGGCTGAGCCGGCTGCCGCCTGCCGGGCTCTCCGGGATCAGCCCCAGCCGTCCAGCCAGAACCCAGGTGATGCCTGCGGAGATAATAAACCCGAGTCCGGGCATAAGCGCTACCGTTCCCAGCACCAGCATGGGAACGTGCATCTCCACGCGCACGTTGCGCAGCATGAAGAACCCCACCCCCAGCAGGATCAGCACAATCCCAATCTGCAGCGGAGTCAGCACCCGCGCAATCGCATTGGGTACGCGCTGCTCGGGCTCAAATCCAACTGGAATCGGAGCCGCCTCCAGGAATCGCTTGCCCGCCTCGGTCTCCATGTATCCGGACAGTTCCTGGTTGGAGCTGAACTTGTCGATCAGGCGCCCATGGACTTCGCTCTGAAGCTTGAAGATGCGCCCCCAGCGCCGGTTCTCGAGGAACTGCCGCACCAGCCACACCAGAGCCGACAGGAAGCACGCAAACGCCAGCAGCGCGGCGATGGGACCGAGCACATCCGTCGCCGACCAGGGATCGCTCCCACGCGGAGCCAGTTCCGGCCATACCGCCCGTTCCAGCTCTTCGTTGGGACTGCCATCCCCATGGGCTACATGGGTGAAAAGGTAGAACTCGGGGTTGCGCGCCACCTCAGGATGCGCAACAAGAAAGGCGGCCAACTGCGGATTCTTGCTGCTCACGTAGTCCTGGTTGGACAGCAGCGATGGGTCGCGAGCGATGACCGTCGTCAGCGTAGGGCTCATCCGCAGCAGGCGGAGAAGCTCCACCTGGGTAACGGCAAAGTCGCGGTCGCTGACCACTGCGGCTTGAGCTGCTGACTGGATGGATTCGGCGGATTTCGCCGGCGCCGCAGGCCGAGAAGCTGCAGGCGCGGTCTGCGCCCACGCCAGAGCCGCGGAAAGTACGGTGGGCACAAAAAAACAACCAACAGACCAGGGCAGAATTCGAGCACGTCGCGACATTTCCATTCCCTCACTTGAAAGAAGCGATTCATTCGCTTCTAAACACACAACGAATGAGCCGCCCTTTGGTTAACAACCCCAGCAAACATCGGCAAAAGTAAGTAAACTTGCCTTCAGGGACGGCAACTGCGTACCCGCCCAAGGAGTTGCATGAAAGCACATTTTTCATTCGGCAAGAGCGGTATCGATGTATCCATCCCCGACGGCTTCCGCTCCCAGGTCATCATGAGCCGCACCGCCCGCGCGCTTGACGACGAGAATGCCGCCCTCAACGCCGCGCTCGACGCACCCATCGGCTGCCCGCCCCTCGCCGCCCTCGCCGCCGGCAAGAAAACCGCCGCCATCTCCGTCTGCGATATCACCCGGCCCGCGCCGAACCGCAGAACTCTGCCGCCGATTCTCGATCGCCTGCACCGGGCCGGGATTCCCGTCGAAGGCATCACCATCCTCATCGCCACCGGCCTGCATCGAGGCGCCTCTGAAGACGAGATCGTGACCATCGTCGGCCCTGAAATCGCCGCCAAATACCGCATCGTCAGCCACGACGCCAAAGCGCTCGCCGAGCATCTCTTTCTGGGCGAAACGGGCCGCGGTACCCCGGTCTACATCGACGAACGCTTCATGGCCACCGACCTGCACATTACCCTCGGTTTCATTGAGCAGCATTTGATGCTGGGTTTCAGCGGAGGCCGCAAGCTCATCGCCCCCGGCCTGGCCGCGCAGGAGACCATCAAGGTCATTCACTCGCCCCGTTTCATGCGCGAGCCGCTGGCCACGGAAGGCTCCATTGACGCCAATCCACTCCACGCCGAGCTGCTTGAGATAGCCCGCATGGCCCGCCACGACTTCATGCTCGACGTGGCCCTGACCCAGGACCGCATGATCTCCGGCGTCTTTGCCGGCGACCCCGTCCAGGCCCACGCCGCCGGCGTAGCCTTCGTCGAGCAAACCTGTCTGGAGCGCCTCGAAGAGCCCGTCGACGCGGTCATCACCAGCTCCGCCGGGTACCCGCTCGACCTCACGTTTTATCAGTGCGTCAAGGGCATCACCGCCGCCGCCCACATGGTCAAGCCCGGTGGCCGCATCCTCATCGTCGCCCAGTGCGCCGAGGGCGTCGGCTCCCCCGAGTTTGCCCGCCGGCTTGCGGCGATGAAGGATTACCGCAGCTTCCTCGACGAAATTCGCTCGGCGCCGGTCGAAATCGACCAGTGGCAACTCGAGAAGCTGGCCCTGGCCGGCGAAAGATTCGATCTCTACTTTTTTACGCCGGGAGTCACGAAGGGCCAGCTTGGCTTCCTCGCCGAAAGCGCCTTCAGCACCTTGGGAGAAGCCGTCGCCGCAACCCTGGCCGGACTCCCTGCCGGCGCCCGCGTCGCCCTGGTGCCCGAAGGCCCCTACACCTTCGCCCGCGCCGAAGACGCGCTGGCGGCGGGTTAGCCAGTCCAGCAACTCAGTAGACCATTGAGCAGCGCACGGCTTGGCGAGTCTCCGCCCGAGGTTACCTGCGTGGCCGCTGCTTTTCGGAGATCGAACGAATGATCAACTTGCCACTCCCCCCTTTGGCGAAGGGAGGATCGGCCTGCGCCTCGGCAGCAGCAAGCAGCTCCAAAACTTCCGGCCTATTGAACGTGGCCGCGCCATCCAGCCTCACAAATCGGTTCTGGTTCCCGCTGCCCTGCAAGATGTGGTGAGGGTCGGGAAGCGTGGCCCCATGATAGAAGCTGAGGCCGAGCCCTTTGGAATTCGCTGCCAGGGAGACGACACAATGGGAGGGCCGCTCCGTCGTACAGTAGCCAATCACAAAAAAGTTATAGTTGTCATAGACCAATTCGTTCGCGGTCGGGAAGCGCCCGCGCAGAGCTGACCGGCATTCGCGAATCAGTTTCCCGATCGCCGGCTCGAACTTGGCTACAAATCCCTTTAGCTGCTGCTCTGGGTTCTCCGGCATGCATTGCATAGTACACCGGGATCGCTCTCCGCGGCTCGAGAAACCTCGCCGCCGGAAAAAAAGACCGGCAAAACAGAAGCAGCCTTCTACCCCACCAGTTCCAGCGCCCGAATCTCTTCCTTGCGCACCGTCAGCCGCTCCACCAGGTCCGTCTTCACCTCGTAGCCGCGCCCCGGTGAATCGGGGATGACAATCTCCCCGGCCGAGGTCACCTCAATCTCCGGCTCCACAATGTCTTCGCGCCAATAGCGCGCTGAAGCCGACACATCCCCCGGCAGCGAAAAATTCTCCAGCGCCGACAGCGCAATGTTGTGCGCGCGCCCGATGCCCGACTCCAGCATGCCGCCGCACCACACCGGAATCCCCCGCTCCTGCGCTGCGTTGTGCACCGCAATGGCTTCTGAGAATCCGCCCACCCGCCCCAGCTTGATGTTGATGATCTTGCACGACTCCATCTCGATGGCTGCCAGCGCGTCGCGACGGTTCCGGATCGATTCGTCCAGGCAGATCGGTGTCTCCAGCCGCTTCTGCAGCATCGAGTGGTAGTAAAAATCGTCGTGCCACAGTGGCTGCTCGATCATCAGCAGGTCGAAGGCGTCGAACTCCACCAGGTGGTCGGCATCGCGCAGCCGGTAAGCGGAGTTGGCGTCGCAGCTGAGCATGATTCCCGGCCAGCGGCTGCGCACCTTCTCGAATACCTCGAGATCCCAGCCCGGCTTGCACTTCAGCTTGATGCGCTGGTAGCCGGCGGCCAACTCGCGCTCGATGATCGCCATCAGCTCGGGGATCGACGCTTGAATGCCCAGCGAGACACCGCACGGAATCTTATCGCGCACCCCACCCAGCAACTGCGAGAGCGAAATCCCTTCCCGCTGCGCCTCCAAGTCCCAGATGGCGTTTTCCAGCGTCGCCCTGGCCATCGGATTGCCGCGCACCAGGCGGAAGATCTTCTGGCAATCGCCGCCGTGCTCCGGCGTCGAGGCGGCCAGCATCGGGCCCAGCTCGCTCACGATCACGGCCCAGGCGCTGTCGGTCGACTCGGCCGAGAAAAACGGATGCTCGCCGGCCGTGCACTCGCCCCAGCCCGTCAGCCCCTCCGACCGCACCTCGGCCAGAACGATCCTCCGGTTGGCGGTGACGCCAAAGCTGGTTTCAAACGGACGCACCAGCGGCAGATGCAGTTCGCGCAAAATAATCGCATCGATCTTCATAGCTTTTTGCTTTCCTTGGGGAATCAATCGACTTCGATCTGGGCCGCATCGCCCAGTAAAAAGGTCCCATTTCCATCCGCATCCCGGTCATAGCCGAGCACGGACAAACCTCGCCGAAATGCCTCTTGAAACCTGCGCCGGTTCTCCATCTGCACGACCAGCGCCTGCTCCCGCCCGGCCTCGGAAGCCTTCCACTCGTAAATCGCCGCCGGAACCAGAATACGCTCGTCTATCTTCCTCTCAGCCGGGCTTCGGCCTTCAAGAGCTGCCCGCACGTGCGCCGAATCCAGCTCCCACTCGGCGACAAGCCGATCGGTCGGCAGCCCACCCTGCAAACGAGATGAGGATACACCATAGAAATCCACCAGGTAGGTGCGCACCACCGCGCCCAGCTTGCGGATATTCAAAAAGGCGTTCTTGATCTCCAGGGGATCGAAGGTCCACTCGATGTGGCCAATGCCGCGCCCGAGCGCCTCCCTGCGCTGCTCCAGCTTCAGTTCCACGCCCAGGCCGCGGTTGCGGTAACCCTCCTTCACCGCCATCATGTGCGAGTGCAGATAGGGCCGCGGTTCTCCCTTGCCGGCCTTGATTCCAGGCAGCGCCGCCACAAAACCCACCAGCGACTCCGGCCCGCCCTCTGCCCCCGCGCCCGTCATCTCCGTGTCGAAGACGCCGATCACCTGTCCGCCCACCTTCTGCCACACCAGAAACGCCTTGCGCGGAATCACCTCCGTCGGGTCGTAGCCCCAGGTCTCCACCTCGAGCTTGACGCATGACTCCAGCTCGTCCTGGCCCTGGCAACTGCGAATCACGATCATCGCTGAACCCCCGGCGATCGATCTTTGAAAGGCCACGACCCCAGTCGCGTCGAAGACGATGAATCTTTGAAAGCGCACGACTTCAGTCGTGCCGCAAATGCCGCAAAATCGACGTGGGCTTTAGCCCCCGAGGGACGCTTTTCTGGCCTTTCGCTCACAGCCCCTCCCTTGTTTTCGGCTCGCCCGCCAGCTTCTTCTTCGCCCCTGCCCACAGCGCCTCCAACTCCTCCGGCTTGAGCTCTTCCAGCGGCCTCTCCGAGGCCATCTCCATCTCCCGAAACCGATCGCGGAAGCGCCGGTTGCAGCCGCGTAGCGCCATCTCCGCATCCACGCCCAGGTGCCGGCCCAGGTTCACTGCCGTAAACAGCAGATCGCCCAGCTCCGCTTCCACATGCGGCTTGCGCTCGGGATCGGCCGAAGCAGCCTCGGCCTCCAATTCCGCCGTCTCTTCGGCCAGCTTGGGCAAAAGATCCCGCCAGTTAGGCCAATCGAATCCAGCCTTCTGGGCTTTCGCTCCCAGCTTGGTCGCCTCGGCCAACGCGGGCAGCGCCCGCTGCACTGTATCCAATCTCGATATCGATGGCCCCTGCGCCGCAGCCGCGCCCGCTTGATGCAATGCCTTTTCCGCGGTTTTGATCTCTTCCCAATTCCGCAGCACCGCCGCCGAAGAACCTTCGACCGCCGCATCGACATTCGCGCGGTTCCCCGCCGCCCGCGAAGCCTCTTCGCCAAACACATGCGGATGCCGCCGCACCAGCTTGTTGTTCAACTGCTCCAGCACCTCGGCAATGGTGAAGTGCCCCTGGTTGGCTGCCATCTCCGCATAAAACAGCACCTGCAGCAGCAGGTCGCCCAGCTCCTCGGCCAGGTGCGGAAAATCCCGCCGCTCAATGGCGTCGAAGACCTCGTAGGTCTCTTCCAGCGTGTATTTGCGGATGGAATCGAAGGACTGTTCCCGGTCCCAGGGGCAGCCGCCCGGAGCCCGCAGCCGCACCATGATAGCCGCCGACTGCTCGAACAACACACCGGCGCGGGCTGCGTCGGTCGCGGTCTCTTGGGCAGGAATTGGTGCGGGCAGGCTTTCCGGCGGAACGTCCATGCCTCTCCAGTTTAACGCAGCCCGCGGCAGGCTCTTCTCCGTGGCGTTGGGCAGGTATTGCGGCTGCCTGCTGCTTCGCTGTATAAGGTCTATCCATGCGAAACCTCTATGAACCCGCGGCCGCGCAAGAGGTCAAGGAGCGGATCGCGCGTCTCAAACCCGACAGCGCAGGCCAGTGGGGCGCCATGAATGCTGCCCAGGCCGTAGCGCATTGCGCGGCGAGCATGGAGTGGGTGGTAGGCGAACGCATTCCGCCGCGTCCCGGCCTGGCCAGCGTGCTGGGGCGCATCGTCAAGCCCAGGGTGCTTGGAGACGACGCTCCAATCCGCCGCAACTCGCCCACCACCAAGGATCTCATCGTGCCGGACCAGCGCGACCTGCATGAGGAAAGCGCGCGGCTACGCGCTTTGATCGACCGCTTCACCGCCGCCGGCCCCGCGGGCTGCACCACCCATCCGCACACCTTCTTCGGACGCATGACGCCAAACGAGTGGGCCATCCTGATGTACAAGCATCTGGATCATCATCTGCGTCAATTCGGGGTATAGCGCCGCATCCGCGGGCGGCGCGCCCCAAACCTCAATGCAGCGCGCTCATCCTTGCGCCTTCTTTCTGGCGGCCGTACCGTCAGCCCAACGGCAGGTGGGGTATACTCTTCCACACGCATGATTCGCTTTCTGGGAACGATTTTTGCGGGGCTGTTGGGGCTGGCTTTCGGCAGCTTCCTGAACGTATGCCTGAACCGCTGGCCCGACGATGAGAGCGTGGTGAGCCCGCGCTCGCACTGCAGAAACTGCGAACACACACTGGCCTGGTGGGAGAATCTGCCCCTGGCAAGCTGGCTGGCCCTGCACGGCCGCTGCCGCAACTGTCAGGCTCAAATCAGTTGGCGCTATCCGCTGGTTGAGTTCTCCGTCGGCGCCCTGTGGGCCTTTCAAGCGTGGAAATTTCTGTCCGTGGCCCTCGATCCCGCGCTGTTCACCCATGCCCTGCCCATGCGCGATCTTTACCAGGCTCTGGGCGACTTGCTGGTCAGCATGATCCTGGAATGGATGCTGGTCGCTCTGGCCTGCCTCGATGCGGAAGACTTTTGGCTCCCTGACCGGCTCACGCTGCCTGGAACCGCACTGGCATTCGCCTGGGTCGCCCTGGCCCCGGCACTTCAGAAACTCGATCCGGCTTACGTCCCGAAGTTCTCGATGGGATTTCAAATCGAGTCCGCTGCAATCGCCGCGATGATCAATGTGGTGGTGCCTTCCGGCCTGGTGCTGCTGGTCCGCTGGGTCTACCAGTTCATCCGCCAGCGCGAAGGCATCGGCATGGGCGACGCCAAGCTGATGGCCATGCTGGCCGCCTGGCTGGGCCTGCCCGGCGCATTGCTCTCCTTCGCCCTGGGAGCCATCCTCGGCTCCGTCGCCGCTTTCGCGGTTTTGGCCGTCCCGGCCTGGCGTCGCGGTTCCGCATCCTGGGCCGCAAGCACTCTGCCGCTGGGTACATTCCTTTGCATCAGCGGAATCGT
This sequence comes from Occallatibacter sp., assembly GCA_031296215.1. Classification (GTDB taxonomy): domain Bacteria; phylum Acidobacteriota; class Terriglobia; order Terriglobales; family Acidobacteriaceae; genus Telmatobacter. The sequence continues at coordinate 7,653 of JARLGE010000073.1, forward strand.
CAGCTCGCTGTGGGGCAAGCCGATCATCGCCGCCTACCTTCGCTGGTCCGGGTTCTAGCACCACAGTTTAGATCGGTAATTCAGGAGGGAGCAGGGGGGGGGTAACCCCCTGAAAGAGAGCCAAATAACGAGGCCTTTAGGCCCGGACCCTTGTCACTTTTCCAGTCGGGCGCCCCTGAGCCTGCCCTGAGCGAAGCCGAATGCCTGCCCTGAGCGAAGTCCAAGAGGGTCCCGTCCGCCGCGGCGGAAAACCTGGGATACTTGCAGCTTTCTTTTGCGGATTATTACCATTCCCCGGCGCACAATGGTCTTCTCAGGCCAAACCTTGAAGCCGATTCCGGGCCCGCTAAATTCCCCGGAATTTACCCTCCAGGGAAGGCGTGTACCCCACCCCCCCTCCTCGCATATTGATAACAAAGAGGTTAGGTAAAAAACCCCCTAGCAGGCGTTGAAAACAAGCAGGTTACGCAGAGCCCTTGAGAGCTTTCGCTCCATCGTTCAAAG